>JBILLU010000020.1:0-29789 GCA_044375915.1 Phycisphaerales bacterium
GAGCACCTGATTTCGTACATGCTCTACATCGCGGAGCAGGTGCGGATGATCTTGGCAGAGATGGGATGCCGCTCGCTGGATGAGATTGTGGGGCGGACGGACTTGTTGGAGGAACGGCGTGATGTGACGCTGCCGCGGTGTGCGGGCTTGGAGTTGAGCGGACTGCTGGCGGCGCCGGTGCGGTACCAGGTGGGCGAGCGCGGCGACGCAACGGTGGCGTTGCGACAGACGACGCCGGCGAATGTGCGTCCGGAGACGGAGATGCCGCTGGACGAGCGGCTGCTGTCGGAGGCGTGGCCGGTGATCTCGGCGGGCGGGCGGTTTGTGCGGACGTACGCGATCGGGAACTGCGATCGCACGGTCGGAGCGCGGCTGGCGGGCGAAATTGCGCGGCTGCGCGGCGAAGCGGGGTTTGAAGCGGGCACGATCGACGCGACGTTCCGTGGCACGGCGGGTCAGAGCTTCGGCGCGTTCTGCACGGCCGGCATGCGGCTGACGCTGCGCGGCGATGCGCAGGACTACGTGGGCAAGAGCATGCACGCGGGGACGATCGTCATCGCGCAGCCGAAGGAATGTCCGGTGGAGTCGCACCTGACGACGATTGTCGGAAACACGGTGCTGTACGGAGCGACGGGTGGCGAGTTGTTCGTCGCGGGACGCGCGGGAGAGCGGTTCTGCGTTCGGAACTCGGGGGCGCTGGCGATCGCCGAGGGCTGCGGCGATCACGGGTGCGAATACATGACGGGCGGCACGGTGGTGCTGCTGGGCGTGTTCGGTCGGAACTTCGGCGCTGGCATGTCGGGCGGCGAGGCCTTCGTGCTCGACCTGCACGGGCATTTGCCGGAGTTGGCGAATCGCGAGATGATCGAGATGAAGCGGGTGGCGGCGGGACCGGAGGCGGAGCGGCTGCGCGGGTTGATCGAGCGGCACGCGAGCGAGACGGATAGTGCGCGGGCGCGGGCGATTCTGGAGACGTGGGCGGATGCGCTGCCGACGTTCTGGCGGGTGACGCCGAAGGCGGCGGTGGCGGCTGCGCCGGAGGTCGTGGTGGTGAAGGCAGGGACGCGCGAGGCGGCGAAGGCGTGATCAGCCGCTGACGTCGAGGCTCGGGCGTGGCGGCTTCTCGGCGTCGCTCTGCGCGGTCGGATTCTCTTCGTGGTCCTCGCGGGCTTCTTCCTGCGTGTTCTCGGCGATGTTCTTCACGGCGTCGGCGGCCTGGGTGGTCTCGACGGTGTCGATGCGCTCGGCCACGTCGCGGCGGAGTTCCTTCGCGTCTTTGGGCGCCTTGGCGGTGCGGGGCTGCAGACGCTCGGCCTGACTCAGGCCGGCGATCGACTGGGCGATGTTGGAGCCCACCGAGGACATGCTTCAACTATCGGATATGGCGGGGGTTGGGGAGGAAATCCGAGCGGGGGTGAGGGGGGATTGCGTGAGGGGGTGACGAGGTGGGGCCGTGGTACGGTGCGTGCGTGGGGGTACTCGGACCTCTGGGAAGAGGTTTACGGGGTGGCGAGGGGTGGCGCGGGGTCTTTGCTGCGAGCGTGTGCGATCCCACTGCCCAACCTCAAAGCGTGTTGGGCAGTGGCATCCGGCGTTGAAGGTGGACGGCGGAAAGGCACCCCGCCCCGGCCTTGCTTCGCTCGGCCACCCCTCCCCGCTCCGCGGGTTGGGGAGTGGTTACGCCCCGATGATGTTGACGCCGCAGTCGACGTAGAGGGTTTCACCGGTGACGCCGTTGGCGAGGTCGGAGACGAGGTAGACGGCGGTGTTGCCGACGTCGGCGCCTTCGACGTTTCGGCGAAGTGGGGCGCGTTCGGCGACGCGGTCGGACATGGAGTCGGTGCCGCCGACGGCGCTACTGGCGAGGGTGCGGAGGTATCCGCCGCTGATGCTGTTGACGCGGATTTTGTCGCCTCCGAGCTCGGCGGCGAGGTAGCGGGCGGTGGATTCAAGGGCGGACTTGGCGACGCCCATGACGTTGTAGCCGGGGACGACCTTTTCGGCGCCGTAGTAGGACATGCAGAGGATGCTGCCGCCACCGGAGCGTTGCATGAGGGGTTGGGCGCGGCGGGCCATGCCGAGGAGTGTGTAGGCGCTGATGTCGATGGCGTTGAGGTAAGCGGCACGCGGGGTGTGCACGAACTTGCCGAACTGGAGCCACTCGCGATCGGCGAAGGCGATGGAGTGGATGAGGAAGTGCATCTTGTCGAACTTCTCGGCGTAGGCGTTGAAGGCGGCGTCGATGTCCTCGTCCTTGGCGGCGTCCATGGGGTGGAGCCAGGCGTTGGACTGGTTGAGCTCTTCGAGGGAGCGCTTGGTGCGGCGTTCGTTCTTTTCGCCCGGGAGGTGGGTGTAGGCGCAGGTGGCGCCGTGGTCGGAGAGAGCCTTGGCGATGTGCCAGGCGTAGGAACGTTCGTTTGCGATGCCGACGATGAGACCGGTTTTGCCTGTGAGCAGACCCATGGGGACTCCTTCTGGGGCAGTTTAGCGGGGAAGTGGGGCGGGGAGATGAGGGGGTGATATAGGGTGGTTGAGTGAGGGGGGTGATGGTGCGGGCGAGCGTTGCGTACGCTCGGGTTGTGATGAAAGACGTGAATGCGATGTCGCTCGCGCGGGTGTTTGTGGCGCTGGGTGGGCCGTCGGCGGCTCGGGCGGTGGCGGTGGCGGCGCGGGATGAGGACTTGGGTGTTGGTGGGCGGCCGGGGGATGTGACGAGCTTCGTGACGATCGCGGCGCGGGAGACGTGCGTTGCGCATGTGCGTGCGCGGCAGAGCGGGGTGGTGGCCGGGTTGGCGGCGGTGCCGGAGTTGGTGCGGGTGTTTGGGCCGCGGGTGAAGGTGGCGGTGGGGAAGGGCGTGCGCGATGGGGCGGCGTTTGGGCCGGGGCAGACGCTTTTGACGCTGCGAGGGCCGACGCGGGAGGTCTTGGGGCTGGAGCGGACGCTGTTGAATTTGGTGTGCCGCCTGTCGGGTGTGGCGACGGTGACGGCGGCGTATCGGGCGGCGATGGTGGCGAAGGGGGCCGTGAAGGCGGAGTTGTTCGACACGCGGAAGACGACGCCGGGGCTGCGGGTGCTGGAGAAGTACGCGGTGCGGTGCGGCGGGGGGCGGTGTCATCGCATCGGGTTGTTTGATGCGGTGCTGATCAAGGACAACCACATCGCGGCGGTGCCGCTGGGGGCGTTGACGAAGTGGGTGGAGGCGGCGCGGGGGCGGGCGGATGGGCTGAAGACGGCGATTCAGTTCTTTGAGGTGGAAGTGGATTCGCTGGAGCAGTTGGAGCGGGTGTTGGCGGCGCGGAGCGGGAAGCAGGCGGCGGTGGACATCGTGCTGTTGGACAACATGCCGCCGTCGGTTTTGAGGAGGGCGGTGAAAATGCGGGATCGGATCGCGCCGGGGGTGGAGTTGGAGGCGTCGGGGGGCGTGAACCTGAAGACGATCGCGGCGATTGCGAAGAGCGGGGTGGATCGGATCAGTGTCGGGGCGCTGACGCACAGTGCGCCGATTGTGGACTTGGGTTTGGACTTTGAGGACTCGAAGCGATGAGGTGGGCGATGCGCGGCGGGACGAGTGAGACTCCGATCGAGTTGTGGCAGGACGCGGTCGAAGCGGTGCTGCGCCAGGAGCGGCTCGCGCTGGTGCGGCGGGTGATGGTGCTGGCGGAGACGGAATCGACGCAGGACGCCGCGCTGCGGGCGAGCGCGGATGGGGTCAGTTCGCTGGTGGTGGCGGATCGACAGACGGGTGGGCGCGGAAGGTTGGGAAGGCAGTGGGTGCAGGGTGAGGCTCCGGATGGGGGGCCGAAGCAGAAGGCGGCGCGGGGGCTGGGTGTGGCGGCGACGTTTGCGCTGGTGAAGCGGGATGTGCCGCCGGCGCGGTTGTCGATCGCGGCGGGGTTGGCGGCGTGCCGAGCGTGTGAGGTGGTGGTGGGAGCGGGGCCAACAGCGGGGCTTGGGCTGCGCTGGCCGAATGATGTGGTGGAGCGCGGCGGAGCGCAGCGCAAACTGGCGGGGGTGCTGGTCGAGGCGAAGGCGGAGACCGCGCTGGTGGGGATCGGGATCAACGTGGGGCACGAGGCGGAGGACTTTCCCGCCGTGCTGGGCGGACGGGCGGCGTCGACCGCGATGCTGGGCTCGGCGGCGACGCGGCTGGAGGTGCTGATCGAATTGGTGCGGCAGTTTGATCGGGCGCTCGCGATGGATCCGGATTCGCTGGCGGCGGAGTGGTCGCGGCGGGACATCCTGGTCGGGTCGCGGCGGACGTTCGAGCACGCGGGGCATCGGTACGAGGGGACGGTGCAGGGGGTGCAGCCGACGAGCCATATCGATCTGGTGACGGAGGATGGGCGACGGGTTCAATTGCCGGCGTTGACGACGTCGTTGGTGCATGAGTGACGTTGTGGTGGTGGTGAGTGCATTCGTGGGTCGGAGCAGCGTGGGTCGGCTCCGAGCCGCCGACCCACGGCACCCGGCACGCGAACGGTCAAGCAGTGGCACTCGGAGCGTCGATGGAGAGCGAGCATGGGAAAGCAGACTGTTTTGCCGTCGGGTCGTGTGCAGCCTCGGTTTGCGGGGGTGTGCACGTTTTTGAGGGTGCCGCGGCTGAGTGATGTCACTCCGGCGAACAGCCCGGTAGATTGGGCGGTGTATGGGGTGCCGTTTGATGGCGGGGTGACGTTCCGGCCTGGGGCGCGGTTTGGGCCGCGGGCGGTGCGGGATGCGAGCCAGTACATCAAGCCGTACTCGATTGAGTTGGGCGTCAATGTGGCGGAGCGATGGAGCGTGGCGGACGCGGGTGATGCGCCGGTGATGCCGTATTCGTGCAAGGAGACGATGGAGAGCGTGGTAGGGTTTGCGCGGGGGTTGGGTGATGCGCAGACGCGGCTGCTCGCGATCGGCGGGGATCACTCGATCGCGTACGCGAACATGCGGGCGGTGTGGGAGAAACGCGGGAAGAAGGCGCTGGCCGTCGTGCACTTTGATGCGCACATGGACACGGTGGACAGCGTGTGGGGGGAGAAGTGGGGGCACGCCTCGCCGTTCATTCGGGCGATTGAAGAGGGGATTGTGGATCCGAAGGCGATGATCTCGATCGGGATCCGCGGGACGCTGAACACGGCGGCGGACTTGGACTTTGCCAAGCAGCACGGCGTGACGATTGTGACGATGGACGAGTGGCGGCGGAACGGCGCGGCGACGCTGGCGGCGTTTGTCGCTAGGACGAAGGGGCGCGAGACGTATCTGACGTTTGATGTGGATGCGGTCGATCCGGCGTTTGCGCCGGGGACGGGGACGCCGGTGGCGGGCGGGTTCACGAGCGCGGAGGCGTTGGCGGCGGTGCGTTCGCTGCGCGGCGTCAATCTTGTGGGGGCGGACATCGTCGAGGTGTTGCCGGATCGGGATGTGTCGGAGATCACGGCGATGCTGGCGGGGCAGTTGATGCTGGATGTGATGGCGGTGTGAGGGGGAAGCAGTTCACCACAGAGACACAGAGGCACAGAGAGAGACATTGGGTTCAAGGCAATCCTGACCGGTTGCCTTCAGCCAAATGCTTCTCTCTGTGCCTCTGTGCCTCTGTGTCTCTGTGGTGATTGTCTTCCCAGAAAGCCTGAGGCTGATTACTGCGGCTCTTTGGCGCGGGTGAGGAGTTCCTTCACTGCGGCTTCGAGCTGCGGGTCGGTGCCGGCGGCTTCGTCGATGGGGGTTTGGGGGACGGCGATGTCGGGCTCGGCGCCGTAGATGTCCATGTCTTTGTGGTCTTTGCTGACGTACCAGCCGCGGCCGGGGGTGCGGACGGCGGTGCCGTCGATGAGGGAGGCGGAGCCGGTGGAGATTACTCCGCCGTAGGTGGTGGTGCCGACGACCTTGCCTCGGCCGATGTTTCGGATGGCGTGGGCGAAGATTTCGGCGTTGGAGAAGGAGTTCTCGTTGATGAGGACGCTGATCTCGCGGCTGTAGCCGTAGATGAGGCGGCGGTCGCGGGGGTAGGCGTCGCGCTTGACGGTGGCGGGGTCGACGCCGCGGCTGGCGGCGTAGGCGTGGCGGGGTGCGGTGAGGGATGCGAGGAGGATGTCGGCGGTGCTGCCGCCGCCGTTGTCACGGACGTCGATGACGAGGCCGAGCTTGCCGTCGGCGGCGGCGAAGAGATCGCGTTCGTAATCGTCGACCGACGGCTGGCTCATGGCGCGGATGTGGAGGTAGCCGAGTTTGCCGCCGGAGAGTTTGTCGACCATGGCGCGGCGCTGCTCGCACTCGTCGTCGTAGCGGAGGTTGACGTCGGCGCCGCTGGACATCGGGGTGATGAGGATGGTGCGGGGCTTGATGCTGCCGTCGGCGGCCGGGGCGTCGGTCTTCCGAGTGAAAGTGACGAGCGTTTCCTTGCCGGCTTTACCGATGAGGGCGGCGGCGAGGTCGATGTTGGGGCGCGATGTCGGATCGGCGGCGAGTTTCTCGCCGTCGATCATGGTGATCACGTCGCCGGACTGCAGGCGGACGGCCTTGGGATCGGTCGGGCCTTCGGCGGGGGAGCGGGGGACGATGCGGGTGATCTCGTAGCCGCCGGGCGCGGGCTTGTGGTCGATGCCGAGGTAGCCGGTGTTGATCTGGCCGGGGCCGGAGCCGGGGGGTGCGAAGACGCCCATGTGCGAGCCTTCGAGGTCGCCGAAGAGCATCATGGTGACAGCGGCGAACTCGGGCACGGTGCGGGTTTTCTCGGCGAGGGTGACGTAGCGGGCGGCGAGGCCGGTCCAGTTGAGGCCCTTGAGGGTCGGGTGGTAGAAGGTGTTGCCGAGGATGCGGGCGGCTTCCATGAACTTGTGGCGCTGCTGGGCGGCGACATCGACGGTGATGGGTGCGTCGATGGGGAGCGTGTCGACCTTGCCGCCGGCGAAGGTGGAGGAGTTCAGAGAACCGCCTCCGCCACCGGGAGTGGACTTGATGAAGGTGACTTTGTCGCCAGTGAGCGAGGCGGTGAGGGCGCCGACGCCGCCGGAGGTGATGGTCTTGCGGTCGTCGCCCTTGTAGGAGATGGAGACGAGGGAGGGATCGGGCTCTCCGGCGGCGACGAAGGCGATTCGATCGCCGGAAGGGGTGATGGCGAGCTGGCCGGAGCCGGTGGGCGTGCCGTTGGTCAGGCGACGGACGCGGAGGTAGGAGTCGTCGGTGTCGAAGCGCAGGGGCTTGGCGGGCTCGGGCTTCTTGTCTTCTTTCTTGTCGTCCTTCTTGTCGTCGGCTTTGGCGGCGTCGTCCTTCTTGGGCTCTTCCTGCTTGGGCTCGTCCTTCACTTCGGGCTTTGCTTCTGCTTTGGGTTCGGCGGGCTTGTCCCATTCGACGGCGTCGATGGGCTTGCGCTTCTTGGCGGCTTCGCCGGCCTTCTTGAAGTAGTCCTCGAGTTCGTAGGGGCGGAGGGTTTCGAGGGATTTGTCGAGGAAGAGGGCGGAGACCTGGTACTGGAAGTTGTTCTCGCCGCGTTCGCTGAGGAAGTAGAGAACCTTGCCGTCGGCGGAAAGGCGGGGCGCGATGTCGAGGTCGGGGTGGCGGGTGAGGTTGATGGCGGGCGCGGTCTTGCCGTCGTCACCGGGCTTGGTGTCGAAGAGCCAAATGTCGGAGTTGAAGTCGAGGTCTTCGTTGGCGTAGACGATGTGGCGGGAGTCGGAAGCCCAGGAGAGGTCGGCGGAGTTCCAGCCTTCCCAGAGGACGCGGCAGTTTCTGGTGGCGAGGTCCATCAGGATGGTGTCGCCCAGGCCACGGTTGAAGATGAGCTGCTTGCCGTCGGGGGAGGGCGTGGGGTTGGTGAGTTCGGGGCCGAAGACGCCGTCGTTCTTGCCGGGGGCGAGGTTGGCGGGTTCGAGCTTGTGGACGGTGAAGGTGATGGACTCGGCCCAGCGCTTGGCGTAATCGGGCTTGTCCTTCTTGGGCTCCTTCGCGTCTGTTTTCTCGGCGGGCTTGTCGGTGGCCTTCTTGTCGTCCGGCTTTTCTGCGTCGGGCTTCTTCTCGGTGTCGGCGGGCTTCTCGTCTTTCTTTTCTTCCGGCTTCTTCTCGTCCTTCTTGTCCTCAGGCTTCTTTTCCTCGGCCTTCTTTTCTTCGGCGGGAATCAGGTCGCTCTTGCTGAGGGCGACGGTGGCGTAGTAGAGCTGATTGGTGCCGGTGTCGTCGGAGGAGAAGTAGAGGACGCGGTTGTCGGGGCTCCAGGCGAGGCTTCGGGCGCGGCCGTTGCCGGTGGTGACGCGGCGGGTGGGGAAGTTCTCGTCGGTGCAGCGGACGAAGACCTGGCCGCGGGCGATGACGGCGATGGTCTTGCCGTCGGGGCTGAGGGCTTGTTCGCTGATCTCGCGGCCGACGTTGAGGCGCTGGGTGTCGAGGTCGGCGAAGTCGGCGGAGAAGGTGATCGAAACTGGTTGAGGCTTGGCGTTGGCGTTGAGGTCGAGGGTGTAGAGCGTGTCCCAGAGGACGAAAGCGGCGGCGGTGCCGGGGGCGTTGACGCCCAGGTCGCGGACGCCGTGGCCGATGGTGAGTTCGGTTGCGGTGGGCTGGAAGTTGGTGACGTCGATGGCGGCGGCGTCGTTCTTGCCGGCGGGGATGCGGCGGATGTTGTATTCGCCGGATTTGGAGGAGACGTAGAGGACGGCCCCGTCGGCGAGGGGCCAGGCGTCGGCGTCGCTGGCGGCGTCGGTGGTGAGGCGTTCGAGGGCGTTGCTCGAGGTGTTGAGTTTCCAGAGGTCGGGAGCGCCGGCGCCGCGGTACTTGGGCCGGGTGAAGTCGGCGCGGCCTCGGGTGAAGGTGATGAAGGAGCCGTCGGGCGACATGCGGGGCAGGCCGCCGAAGGCGTCGGAGATGCGCTCGATGGGGCCGCCGTTGACGGGGACGCGGTAGAGGCGGGTGCTGCGGAAGATGGAGGGTTCGTGGGCGGCGCCGAAGAGGAGCGCGGTGCCGTCGCTGGAGAAGCCGCCGAGGGATTGGGCGCGGTCGACGGTGGTGACGCGACGTGCGACGCCGAGGGCGACGCCGCCGTTGGCGCGGTCGATGGAAGCGATGTACAGATTGCGAGGGCCGTCGCGTTCAGATTCGAATGCGAGGGACTTCCCATCGGGTGAGAAGATGGCGCGGCGATCGTCGGCGGGGTGGGAGGTGAGTCGGGTGGCGACGCCGCCGGTGCGGGCGACGGCCCAGAGATCGCCGGCGGCGGAGAAGACGATGAGTTGGCCGTCGGGGCTGATGGTGGGGAGTTGAACAAGGCCGGTGCGTGCGGCGGAGGCTTGCTGCGTCGGCGGCGTGGTGGGAGCGGGCTGAGCGAGGGCGCAGCCGGCGAGGAGGAGAGCGGGGGAGACGATGAAGAGGAGGTGAGAGGTTTGCATGGGGGGGTTGCTGGGAAAGGGTGCGGGGTGCCGCGAATGGAAGGGGGGCGGCGGGGGAAGAGATACCTTACCAAAGGCCGCGGGATGCGGGGGTGGGGCGGAATTCTGGTGCGAGTGGTTTGCCTGGGGTGCGGTTGAGGGATGGTGTGCGGCGGAGGTGCATGATGACGTGGGTCGGCTCCGAGCCGCCGAACCATGGCACCCGTTGGCGTGTGATGGAGAGCGATTGCACGGCTTGACCGCCGAGCCGGTCAATACGCGGCACCCAGATTGGGTTGATCGAGATGCGGTGCTTTGGGAGCGGGCGGCGTGGTTCAGGGCGTAGCGGTGATGCCGCGGAGGGTTCGGCTGCGTTCGATGAGGCGTTGGCAGACTTCGAAGAGTTTTTTGCGGTCGAAGGGCTTGCCGATGAAGTCGTCGCAGCCGGCGGCCATGGCGCGTTGGCGTTGTTCGTGAAGAACGTTGGCGGTGAGTGCGGCGATGGGGAGCTTGTAGCCGTTCTCGCGGAGGCGTCGGGCCGCGGAGTAACCGTCGAGGACGGGCATCTGCATGTCCATGAGGATGACGTCAAAGGGCGTGCCGTTGGCGGCTTCGGCGATGGCGCGATCGAGGGCCTGCTTGCCATCGGTGACGAGTTCGAAGTTTGCGTTGGCGCGGGCGAAGTAGTGTCGCAGAAGGCGTTGGTTGTCCTCGCCGTCCTCGGCGATGAGGATGCGGCCGTTGAGGTTGAAGGCGTCTGCGGTGTTCGTATTGGGGGCCGAGAATGGGCGCTCGGCGACTGGGGCAGTGATGGAGAGGGTGAAGGTGGATCCCTTACCGGCGTGGGAGTCGACGTGGATGTCGCCACCCATGAGGCGTGCGAGGCGGCGGCTGATGGCGAGTCCGAGGCCGGTGCCGCCGAAGCGCCGCGTGGTGCTGGTGTCGGCTTGGTGGAAGACTTCGAAGAGGGAGGCGCGTTGTTCGTCGGAGAGGCCGATTCCCGAGTCGGTGACAGCAAGGCGGAGGACGCCGCGGTTCATGCCTGGGAGGGGCGGTGAGAACTCGAGGGCGACATTGACGCCGCCAGAGGTGGTGAACTTGATGGCGTTGCCGATGAGGTTGACGGCGATCTGCCGGAGGCGTGTGGGGTCAGTGGTGATCCAGTCGGGGACCATGTTGCCGGCGTTGAGGGAGAGGGTGAGGCCCTTTTCGGTGGCTTTGTGACCGAGGAGGCTGAGCACGTCCTGGATGATCTGTCGCGGGGAGCAGGCGACGAGCTCGATCTGGAGCTTGCCGGCTTCGATCTTGCTGAGGTCGAGGACGTCGTTGACGACGGTGAGCAGATGCTCGGCGTTGCGACGGATGGAGGCGGCCATTTCGCCGTGGTTGCGGTGAGAGTCTGTGCCGGCCTGTTCGGCGAGGAGATCGGAGAAGCCGAGGATGGCGGTCATCGGCGTGCGGATTTCGTGGCTCATGTTGGCGAGGAAGTCGGACTTGGCTCGGCTGGCGGCGTCGGCGCGTTGACGCAGCTCGACGGCGACGCGGGCGTCCTCCTCGGCGCGAGCGCGCAGGCGCTCGGACTCGGCGTTGGCGGCGGCGAGTTCGTCGTTGCGGCGCTGGAGCTCGTCGGCTTGCCGCGTGAGCTCGTCACGGGCGGCGGCGAGGTCGTGCATGGTCTGCTGCATCAGTGCTTCGGCGCGGCGGTTCTCGATCGCGATCGCGGCGAGCTTGGCGGCTTCGGTGACAAGGGTGATTTCTGAAGCGTCGGGACTGCCGGCTTGATTGCGGAAGATGACAAAGGTGCCGAGCGGGTCGCCGCTCGTCGCGAAGATCGGCTCGGACCAGACGGCACGAAGGCCTTGGGAGACAAGGAAACGAGCGGACTCGCCAAAGTTGGGGGAGGTTTCGACGCTTTCGATGACGAAGCGGCGGCGGTGGACGATGGCGGGGCCGCAGCTTCCGGAGCTGGGGTTGATGGGGAACTTCTGGCTGCCCCATTCGAGGACGGCGGATGGAAGCGAGGGGCCGAAGGCGAGGGAGAGCCACTCGTTGCAGTCTTGCTTGTGGATGATGCCGATACCGGCGGTGATGTCGGTCACGCAGCGTTCGACGCTGGAGACCAAGGCATTGAGGACGAGGGGGAGATCCGAGCCGCTGGTGATCATCTCAAGGACGGCGGCGCGGGATTGGTCCCAAGCAGTGGCGCGGACCTGGGCGGTGATGTCGCGAGCGGTCCAGATCACTCTGGTGACGCGGTCCTGGGCGTCCTTGATCGGGAAGGAACGCAGTTCGAGCCAGACGTAGTGCCCGGCCTTGTGGCGGGAGCGGTATCGGATGTTGGTGCGATTTCCGCGTTGCACGTCGAGTTCGTTCTGCTCGACATGTGCGGCGTCGTCCGGGTGGATGCGGCAACGCCAGTCCCTGGAGAGGATGTGCTCGGCGGTCCAGCCGAGGATGCGTTCGACGGAGGGGCTGACATAGGTCATGGCGCCGTGTTCGTTGCTGGCGCCGACGATGTCGTCGGTGTTCTCGGCGAGCAGGCGGTAGCGTTCTTCGCTGGACTTGAGTGCGTGGAGTGTCTCCATCTCCAGCGTGATGTCGCGGCTGGTCCAGACGTAGCAGGTGGGTTTGCCGTCGTCGCCGAGGATGGGCGAGGAAACGCAGTCCATCCACCTGTACTTGCCGTCCTTGAACAGGTAGCGGTGGCGGAGACGGGAGCGTTCGCCCTTTCGCAGGTGCTCGAAGTTCTTCGCGAGGGCGGGGAGGTCGTCGGGATGGAGTCGGGATTCACGGGGCGCGTTTCGGACGTCCTCCTCGGTCCATCCGGCGGTGCGGTAGTAGGACGGGCTGTTGTAGATGCAAGTGCCGTCGATGGTGCTCAGGCCGACCCAGTCCTGACTGTGATCGGCGAGGAGGCGGTAGCGTTCCTCGCTCTCATGCCGGGCCTGGCTGGCGATGACTTCTTCGTGGATGTCGCGGCTGGCCCAGGTGTAGTGGGTGACGACGCCGCTGGAGTCGGTGATGGGGCTGGAGACGCACTCCATCCAGCGGTAGGTGCCGTTCTTGTGCAGGTAACGATGGCGGTAGCGGTTCTGGCGCCCGGTGCGGACGATGGCGAGGTTGTCGCGAATGTGGTGGGCGTCGTCGGGGTGGTAGCGGGATTCGCGCGGCATCGCCTTGATGTCGTGCTCGGTCCAGCCTGAGGCGCGGAAAAAGGACGGGCTGGTGTAGACGCTTTCGCCGCTCGCGGCGTTCAGCCCGACCCAGTCCTGGCTGTGATCGGCGAGGAGGCGGTAGTTGCGTTCACTGGCGCGCAGCGCTTCGGCGGCTTCAACCTCGGCGGTGATGTCGCGGCTGCTCCAGACGAAACGGGAGACGCGACCATCATCGTCCTTGATCGGGACCGAGTGACAGTCCCGCCACATGTAGCGGCCGTTCTTGCAGCGATAGCGGTAGCGGACCTCCGACGGTGAACCGCTTGCGAGGATTCGCAGATGCTCATCGATGATGTGTCGATCGTCGGGGTGGATGCGGGCGACGACAGTCGCGGAGCGGATGTCTTCGAGGCTCCACCCCGAGAGCCGAAAGAACGACGGGAAGTCGTAGATGGAGCTGGCGTCGATGCCGGCGATGCCGACCCAGTCCGAGGTGTTGTCGGCGAGCAGGCGGAAACGTTCCTCGCTCGCCTTGAGCTCGTCGATGGTTTGCTGTTCGCGGCTAACGTCGCGGACGGTCAAGCTGTACATCGAAACGGTTCCGCGGTCGTCGAAGATCGGCGTGCTGCGGCACTCGATCCACATGTAGGAACCGTCTTTGCGGAGATAGGGGTAGCGGACCGAGCTCGTGCCGCCGGCGAGGACTTTGGCACGCTCGGATCCGACGAGTTCGCGGTAGTCGGGATGGACTCTCGCGGTCATCGGAGCATGATCAAGATCGCGGTCGGTCCAACCGGTGGCTCTGTAGAAGGACGGGCTGACGAACAGCGGGGTGCCGTCGGCCGCAATAAGCGCGACCCAGTCCTCCATGTTCTCGGTGATGAGTCGCAGACGCTGGTCGATCTGTCGCTGAAGTGTGATGTCCTGGAACGCGCCGACAACGCGGACGACGCGGTCGTCCTCGATCACCGGCTGGCCGATGGTGCGGATCCAGAGATCGCGCCCCTTGGCGGTTCGGAACGGAAGTTCGACATTGAAGGGCTGTCGATCGTGGAGGGCGGCGGTGAAATGTTTGCGAATGGTCTCGAGGGCCGCGCCCGGGTAAAAGGAGATTGCGATGTCGACGGTGGGAGCGAAGTCGGCGGCGACTTCGTGGATCTGCTTGACCTGATCGGACCAGAAAAGCGTGTTGTGGACGGCATCGAACATCCAGCCGCCGACGCGGGCGATGGTGCCGGTCTGCTCGAGGAATTGGCGGGCGCTATTGGCTTGCTCGGCGGTTTCAACCTCGTCGGTGATGTCACGGACGACACCGGTGCAGCGCGCGGGATGCTTCTGTGCGTCGAGGCGCACCGTGCCGTGGATCTGCACGTGACGGACTTTGCCGTCTTCGCGGATGATGCGATAGCGGAGCGAGAAGGGGCGTCCGGCGGCGAGATCGGCGATGCTCTGCTGCTCGACGCGGGTGCGATCGTCGGGATGGACGTAGTTCAGCCACTGTTCGCGGGTCGGCGGTGTGGTGTCCTGGCGGCCATAGATCTGGAAGGTGCGAGCGTCCCAGACGGTGGTTCGGGTTCGGAAGTCGTAGTCCCAGACGCCGGCACCAGAGGCCTCGACGGCGAGGCCGAGGCGTTCGGAGGTGATCGACAGCTCCTCGGCGCGCTCGAGCTCGCTGGTGACGTCGATGTTGGTGCCGATCATCCGGATCGCCCGACCGGTTGCGTCACGGAGAACGACGGCTGTAGCCCGGATGCGCCGGGTCGCGCCGTCGGTCCGGCGGATTCGGAAAGCGATGGAAAGATCGCGCTCGCCAGCGAGGGCGGCGGCGTGGTGTTCCTGCACATGCCCGCGATCGTCGGGGTGCACGAACTCAAGCCAGCGATCGACGCCGAAGGCCCCGTCGCTCAGGCCGTAGATATCGAGCCATGTGCGGCTGTATGTGGCCTGATTCGTGACGATGTCCCAGTCCCAGACGCCGATCGAGGACGCGCGGGTGGCGAGGTCGAGTTTGCGGGCGAGTTCCTGGGTGTCGCGGTGCTGCTCGTGGAGGGCGGAGATCTCGACGACGGCTCCGGAGGCGCGAAGCGGGACGTTGTCGGCGGAGCGTTCGGTGACGCCGTTGACGGCGAACGCGCGGGTTGTGTCGGGGCCGTCCTGCAGCGCGACGACACGCTCGAACGGTCCGTTGGCAGAGCGGATGGTGTCGAGGAGCGCCGCGACTTGCGAGCGATTGGAGGTGTCGGGAAGTTTCTCCAGCAACGCCTGCAGCGGGACGTGGGCGCTTACTGCGCCGACGCTGCCGAAGAGGGCTCCTGCGACTGACGCGGTATCGGACCGAAGGTCGGCATCGAAGAAGCCGACGTTTCCCGCGATGCGGTCGGGCGTGCTGTGACGCTCGAGATCGCGTGTTGATGCGACTTCACCGAGGAACGCGTCGGCGAGTGCGACGAGGCTCTTCTCGTGTTCGGACGTGAAGACGCGGGGACGCCGGTCGGCGATCCAGAGCGTGCCGACGACGCGGGACTGGGAGCGGAGCGGAACGCCGAGAAAGGACCGGACGCCGCAGGCGACGACGAAAGCGTCGTTCTTGTAATCGCCTTCGGTGAGCGTATTGGCAATGGCGATGTTGGCGTCGTGATCGCGGAGGCGTTTACAGAACTGTGCGGCGGGATCGCACCAGCCCGACCCGGTGCCGACGACGGGACCGATCCAGACACGGTCGCCGATGAAGATGCTTGAACCGGCGAGGGGCGCGTCGAACGCGTGTGCGACGGCGTGGATGAAGGCGGTGAGTTCGCGCGGGACTTCGCCGCCGCCGGCACCGCTGGCGCGGATGAGCTTGGTACCGAGATCTCCGGGCAGAGTAAGTGAACTAACGGCCATCCGGATCGAACTCCACGAACGCGAGAACGGCCTTTTCGGTGGCCGCGTGCGAAGTCTAACAACAACCCGGAGCGGGTGTGAGCAATTTCACGGTGGGTGATCGTCCGACCTCGCGATCCGGTGACAGAGTCGCTTAGGAATCTGTTGGTCGGAAGGGCGGCCGGCTCAGGCGGTGAACCGACGGGCGATGACGAAGCCCGTGGTAGCAAGTGCGATCGAGAGCACGTTGCTGGCGAGCACGTAGACGGCGGCGGTGGAAAAGCGGCCGGCGTGCCAGAGGTCCACGGTCTCGCGGGCGAATGCCGAGAAGGTGGTAAAGCCGCCGAGGAGGCCGGCGACGATGACCAGACGCGTGACATTGGACATGGTGGGCATAGCGCCGATGAGGGCGCCGATGGCGAGGCATCCCAACGCGTTGATGAGCAGCGTGGCGATCGGGAAACCGTTGGCTGGCGGGGAGATGGATTCAGAAACCCAGAACCGAAGCACGCCGCCGAGGCCAGCGCCGAGAAAGACCAAGAGCGCGGGCGGGAGCTTTTCCACCGAATCCATCATTCGCACTTCTTCTCGCTGGTGACGGCGTGCAGGATGGCGTTGACGAGTTCCTGGGGCATCTTGCCGAGCTGCGGGTTGGCTTTGGGGCAACAGGACTCTTTGGCGAGCTCGACGGTGGCGCGGTAGGTCTCGACGTAAGTCTTGCAGGGCGGGCACTTGGCGAGGTGCTGATCGAAGCGGCAGGCGATGTCTCCGCCAAGCTCGCCATCGAGAAAGGCCATGAGGAAGTCGCTGAAGTCACGACAACAGAGCTTGTCGCCGGCCTTGAGGCGGGCGAGCATGTCGCTGGTGAGGTGCGGGTGTTGGGGGTCTGGGCTGCCGCGGGACACGATTCAGGCTCCTGAGTTCTTGGCACTGCCTTGTGCGGCGCTCTGGTTCTTGGATGACGGAACGCGAACGCTCGGGACGGCCGCGGAATCCGGGTGATCTCGGAGCGCGGGGTCGAGCAGTTCACGCAGCGCCTGACGGGCGCGGTGGAGACGGATCTTGACCGCGGCCTCGGTGGTCTCGAGGAGGCTGGCGGTCTGGGCGGTGTCCATCGCTTCGATGTCGCGGAGGATTAAGACGATGCGGTAATGCTCGGGAAGTTTGTCGATGGCGGCGCGGACGGTGGCGCGGAGCTCGGCCTGTTCCATCGAGCTAGGGCGATCAACCCATGTGTCGGTGGACTTGGTCACGTAGCCGTCGGGGCTGAAGCCGGGGAGCATGCCGTCGAGCGAGACCTCGTCCATGCGGCGCTTCTTGCGGAGGCGCATGAGACAGGCGTTGACGGTGATGCGGTGGAGCCAGGTGGAGACGAGCGAGCCGCCCTCGAACTTGGCGATGTTGCGGAAGGCGGAGAGGAAGGCTTCCTGCACGGCGTCCTGGGCGTCGCTCTCGTCGGTGAGGATGCGGCGGGCGACGGCGAGCATGCGCGGGCCGTTGTCGCGGACGACTTGCTCGTAGGCCGCGGCGTCGCCTTTCTGGAGTCGGGCGACGAGGTCGCGTTCGTCGGCGGCGGTGGGGGCCGGAGCGGCGGAAGCGGGGCTTGTGGGCGTGCGGCTCACGGCAAAAAGAATACGCCCCCGGCACAGGCCGGGGGCGTTATGGATGCGGGAAGAGGGGAGCGGTTACTTCTTCTCGGCGGGATTCTCGGCCGGGGCGTCGGTGGCGGGCTTGTCGGCCTTTTCCTTGAGGGCCTTGATGTCGGCGGGGAGGTCGAACTTCGCGGCCGGGATCTCGGCGTTGAACTCGGCCTTGTCGACGGTGGTCTTCATCTCGTTGCCCATCATCTTGGCGGTCTGCTTGAAGGACATCTTGATGCCGTTGACTTCGCGGTAGTCGTCGAAGGTGGTCTCGGTGGGGATATCGCCCATCTGGGTGGTGGCGGTGGCGCGGGAAGCGAGGAGGAGGCCTGTGTCCTTGTCGAAGAGGCGGGTTTCCTTATTGCCTTCGTTGGAAGTCATCTCGACGACGTAGGCGGTTTTGTCGCCGACGGTTTCGGTCTTGATGGTCTTCATTTCCTTGTACTGGCCCTCGTAGTTCCACTCGCTGTCGAAGCGCATGCCGCGCATAAAGGTCTCGCGCTCTTTGCCGGTGAGGATGCGGGCGCCGCTCATGGGGTTGGAGTCCCAGGCGATTTCGCCGTCGGAGCCCTGCATGAACTTGCCCATGCCGGCGAGGTCGGTCTCGGAATAGGCCTTGGCGGGCGGGATCTGGAACATGCTGACGGTGCCCTTCATGCCGGCGGCGGGGATCTCGACGGTCATGACCATCTGGCGGGAGGTGATGGCCTTGAGCTTGTCCTTGCCGCCGATGGCGGCGAGGTACTTCTCGAAGATGTCCTTGGCGGCGGGGAGGTTTTCTTCCGCGGCGGGGGTGGGGGCGGGGGCCGTGGCGGGCGCTGCCGGAGCCTTGGCGGGCTCATCGGCGCGGGCGATGGTGCCGGCGCAGAGGACGAGCGAGGCGAGGAGTGATTTGGCCAGCAGGTTGGACGCGACGGACAGTTTCATCTGGGTTCCTTTGAGTGTCGCCCGGGAGGGCGTGTGGGACGTGGGAGATTTTCTTTCACGGGTTCCCGCACGGTGCGGGTGTGGGTCGATTCGCGGCCGAGCGCGGCGCGGATCTTGGGAATTGATCACTGATTGTTGGAGGGTGAACCGGAAGCCGACTGCGAGGTGATCCAGGCGACGGCGGCGTCGAGGACGGGGTCCTTGCCCGCGAGCAGGGCTTCGCGGGTGGGCTGGACGGGCTCGTCGGGGATGACGCCGTGGCCTTCGAGGGTCTGGCCCTTGAAGCTGATGTAGTTGGCGAAGGCGTAGTGGAGGCGGTCGTTGTTGGGCAGGATTTCGACGATGGAGGGGAGGGCGGCGCCGGGGCTGCGGGTGCCGAAGACGCGGGCGCGGCCGAGATCCTGCATGCCGCCGGCGAAGATCTCGGAGGTGGAGGCTGAGACTTCATCGATGAGGACGGCGACCGGCTTGGTGTAGGGCTTGGCGGCGGGGTTCAAGACGAAGTTGAGTTTGCCCTCGCGCTGGATCATGGTGCCGAGTTTCTGGTCGGGCTTGTCGACGAAGTAGCGGCCCATGCCCATGGCCATGGCGCCGATGCCGCCGATGTTGCCGCGGAGATCGATCACGATGCCCTGGCAGTCGGTGCACTCGTTGAGGAGTGCCTCGAGTTCGGCATTGACCTTCATCGGGTCGAACCAGATGCTGAACGCGAAGACACCGACACCGGGCGGGACGATGCGGCGGCTGGTCTTGAGGTACATGGTGGGAAGGTTGCCGAACTTCTGGGCCTTGCCGATGGGCTGGACGGGGGTGATTGCGACGTTGACGGTTCGGTCGTTGTCGGCGCGGAAGGTGTAGTCGAGGGGTGTGCCGACTTCGCCGTGGGCGAGAGTTTGGAGCATCGTGGCGGCGACGAGCGGGGCGGCGGTCTTGCCGGCGGAGAGCGTGTCGATGCGGGCGATGAGGGGCGAGACCTTGCGCTTGTCGACGGACTCGACGGCCCAGCCGGGCTTGACGCCGGCGGCGGCGGCGGGGGAATTCGGCTCGACATGCGTGACGACGGCGTCGTTGCCGATGCGGCGGAGATCGACGCCGATCTCGCCGCTGGCGCGGCGGTCGCCGGTGGTCTTGTCACCGGCGCTGGGCTCATCGGATTCGTTGCCCTCGTAGGCGTCGGCGGGGAGGATGCCGAAGTGGGTCTGCTGGAGCGACTCGATGAGTTCGCTCATGGCGGCGCGGGCCTCGGGCATGGACTTGGCGTTCTCGACCTTCACACGCATCTCGGCGTGCTTGGCGTCCCAGGCGGCGCCGACCTTTTCGGGGTCGAAATGCCGCTGCTTGATGCGGGCGTGGACCATGTCGATGGACTGGAGGTTGAGGTCGCGCTGCTCGGCGGTGAGCGGAGTGGGCTTGGGGGTCGACGTGCAGGCGCTGAGGAGGAACGCGAGGCCAGCGACGGCGGCGCGGGCGAGGAGGCCGGTTCGGAAGTTCGGGGCAGAGGAGGGGCGGTGCTGGTGCATCGTGGTCCTTGTGGGTTGGGTCGAAAAGTCTTTGGTGAAGAAATCGGAAAAACTTCGGCCAAGTGTTGTACCGAAGAGAGGGCGTGCGGTTTCATGCTACCGGATGGAGTTCGGTGTCCGGAGTTCGGTGTCCGGAAATTAGGGCCCGGGGATCTGGCGTCCGTGTGGATCGGTCAGTGGTGACTCGGTGGGCTGGGTGGTGCGGACGTCCTCGGCGAGCTTCTCGCGGATTTCGGGGGCGATGAAGTGCTCGGCCTTGTGGGCGGCGGCGTGCACGTGATCCGGAGGTAACCCGAGGCGGGCGGTGAGGAAGGATTCCCAGAGTCGGTGGGTGCCGACGAACTGGCGGGCCTCGGTGTGGCCGCGTTCGGTGAGGCGGATGGTGGCGTCGTGGGTGACGACGAGGCCGCTGCGGCGCAGCAGGATGAGGGCGAGGTCGACGAGCCAGGTGGAGCCGACTCCCTGGGTGAGATCATCGCGGGAAAGGGCGCGGGAGCGGAGCTCGGCGGCGCGGTAGAGCATGCCGAGGATGTCTTCGCGGCAGATGCG
The DNA here is from genome assembly GCA_044375915.1 of Phycisphaerales bacterium. Classification (GTDB taxonomy): domain Bacteria; phylum Planctomycetota; class Phycisphaerae; order Phycisphaerales; family UBA1924; genus JAFEBO01. Next base: position 19,984 of record JBILLU010000020.1, read on the forward strand.
AAGTCGGAGCGCGGCGTGGCGGGCGAGGCGCGAGAGGACGCCGTGGCGCGGCGAGAGGAGCGCGGCGGAGAGGAAGAAGAACGCGCCGACGATGCAGACGCAACCGGCGGTGGAGGTTCCAAGCGCCGTGCCGTCGATTGTCCATGTCTCGACGTGCTTGGCGAGGAGGTAGCCGCCGGCGCCGCTGAGGGCGCCGATGATGGTGGCGAGGATCATCATGCGGGCGTAGCGGTCGGTGAGCAGGTGGGCGGTGGCGGCGGGGGTAACGAGCAGGGCGACGACGAGGATGGAGCCGACGGATTCGAAGCTGACGACGCTGACGCCGGCGATGAGCGCGACCATGACGAAGTGCACGAGCGTTGGGCGCAGGCCCAGAGCGGCGGCGAGGGCGGGGTCGAAGGCGACGAGCTTGATCTCTTTGTGAAGAGCGGCGAGGACGGCGGCGACGACGAGCGCGGCGGCGCCGAGCGCGGCGGTGGCGCGGGGGAGTTCGAGGCCCCAGAGCGAGACGGTGTCGAGGGGTGTGAACTCGAGCAGGCCGTAGAGGACGCAGCCAGGGTCGAGATCGACATTGCGGGCAGCGAAGGAGACGAGCAGGACGCCGAGGGCGAAGAGGGTGGTGAAGACGACGCCCATGGAGGCGTCCTCGGCGATCTTGGCGACGCGGTGAAGGCCGGCGGTGAGGACGCCGGTGAGGACGCCGACGACGGCGGCACCGAGGAGCATCCAGACGAGATCACGTGAGCCGCTGAGGAGGAACGCGCCGGCAAGGCCGGGGAGGATGGCGTGGCTGATGGCGTCGCCGAGCATGCTGAGGCGGCGAAGGAGGAGATAGCAGCCGAGCACGCCGCAGAGAGCGCCGACGAGGGATGCGGTGGCGATGACCCAGAGGTCGTAGGAAAAGAGCGGGCCGACGAGGGGGAGAGAGAGGATGGGGTTCATGGGCGGACCTCGCTGGTGGAGGAGCCCGGGGGATGGAGGGAGAGCGGGACGCCGAGGGTGGCGCCGGTGCGCAGAGCGTCGCCGTCGCCGAGGGCGAGCTGGGCCTCGAACTTGGCGAGGAGTTCGGGGGTGATGAAGTGCTCGATGAGATCGGCGTCGCGGTCGACGTGATCGGGTGCGACGCCGGCGTGCTCGTGGAGGTAGAGCTCCCAGAGGCGGTGGGACCGGATGACACGGACGGCGCGGGTGAGACCCGAGGCGGTGAGCGCGATGGTGGCGTTGTGCTCCGAGACGTCGGCGCTGGCGAGGGCGCGGCGGAGGGCGCTATGGAGTGCACCGCTGCGCCAGGTGCGGCGTGCGGTGAGGGTTGTCCGAGTTGCGGGTGTGTTGGCTTCCTGCAGTTCGTAGAGATCGCGGAGGAGGTGTTCGTCGTCGATGTGTTGCTGGAGGAGGCGGGCGGTGCGCCAGCGGGCGATGAGGCCACGGCGGGGGGCGAAGAGCAGCGAGACGACGAAGAGCGTGCCGGCGACGAGGACGATGAGCGGGCCGGTGGGGAAGCCGCGGCTGAGGGAGCCCTCGGGTGCGGGCAGGACGGCGGAGAGCGCGGAGCCGATGAGGCCGGCGAGGGTGCCGAAGAGGCCGGCGAGGGCGAGGTGGGGCGCGAGGCGATCGGTCCAGAAGCGGGCGGTGACGCCGGGGATGATGAGCAGGGCGGCCATGAGCACGACACCGACGGCGGGGAGGCCGACGACGGTGACGATGGCGAGCAGGCATATGAGGATGAGATCGAGGAGCGAGACGCGCCAACCGAGGCTGCCGGCGAAGGCGCGGTCGAAGCCGACGAGCTTGAACTCTTTGTAGAGGGCGACGACGCCGAGGAGCGCGAGCGCGGAGGCGGCGGCGATGAGGGTGACGTCGGCCTGGACCATGCCGGCGGCCTTGCCGAAGAGGAAGCCATCGAGTCCCGCGCGGTTGCCGCTGGGAAGGCGCTGGATGATGCCGGAAAGAGCGATGCCCAGGCCGAAGAACGAGCCAAGGACGATGGCGATGGCGGCGTCTTCCTTGATGCGGGTGAAGCGGCGGATGGCGTTCATGGTGAGCACGCCGAGGACGCCGAAGACGAGGGCGCCGAGAAGGAAGAGCGGGAGGCTGCGCTCGCGGAAGACGAGGAAGGAGACGCAGACGCCGGGGAGCGCGGCGTGGGCGAGGGCATCGCCGACGAGGGCGCGGCGGCGAAGGACGGCGAGGGCGCCGATGACGCCGGCGGCGAGCCCGAGCGCGCCGGTGCCGAGCAGCACCATTCGGGTGTTGGAATCCTGCAGCGTGATGAGGCGGAGGAGTTCGCTCATGGAGAACGCGGGAGCGTGCCGCCGCGGCGGACGGCTTCGGTGACTTCGTCGAGCAGGGTGAGGCGCCCGCCGTAGGTGCGTTTGAGATTGTCTGCGGAGAAGGCGATCTCGATGGGGCCGGCGGCGACGAGGTGGAGGTTGAGCATCGCGACGAAGTCGAAGTAGGAGCGGACGGTTTGCAGGTCGTGGTGGACGGCGATGACGGTGCGGCCTTGCTGTTGCAGGGTGCGGAGAACTTCGAGGATGGACTGCTCGGTCGCGGCGTCGACGCCGGCGAAGGGTTCGTCCATGAGGTAGAGGGTGGCGTCCTGAGCGAGGGCGCGGGCGAGGAAGACGCGCTGTTGCTGGCCGCCGGAGAGCTGGCTGATCTGGCGGTCGCGGAACTCGGTCATGCCGACGCTGTGGAGGGCGGCATCGGCTGCGTCGCGGTCGGCCTTGGAGGGGCGGCGGAACCAGCCGAGGCGGCCGTAGCGGCCCATGAGAACGACGTCGAAGACACTGACGGGGAACTCCCAGTCGACGCTCTCGCGCTGGGGGACGTAGGCGACGAGGTCGCGGACCTGGGCGAGGGGCTTGCCGAAGACTTCGATCCGGCCGGAGGCGATGGGGAGCAGACCGAGGATGGACTTGAGGAGGGTGGACTTGCCGGCGCCGTTGGGGCCGACGATGGCGGCGAGCGAGCCGGCGGGGAAGGAGACGTCGATATCCCAGAGCACGGGCTTTTTGTGGTAGGCGACGGTGACGTCGTGGACTTCGACGGCGGTCGTGGTGGTGGCGATGGTGGAAGTGGTGGGGGCGGGCATGGTCACTTCGGGGTGGCGGGCGTGGCTGAAGTGGAGGAGTCGGCGGGCTTGAGGGCGTGGACGATGGCGATGACGTTGTGCTTCACCATGCCGATGTAGGTGCCTTCGTCGGTGCCGGATTTGCCCATCGCGTCGGAGAAGAGCTCGCCGCCGACGGAGACGGTGTGTTTGCGGGCGGCAGCGCCTTCGCGAAGCGCGTCGATGGCTTTGCGGGGGACGGAGGACTCGACGAAGACGGCGGGGATCTTGCGGGCGACGAGGGTGTCGACGAGGGCGTTGATGTCGCGGAGGCTGGCCTCGCTGTCGGTGCTGACGCCCTGAATGGCGAGGACTTCGATGTCGTAGGCACGTGAGAAGTAGCCGAAGGCGTCATGGGCGGTAACGAGGACGCGCTGGGGCTTGGGGATGGTGGCGATTTCTTGCTTCACCCACTCGTGGAGGGCGGCGAGGTCTTCGCGGTACTTCTTGGCGTTGGTCTTGTAGGTGTCAGCGCCGGCGGCGTCGGCGGCGATGAGGCCCTTCTCGACGGCTTCGAGGGCTTTGCTCCAGAGTGCGACATCGAACCAGATGTGCGGGTCGTGGGAGTCGCCCTCGTCGGAGCGCAGGAGGGTGTGGTCGAGTTGCTGACCGACGAGCACGATGCGGCGGCTTTTCGACAGTTTCTCGAGGGCGTCGACCATGCGGCCTTCGAGGTGGAGACCGACGGCGAAGACGATGTCGGCGGTGGAGAGCAGACGGAGGTCGCCGGGGGAAGCCTTATAGAGGTGCGGGTCGACACCCTCGCCCATGAGACCGGTGACTTCGACGCGGTCGCCGCCGATGATGCGGACGGCGTCGGTGAGCATGCCGACGGTGGCGACAGCGCGGAGCTTGGGAGCTTCAGCGGCGGCCTGACAGACGGGGAGGATTGAGAGCAGCAGAGCGAGGAGAATGAGGAAGCGGATGCGCATGGTAAGGGTCTCGCGGGTCGGGCGAAGTGTAGCATGGGCTACAACGTAGCCGAGGATACTATTCTTGATGTCGGATGTGGGATTCGTTGCCGGTTTGGGCGCGTTTGGAACCCACCTCCGTCCCCCTGCCTCCGGGAGGGGGAGTAGCGATGCAAGAACTGGGAGTTGTGCGTGGCGAAGGTGCGAAGGAAACGAACTCGCAAGACGCAGTCGTCAACGCCTGGGGTTGGCGGTGTTGACGCGGCATCGCGGCACGCACGGACTCGTGCGGCGCACGCGTTGGAGCGGGCGGAGGACTACGTCGAGCTCATCGACGAGTTGATGCGGGCTCGGGGCGCGGCGCGGGTGGTGGATATGGCCAAGTCATTGGGTGTGTCGCACGTGACGGTGGTGCGTGCGGTGGCGCGGCTGCAGCAGCAGGGGCTGGTGGTGACCGAGCCGTATCGGGCGGTCGAGTTGACGCCGATGGGGCGGCGGCTGGCAACGGACGCGCGGCGTCGGCACGAGATCGTGGTGGAGTTCCTGCTGAAGCTGGGCGTGCCGCGGGATGTCGCGGAGATCGATGCGGAGGGCATCGAGCACCACGTTAGCCCCGAGACGCTGGCGGCGTTCGCGCGGGCGAGCCGGAGAAAGAGCGCGAGATGATCAACCCGCCGCGAAGCCGCGGCACTTGGGGATGATGATGCGCTGGATGCGGCTCGTACCGTCGGGCGCCTTCTCGATGATCTCGTTCATGAAGGCGGAGATCTCGCGGTTGAGAGTTTCGAGGCCGGCTTCCTTGAGGGCGCCTGGCTGGGCTCGGCGGAAGACGAGGGCGATGCCTTCCTTGATCTCGGCCTGGCGGGCCTGGAGCAGTTCGGTGACCTTTTCCTCGTCGCGCTTCTTGACCTTCATGTAGACGGCGGCGTCCCAGATCCAGGTCGTGCCGCCCTGCATGTTCTGGAACTTATCTTCGACGAGCGGGAGTTCGACGAGGGCGTCGAGTGCAGCGTCTTCGTCGTGCTTGACGTCGTGGGCCTGGGCTTCGGTCGGCTTCTTCATGGTCGAGCCGACGATGAAGAAGACCGCGGCGGCTTCGATGACCATGATGACGGCGATGATGCCGATGGTCTTGATGGGAAGGCCGCCCTTGGCGGGCTTCTCTTCGGTCTTTGATGCTTCCTTGGCCTCTTCCGCCATGACAACCTCCGAGCTGCATCGTCGCGGGCGCGGCGGTGCGCACAGAAGGTCGGTTGTCGGCAGGAGCGACTGGAGCCCATCGGCGCGAGCGGGCGGCGAGAGTCGGGCGTGCTACGGAATAGATCGCATCGAGACGACGGCGAGGTCGTTCTCGGACGCTTAGGCGGCGAGGCGGAGCGGTTCGTTCTTGGTCTCGAGACCGAGAACCAGGGCCGCGAGGGAGGCGACTTCGGCGCTTCCGGCTCCGCCGCGGATGGCGGAGAGAGAGAAGATCAGAGCTTCAGTCTCGATGGTGTGCGAGGCGATGGAGGCGTCGAGCTTGTCGCACATCCAGTGGGCTGCGGAGGACGCGATGAGCAGTGCCATGGCGGCGACGAAGGCGGCGGCGGCGAGGTACGACTCGAGGCCGGTGCGATCGCCGAGTAGTCCGAAGGCGAAGGCGAAGACGATGGAAGCGGGGAAGATGACGCTGAGGGTGGCGAGGGCGGCGGCGCGGCGGAGGGCGCGGCGGCGGCGGTCGATAAGGACTTGGCCGATGTGCTCGAGTTTGCGGGCGATGTCGGGCGGTTCGGTGCCGGCGGCGAGCATTTCAACGCCGCGGCGGAAGAGCAGCCAGTCGGAGCGATCGGCGAGGCGGCGCATGCCGCGGAGATCGCCTTCGGCGGCGCAGGCGGCGAGGCGTTCGAGTTGGCGGACGAGTTCGGCGCGGGGCGTGGCCTGAACCAGGAGTTTGCTGGCGACGGCGTCGAGGCGGAGGATGCGTGCAACGACGAGGCCGGCGGCCGACGCCGCGAGGCAGACGGCGAGCAGCCCGACAGGGATGCGGATGGAATCGAGGAGCGGTAGTTCCAGTGCCTGGCTGATCACGCGATTCGTCCTCTCGATGGTCCCCGGTGGCGTGGCTGGTGGTCGGGGTCGGAGCCGGTCGAGTTATCGGTCGGAATGGGGCGCGACTTTGGTCCGGATCGCGGGGTTGCGGCGAGTTCCTGAAGCGTGCGTTTCGCGCGGGTTAGCCGCCGATCTGGAGGAGCTGCTGGAAGAGTTCGTCGGTGGTGCGGATGACGCGGGTGGCGGCGGAATAACCGGTCTGGGCCTGGATGAGGCCGAGGAACTCGCTGCCGAGGTCGACGTTGGACAGTTCCAATGCGCCGCCGACCATCTTGCCGGTTCCACCTTCCAGAGGAACATTGATGCCGGCCGAGCCGCTGTTGGGGCCGACGCGGAACATGTTGCCGCCGAGATCGACGAGGCCTTCGGGGTTGGAGAACTTGGCGAGGACGACCTGGCCGAGATTTCGGGAGAGGCCGTTGGAGAAGGCGCCGCTGATGATGCCGTCGGCGCCGACGGCGAAGGACTGGAGAACGCCGAGGGGTGCGCCGTCGATCTGCTGGGCCTGAAGGTTGGAGGTGCCGCTGGTGTTGGCGAAGGCGGTGACGCTGCCTTGCGGTCCGGAGAGCGCGACCTCGAAGGAGAGCGGGGTGACGGCACCTGTTCCGTTGCGGCTGACGGCGACGCTTATGGGCGTGGTGGTGAGGAGTGCGCCCTCGTTGTTGAAGTTGATCTGGCCGGTGCCGAGGTTGATGGATCCGGGATAGGTGTATCCGGCCTCGGTGTAATAGCGCCAGGTGGTGCCGGTGCCGCCGGGTGTGGCTTCGAGGACGAAGCCGACGTTGAGATTGACGGGCGATCCGAGGGAGTCGTATGCAACGAAGGAGGTGCGGACGCTCTCGCCGTCGGCGGCAGCGGCCTTGGCGGTGTTGAAGAGGCTGGAGGCGACCTGGTTGCCGTTGGAGTCGAGGAGTCGGAAGTTGCTGGGGTTGACGGTGAGGTCGTTCATCGTGCCGGAGTTGCCGACGACGGAGATGACGCCGGTGAGAGCGTTGAGGGAGACGCCGGTGGTCTGTGCGTTGGGATTGGTCTGTCCGGCGACGATGCCGAAGGCGTCGCGGAGGAAGTTCATGTAGTCCTGAACGGTGGTGGTCGAGGTGATGGCGAGCGAAGCGTCGGGGAGATTGCGGGAATTGACGTTGTCGACGCCCTTCTTCGCGCCGGTGATGCGGATGGTTTGGCCAGCGGTGAAGAGCGAGGTGGCGGTGCCGGCGATGTTGGGATCGTCGATATCGACGAGGCGCGTGGTGGCCTCAACGACGTTTGGCGCGGTGGGTGCGGGGGATGCGCCGGTGATGACGCCAAAGCCGCCGCCGGCGCTGGCCTGAAGAGCGATCTGGGCGCCGCGGGTGGGCAGAGTGCCCTTGGCGTTGAGGTTTCCGGAGAGGCGGGCGGTGGTGGTGGGTTCGGCGATGGTGAGCGAGCCGACGGGGATGGAGACGGGCTTGACGGAGGATGTATCGATGTTGAACCGGGTATCGATGCCATAGCCCATGAGGCGCTCGCCGCTGAGGGCGACGAGTTCGTTGGTGCTGTTGGGTCGGAAGGAGCCGGCGCGGGTGTAGACGGATTCGCCGCTGCCGCGCTGCACGATGAAGAAGCCTTCGCCCTCGATGGCGAGGTCGCGGGAGTCGCCGGTGCCGTTGATGGCGCCGTTGCCGAAGTTGCGTTGGGTTCCGGCGGCCTGAACGCCGAGGCCGATCTGGCCGGGGTTGGTGCCGCCGGTGGTGTCGGCGGGTGCGGAGCCGATGCTGAAGGTTCTGTTGAAGGTGGAACTGAAGAGGACGCGATTGGTCTTGAAGGCGGTGGTGTTGACGTTTGAGATGTTGTTGCCGATGACCTCGATCATCCGGGAGTTGGCGTTGAGCCCGGAGAGGCCGGAGAACAGAGCGGTCGTCGAAGCCATGGGAACACCTCGTCGTGACGTGAAGGCTGCTCCGAGCGTTCGCGTCACCGGTTCGTACGTGCCGCCCGGACTCCGCCGTGCGGGGATTCGTTCAGTTGGTTGTCAGACGCAATCGGGAGGCCAAGCCGGGAGAGAAGCGTGAGGGTCGAGCGGAGAATCGGGTCGTCTCGGCACGAGCCACGAGCGCGTGGGTGCCGGAGGTCCGTCGAAGAGATCCCCTCGATTACGCACGGGGCTCGTTGAGGCCGTTTGGATCGAGCAGCTTGGCGAGGCTGGGGTGGAGGGCGGCTGCGGCCGGGCCGAGCAGAGGCTTGGGCTGATCGGCGTGGATGCTGGCGTCGGCCTGGACGACGGCGTCGATCTCGCCGAGGACCGGCGTGGATTGCAGGTCAACCTTGCCGAGGATCTGGCGGACGCCGACATCGACCTTGACGGCCATTCCGTCGATCATGACGAGGGCGCGCTGGGCGCCGGAGGCTTCGGCGCGGTCCATGGCGACGCCGAGGCGTTGGAGCTGGTCCTCGCTGAGGTTGAGATCGCTGTCGGGGTGCACAGAGACGGGTCGTTGCGTCGCGAGGTTGCCGCTGGCTTCGCGGTTGAGCAGCTCGGCGAAGGAGAGGGACTCGATCTTCGAGTTCGATGCAAGTGTCGACTTGGCGGCGCCGATCCGGCGTTCCACGCCGGGCGGGAGGATGGCGTTGTTCAGCGGGCGGAACAGGTCGGCGTTGCTCACGGCTTGGTCTCCGTGGGAGTGGTCTTGATTCCTGCGGCCTTCTTCTCTTCTTCGGTGAGCTGGCTGGGATCGATGACGCCGTCGACGTCGTTCATATTGACGCGGGAGCCGTTGGACAGGTTGAGGAAGACGCCGTTCTTGGTCTTGGAGACGGAGTTGGCCTGGCCGATGACGCGGAAGTTCTCCTCGTCGAGGCCGCCGACGACCTTGCCGATCATGTTGGAGGCGGATGCGAGCTGGTTCTCGGTGACAAGTGTCTTGAGCTTGTCGGAGAGATCGATGTCGGACTGAATGCTGCGGATGGTGGAGAGCTGCTGGAGCAACGCGTTTGTATCGCTGGGGCTGAGCGGGTCCTGATTGGCGAGTTCGGAGATGATGATCTTGGTGAAGTCCTCGCTGGTCAGGGCGCTGTATCCCGTGGGCTTCGAGGTAACGGGGCTCTGAGAGCTTGAGACGGCGGATGTGGTGGACATGGAGGGGCTTCCGGCGCTTTGGCGGCGCGGTGTGAAGGTGATCAGGCGATGGCGTCGATTTCGAGACGTGCGGTCATCGCGAGCATGCGCTCGTTGACATTGATCTGGGGGACCGGCTCGTTGCGGGTGCTCGGAGTGGCGTTGGCGAGTTCAGGTTCGCGGAGCCAATGGAGCTTGGGCGGCATGTCGTCGCGGGCGTTGCCTTGGTGCGAGAACTGCTGACCCGCGGAGTTGTGGTTCGTGCCGGGTTGGTTGGGCGAGCCGTCGCCGGGTGCGGCCTTGTAGCCCGGGGTGTCGGGCTGGTTGTTCTGCCTGGACCAATCCGGGATGGACACGATTTCGATGCTGGAGGCGGAAAGGCCGCGGGATTCGAGGGCGCTTCGGAGGGCGTCGACGTTCTGGGTGAGCAGGTTCTTGGTGGCTTCGCTGGTGGCTTCGAAGCGGGCGGAGATGGTGCCGTTGTCGATGGTCATCTGGACGCGGAGCTTGCCAAGGGATTCGGGATTCATCCAGAGCGTGAGTTGTCCGCCCTTGTTGCGGAAGGCAGCGCCCAGGCCGCGGGCGATCTGGGTTGCGGCGGCGT
>JBILLU010000021.1:0-29314 GCA_044375915.1 Phycisphaerales bacterium
CCAGCGCGACCCGCTCGCGATCGGTCACGACCAACCGCGCCGTGATGTACACCGCGCCACACGCGATCAGGCCACCCGCCAGCCACGCGAACGCGCCCTTCATGCTCCCAGAGCGGCGTTGCCACATCGAGCCGACCAACGCGACCAACAGCACCGCCGCCAGCAGCAACCAAGGCTGCTCAAAGAGCAGCACCGGCAACATCGACGGCTCGGGCAGCGGGGAAGGATCGTTGAGTCCAGGGATGGTCGATTGCATCGGTGCATCCTTGCCCGGGAGGGCAGCTCTCGTGTGCCGCGTCGTGCGGCCGATTTCAGCAGCGGCGTTGCTCCGCCGCCCCTGACCACGGAGCAATACGTCCCTGCCGTCCGATCGGGTTCGGCGCGGTCGTCACGGCGCAAAAAGACCACCCGGCTCGCGATGTGGCGAGTTTCGAGCAGTCCCAGCGTTGATGCTGAACACCGGGACGCGTCCCCACGAGACCCGGAAAGAGCAATGTACCGAGCTGCGATGATTGCCGCAACAGGATCGCGTTCGGATTGCGAGAAGAACGCCCATTCTCGGACGAAGACGCGCACGAAAAAGCCCGGCTCGTCGCCGGGCTTGTGGGTCGCAATGTTGTCGCGATGGTTCAGCGGATCGCGTTGTTCACATTCAGGCACCCGCCGGTCACCGTCTTGCCCGAAAGGCTCGTCAGCGGCTTGGTGGTGCTCAGGATCTTGCTCCGCACCTGCGAGTAGGTCCAGGTCGGGTTCTTGCTCCAGACGAGGGCGACGGCGCCGGCGACGGCGGGCGTCGCCATCGACGTGCCGTTGAGATAAACGTACGACGACGTCGAGCTGTTGTAGCTGCTGGCGATCGTCACACCCGGGGCGGCGAGGTCGACGCTGGTGACGCCGTAGTTCGAGAACGCCGCGAGCTTGTTGTCGTTGTCGATGGCGGCCACCGCGATGATGTTGTCCTGCGTATAGCTCGCCGGGTAGGACGGGAGCGAGTCGTTGTTATCGCCTCGGCCGTCGGAGCCGCCGTTGCCCGCGGCAGCGACGATCAGGTGACCGGCGGTGCGTGCGTTGGAGATCGCGGCGTTGAGCGCCGAGGACGCAGCGCCGCCGCCCCACGAGTGATTGCTCACCTTGATGCCCTTGCCGACGCAGTAGTTGATGGCATTGATCGCCGCGGTGACCGAGATCGAGCCGCTGGCCGAGCCGATCTTGAGCGCGGCAAGCTTGACGTTCCAGCACACGCCGGTGACGCCCAGCCCGTTATTGCCGACGGCACCGACCGTGCCCGCGGTGTGCGTGCCGTGGCCGTTGTCGTCGGTCGGGTTGCTGTCGTTGTTGAAGAAGTCCCAGCCGTTCTTGTCGTCCACGTAGCCGTTGCCATCATCATCGATGCCGTTGCCGGCGATCTCGCCGGGGTTCTGCCAAATGTTGGCGGCCAGGTCCTGGTGGTTGAGCAGAATGCCCGAATCGCACATGCCGACGACAAACGAGGACGAGCCGGTCCAGACATCCCACGCGAGGTTCGCGTCGATGTCGGCGTTCGCCGTGCCGCGGTCGCGGTTGACGGTCTGGCCGGTGTTGTTCATGCCCCAGAGCAGGCTGTAAAGCGAGTCGTTGGGGGTGGCGTTGAGGTGGAAGATGTAATCAGGCTCAGCGAACTCGACGATGCCCAGTTCCGCACCGATCTCGCGGGCGAGGAACACCATGTTCTCCGCGCTGTCGTTGATCGCGACGTGCTCCATGTCGGTGTTGCCGAGCTTCTCGATGCGCCGCATCTCCATCAGGCCGTAGAACACGTCCTTGTCTTCCTGCGACACGCCGTCGAAGAACTTCACGATGATCGAGGTGGGGTCGTACTTCAGCGTCGCGTCTTCATCGATCAGGATGTTGCGATTCTGACGCCACGCTTGCGTCCAGTCGCCGGGTCCATCGGCCTTCACTGGTCCGCCGTTGAGCGGAGCCGCGAGCACCGACGCGCACATTCCCGATGCCAAAGCGATAGCCAGCAAGCCGATCGAGCTCTTCTGCATGAACGTGTCCTTCCCCGTTGTGAGGGTGATTCCGCCGCGGCGTGGCGGGACCCAGCATCCCGCCGACCACGAGACCCGCGGCGGGAAACGAGACTACCACGTCCGATTTGTTTGTGCAAACACGATTTTTCGCATTCGCAGCGGGCAGAATTACCTTCGCATGCGGACAAAGAACGAGCGAAACGCCGTGCGGAAACGGCTACCCCGGATTACTTCGAGGCCGCCTCCGGGGGCTCAACCTGCTTGCGCAGCTCGTCCGCCCGTGCCGTCAGCTCGCTCTCGAGCTGCTCTTTCGCCAGCGTTGATTCCTTGCTCGGCTCCAGCGTGAAGTGCCACGAGGTCGTGTTCTCGATCGGCAGCGGTGCCGTCACCAGATCCAGCGGCGGGCGCTGGTGCAGCGGGGTGTACGCCGTCTTGTGCGTCCGCAGCGGCTCAAAGCCATCCTTGCGGAGCAGGACGTCGTACTCGCCGTAGTGCTGGAAAGAAGCCTTCAGCGGCGTGCGCCCCAGTTCCACATCGTTCACCCACACGAGCGCGCCGCTGGGCTCGCTGGTGATCTCCAGCGTCCGCCGCGAGCAGCCGGTAAGCGCGACCGCGAGCAAGGCCAAAGGCATCGCACCGCGGAGGACGCGGCGAACGCAGAGAGAGAATCGAGGGGTGGTCCAGGGCATCGCTTCTTCTTCTTCTTCTTCTTCTTCTTCTTCTTCTCGGCGTCCTCTGCGTTCTCCGTGGTGAACGTCTTCACTTCGTCCCGTTCACCGCCGCACGCCGCTCTGGCAGGTGATCGAACTCGTCGCCGCGGAAGAGCGAGCCCAGGTACGCCCGCTTCACCATCTCGTCGTTGATGAGCTGCTTGGGTGTGCCTTCGGCTAGCTTGCGCCCGCTATCGAGGATGTACGAGCGGTCGCAGACCCGGAGCGTCTGCTGCACGTTGTGATCGGTGATCAGGAACGCGATCCCTTCCTGCCCCGGCCCGTGATCGTGCGCCAGCCGCCGGATCTCGGCCTGCAGGTCTTCGACCGCGATCGGATCGACGCCGCTGAACGGCTCGTCGAGCAGAATCAACTTCGGGTTGGTGACCAGTGCGCGGGCGATTTCCAGCTTGCGGCGTTCGCCGCCGCTGCACGTGCGGGCCAAGTGATGGGCCTTGTGTGTGAGGCTGAAGCGTTCGAGCAATTCGCTCGCCCGCTTGCGACGCTCGTGCCGCCGCAGGCCGGTGGTCTCGAGAATCGCCAGCAGATTCTGCTCGCAGGTCAGCCGCTGAAAGATGCTGGGTTCCTGTGAGAGGTAGCCCATGCCCAGACGGGCCCGCTTGTACATCGGCAGGTTGGTGACGTCCTTGCCGTCGAAGAAGACCCGCCCGTCGCCCGTTCCTCCAGCGAGAGCCGGATCGGCATCGATCATGCCGATGGTCATCCGAAAGCTCGTCGTCTTGCCCGCGCCGTTGCGCCCCAGAAGGCCCACGATCTCACCCCGCTCGACATGGAACGACACATCGTCCACGACGACGCGGCCGGCATAAGTCTTGTGGAGCTTGACGCACTGCAGAAGGGGCACGAGATCATCATACGAACCCTCCGCGCGAGCGGACGGCGCGGATGCACCAGCGAAATGTGGGGGCATCAGCGAGCCGGGGCGTCCTTGCCCCGGCGGTGAGGTTTCGGGGGTGGATTGACGCGCGTTGGGTTGCAACCGCACCGGGGCGAGGACGCCCCGGCTCGCGTGCGCTCCCGTTCGACAGCACGCTCGGACCCGGGCCGCAAGACTCCCTCGCACGCGCCTCACGCTCGCGCGTGGGGTTCGTCACACCAGCCGCAGGCACATCGGATAGCGCACGTACTCGCCCTTGTTCGCCGCCATCGCCGCCCGCACCGAACCGTAGATGTTCAGGACGATGAGCGGGATGTACAGCACCGCGCCGATGCCGCAGGTCACCACTGCCAAGAGCGGAATGATCACCAGCGTGTACAGCGCCAGCGAAATCTGAAAGTTCGCGGCCTCCCGCCCGTGGTCATCCAGGAACGGCTGCTCCTTCTTGATCTGCCACATGATCACCGCCGCGATGATCGGCACCACGATCGGCCCGCCCAAATGCGCGATCAGCGGCACGACGTGCTGAAACGTCGCGTAGCTCCGGTCGTTCTCGCTGGTTGTCGGGGCATCAAAGCTCACAAGGGCCTCCCGTACATTCTTGGGAGGATTACCCGTTGATTTTCAGCTTGCTCTGGCGCCACTTTCACGCCGTCCTCACGCGGCTTCGGCCTGATCGCGGGGCGTCGCGGCCGCCGGCTCGGCCGGTGCCTGCACTTTGCTCGCCTTGTACACCAGCACGCACCACAGGAACACCGGCGCAAACAGGATCGACGCCGCGGGCCAGATCACAAACTGCGGCACGGGCGAGAAGATCGCCAGCAGCACCGGCACCGACCAATACGCCAGCGACACTGGAATCGGCACCCACTTGGGCGTCCTGAGCGCCAATTGCTGCGTCGCGTCCCGCAGCGGGCCCGACCGCTCCTTGATCTGGTTCGTCAGCTTCTTGGCCCAGACAAACTCGCTTGCCAGGATCGCCAGCCCGATCGGCCCCAGCACGCTGAAGCCCGGCCCAGGCAGCGGGGAGATCACGATTCCCACGATGATCACCGTTGTACCCGCGATCAGAATCCACAGCCGGCGGCTGTTGCGGCGGAGCACCTCGACCGCCGCGGCTCCCTTGGCCCGGGCCACCTGAAAGCGCGTGTCGAAGATTCCGTAGATCAGCAGACACGCCAGGATGGAGAGGAGCGTGAGCTCGAACCAGAAATTGAAGATGGGCAGTGTGACGGCCATGCGATGAACGAGCTCAATCGGCGATTTCGGATCGAATCGGAAAGCCGCTATTGAAGGCCGACGCCGCACCTGACTCTACGGTCCGGAATCCGAATTGCCGACGTTGTCACTACGCTCGTCATTGGATGTCGTTCGGTGCTGGGGAAACGAGATTTCATGGGCGTGCTCCAAGCCGACAACTCTGATGTGCTGATCCGGCTGAAGGTCGTGCCTGGCAGCTCCCGCGATGCGATCGCTGGGGTGCTGGGGGACCGGCTCAAGATCAAGGTCGCCGCGGCACCGGAAGCCGGCAAGGCCAACGCGGCGGTCTGCGAACTCCTTGCCCGCGCGCTAAACGTGAAACGACGCGACGTTGCGATCGAGGTTGGGGCGACATCGCCGGAAAAGACGGCCCGTGTTCGGGGCCTTGCGATCGCCGTCGCCGCCACCCGGCTGGAAGTGACCGGATAGTCCCCGATCAGGTCTGGATAACGACGCTGCTGAAGTCCCGGAAAAGAACTCGCCGGACGCGGTTCAGTCGCTCCTTGGACAGGCCGATAAGCGCACGTCCGAAGATCAGTCGTGTTCCGGAACCGCGAGGCCGAGATGAGCCAGGCGCAGACAACCAACAAAGCCGAGACCGCCGCCCCGAGCGCGTCCATTTCGCCGCAGAGTGCCGGCTTTGACCCGCTGTCGGCATTGAGCGACGTGGAGAAGAGCCTCCAAGGGCTGAAGAAGCTCTACGAGGAGCGTCGCGAGCTGGAAACGCGGCTCGCCGAGGCTCAGGGCGTCATCAACCAGCGTCAGACCGAACTGGCAACCATGCAGGCCGCGCTCGAGGCCGAGACCGTCCGCGCGAAAGAGACCGCCGCCGAACTCGCGGCGCTGCGCGAAGAAACCAAGACACAACTCGCAGAGGCTCGCACCGAACGCGAGGCACTCGAGGCCAAGTCCGCTTCGATCGAGGCCCGCCAGTCGGAACTCGAGAAGCAGATCGCCCAACAGCGAAGCCTGATCGACTCGAAGCAGCAGGAACTGGAAGAGGCAACCAAGGCGATCGCGGCAAAGGCCAAGCAGGAAATCGAGAAGGCGCGATCCGACGCGGAACGCTCGCGTGAAGAAGTCGCAAAGGCCGCGGCGGAGGCCGAAAAGGCCCGCGCCGACGCCGATGCGGCTCGCGCCGAAGCCGACAGCATCCGAACCCAGGCCCAGGCCGAGGTCGAGAAGGTAAAGGTCGAAGCGAACTCGGCCCGCAGCGAGAGCGAGCGAACCAAGACGGTTGCGACCGAGCTTGAGTCGTTTGCTGCCGAGCTGAACGCGCTGCAGAAGGAACTGGACGAAGCCCGCGCCGCGGTCGACGCCGACCGGGTCAAGGTCGTCGAGGCCGTGGAGCGGCTCAAGACCCGCGAAGCCGAATTGAACGAGCGCGACGCGGAGCTGGCAAAACGTCAGGCCGCAGTGGAGGCCGCTTCACAGCGGGAATCGCAGGACCTCTCCAAGTACGAGTCCGAGCGGACCGAGCTTGAGCGTCGGGTCGCGACTGAATCCGACGCCGCCGAACAGCTCAAAAACGACCTCGAATCCGTGGTCCGTCGCTGCGCGGCCCAGGAAGAGGTGTTGAGCGAGTACGAGCAGTTGCTCAGCGTCGAGCGATCGCATGTCCACACGCTCATGGAGCGGATCCAACGCGAGGGCGCGGGCGCCGACGAGATCGAAGCCTCGCTGGTCGAGCTGCGCCAGTGCCTCGCCGCCGAGCGCAATGCCCGGTCGGCGGCGGTGGAGGGCTCGGAATCGTCGCTCCAGCAGATCGCCGAAGCCTCGGCCAAGGTCCGCGAGCACGAAGAAAAGGTCGCCTCGCTCGAAAAGGAACTCGCCGCCGCCAAGGCGCTGCACGCCAAGCAGCAGCACACCATCGAACGGCTCGGCAACGCCAAGCCCGGGGCCGCGACCTCGGGCGGCACGTCGGTGCTGCGCCGCAAGCGACTCTCCCGCTATCGCTCCATCCTCCGCGAACAGGTCGACAAGGTCCGCCGCGCCAGCGAAGTGCTCGCCAAGCGATTCGAGCAGTGCGAGCAGGTGCTGGGCATGCGGGCCGAGGTGATGGCCGCCAAACGCCAGGTCGAGAACGCGCACGCAAAGGTGCAGCGACAGGCGAGCACGAAGCGGGCCGCGGCATTGACGCTGTACTGCGTGCTGATCTTGGGCACGCTCGCTGCGCTCTCCTGGGCCGCGGTGAATCAGGTGATGCCGGGTGTCTTCGCCGCCACAACCGAACTGACCGCCGACGGGCGCGGGCGCGAGCTCTCCGACGCCGAACTCGACGAATGGAAGCGATCGCTCGAGGAAACGCTCGCCGACCCGCGATTCATCGATCTGGTCGCTGATCGCATGAAGAAGCGGGGCTACGACGCGCTGGGGACCGGCGGGGCGATGAAGACCTTCCTCGCGTCGCGCTTCAGTCACGAATCCCCATCGCCTGGTTCGATCAAGCTCGAGGTCCGCGCCGACGGGCGTGATCGGGCTGCCCGGTCGCTCGACATCATCGCCACCGCGCTCGCCAGCGATGCCAACGCCAACCGCGAACGCCGCGCCGACGGTGCGGTCACGCTCATCAAGTCTCCCGCTGTCGCCGGCGATCGCCCCGTGCACGACACGCGCCCCATGCACGCCGGCATGGTGCTCGGCGTGTCGAGCCTGCTGACCCTGGGCCTCGGAACGCTGCTGTGGGGCCGCCTCGCCAAGGCGAAGACCGACTTTGAGATGGGCTCGCAGATCGATCAGGTGCTCGACGAGGCTCGCTGGAGCGAGTTCACCGCGGCCACAACGAACAAGCGGCCGTCGGCCTGAACCCCGGTCCGTGCCTCGCAAACGAGGTTGAATAGCGCTGCAACCAGGCCTAGAACTCCGTTCGCGGCCGCGGACGGTTCCGATCGGATGCTATCGGCCGACCGCCGATCCCCGGCGCCGCCAACGAAGCCCCAGCCCCGGCATCGTGACATCAGCGGATTAGCGTTGACGCTGCCCGCGCTTGCGCGCCTGCTCCATCTGGTCTTCGAGCACCGCGATCTCAGTCTCGATCCGCTGCAGCATCGCGTCCATGCCGCGACGATTGGCGTCGTTGGCGGGCAGCAGCCGCATGGTCTCGCGCATCATCGCCGCCTGATCCATCAACCCGCGGCGTTGCAGCTGCAGGATGTTCACCTCGTTCTGGGCGTCGAGCGTGAGGTTCTCGAACCGTTGGCGTTGGCGGGACGGGCGCAGCTGCTCATCGCTCGGTGCGTTTGTGACCACCTCGCGGGTCGTGCCGCTGGGACGCAGGTCCGCAACCGCGACATTGCCGTTGCGGTCGGTGTTCAGCGTTCGCATGCGTCCGTCGATGCCGATCTCAAGCACCTGACGCTGGTTGTTGTCAATCCCCGGCGCGAGCCGCAGGTTCTGGCTCTGAGGCAGTGGCACCAGCCGGGTCTGCGCAGGCTCGGTCGCGAGCCGCTCGGCCTCCGCCCACGCGCTCGCGTTCGGCACCGGCCGGAGCACCGGCTTGGTATCCAGCGAGAGCAGTGCGGGGTTCACCCGGGCCAGACGGGCACGCCACGCGTTGTCCAGCTCCGGGACCGAAGGGTCGCTCGAGCGCTGGATGTTGGCGCGGCTGTTCAGGTTGGACCAGAAGCCCAGTTTCAGCGGCAGTTGCAGCACCTTGCCGTCACGCTCGACCTCAAGTCGAACGACCTGCCCGGGATCGTGCGACAGAATCTGCGTGCGGGCCTCGCGGTTGGTGCGGATGCGCACGCCCTCGATCGAGAGCAGCAGGTCGCCCGACTTGAGCACGTTCTCGGAATCGAAGCCCTTGACCGGCCCGGCGATCGGAATGCCGCCGTCGAACGCTTCTTCTTCCTGCAGCCCGAACGCGACATTGGCGACACCAAACGAAACGCCCATCGCCGCTCGTGGCGAGGTATCGAACACCGAACGCGCCAGCGACAGCAGGCGATCCCGCTGTTCCGCCGACGACTGAGCGTCGATGAGCGCGAGAATGCGATCGGCCTGTCCGCGGCACCAGCCCCGCAGCGAGTCCTCGGCCCGCTCGCGCGTCTGCACGTTGTCCGCGTCCAGCTCCTTGACCCGAGCCGTCGCGAACGCTCCATCATCGGGGCGCTCGGCCAACGACCACGCGGCGCAGCACGCCACGCCAGCGAGGGCTGTCGCTCGAATCAGATTGCGTTGTCGGTTCGTGCCGGTGTCGCCCATGGGTACTCCGCGGCCGCCGAGGGACAGCGAAATCGTAGCAGATCGGGCCAGAGGCCACCGGGTCGCTCGTCACCGGCACCAACTCAAAAGAGGGCCGCCGGGGCTTACCCCCTCCCGGCGTCGGGAGCTTCTACCGGTCACTCCCGACCACGGTTCAGGTTCCGACGAGGCTATCGGGCCATGCGTTGCCGCCGCACCCGCCATGAGCGGATGCCGCTGGGCGGGCGAGCGGGGCCCGGGCCGGGGAATCGGGGGTCGCGGTGGGGCCCGGTTTGGAGGTGGTGGGGGTGGTGGCGGGCGGTGAGGGGCGGTGGGGGCGGTCGGGGGGGCTAGATGAAGATACTGGCGATGGCGCCCGTCATCCAGCAGGCGAGAGCGCCGGCGACCATGGCTCGGGGGGCCAATGCCGCCAGATCGCTGCGGCGTTCGGGTGCCAGGGCGGAGAGACCGCCGATCTGGATGCCAATCGAGGCGACATTGGCAAAGCCGCAAAGCGCGTAGGTCACGATCTGGGCGCTGCGGGGCGACAACGCGCCAGTCTCCATGGCGGCCGTGAGCTTGGTGTAGGCAACGAACTCGGTGGCAATGACCTGTGTGCCCAGCAACCCGCCGACCTGCTGCGACTCGGACCAGGGAATGCCCATCGACCACGCGACCGGCGAAAGCGCCCAGCCCATGATGGACGCGAGAGTGGGGCTCTCGATGCCCATCGCCGCGAACATCGGCGCCACGGCCTTGAGTCCGCACACGGCCCCGATGCACCAGTCGATCATCGCGAGCAGGGCGACGAAGGCGACAAGCATGGCGGCGACGTTCAGGGCGAGCTTGAGGCCGTCGGTCGCGCCAAGCGCCGCGGCGTCCACGAGATTCCGCGCCGGCTTCTCGTCGCTCATCAAGGCATCCACCGACTCCGGCCGCGGCGTCTCGGTCTCCGGCACCATGATCTTCGCAAACACAATCCCCGCCGGAGCGCTCATCAGGCTCGCCGTCAAGAGGTGCTTCGCGAACAACTCGCTCCCCTGCTCGATCGGCACGCCCATGATCTTCGCGTACGCACCCCCCAGCATCCCGATGTACGCCGCCATCACGCTCCCCGCGATCGTCGCGAACCCGCCCACCATGATGCACATGATCTGCGAGCGCGTCATCCCCGCGATGTACGGCCGGACCGTCAGCGGCGCCTCGGTCTGCCCCACGAAGATGTTTGCCGACGCCGACAACGCCTCCGCCCCCGTGATCCCCAGGCTCCGCCGCAGCACCCACGCCACGCTTGCGACCACCACCTGCATCACCCCCAGGTGATACAAGACGCTCATCAGGGCCGCAAAGAAGATGATCACTGGCAGCACCCGCACCACAAACACAAAGCCCCACGGCCCGCCCGGGTTCGCCACGCTGCCAAACAAGAACGCGATGCCCGCGTCCGCGAACGAGATCACCCGCGTCACCCCCGCCGCGATCCCGTCGAACAACGCCACCACCGGCCCGAACTTGAGCACCGCAAACGCGAGCACCACCTGCAGCACCACCCCCGCGATCACGATCCGCCAGTCGATCTTCGAACGATGCGACGACAGCACGACCCCGATCATCATCAACAACGCGACACCGATCAACCCTTGCAGTTGCAGCATCCCGCCACCGTACCACAACAAGACGCCTCTCACTCGATGCCCCGATGCCTTCCCCTTGCCTTCCCCTAGCCTTCTCCGTGCCGACCACCCGCCCCCAGCCGCGCCAAGTTCCGCTCGACCAAGCCCCCCGCGCGGTCCGCGATCTCATCCAATCCCGCGGCATCACCGTCGTCGCCATCACCGGCCCCGTCGGCTCTGGCAAGTCCCACCTCGCCCGCCTCCTCTCCCCCTGCGTCCTTAGTACCGACGACTACCTACCCGACTACGACACGCTCGCCTACGAAGACCGCGACGACCCCCGCTTTGCCGATCACACCCGCCTCATCGCCGACCTCGCCTCGCTCCGCGCCGCTCGCCCCACCCGCGTCCCGTCGTGGTCGTTCCAGACCCACAGCCGCATCGGCGAACGCGAAGTCGCTCCGCCCGAAAGCCCCGCCGGCCTCATCGTCGTCGAAGGCATCCACGCCCTGCACGACGCCCTGCTCGCGCACATCGATCTTGGCGTCTTCGTCGAGGCTGCTTCGGCCGTCCGCTGGCAACGCTGGGAACATCTCGAAGCCACCGGCCAACGCGGCTGGGGCGTCGAGGTCGCCCACCAGTTCTTCCACAGCGTCGCCGAACCGACCTTTGCTCGCTACGAAGAAACCTACCGCGGCCGCGCCCACCTCATCGTCACCAACCACCACGGCGTGCCGACCTGAACCGATTTCGCGCTTCACGCCCCACGCGCCTCCCCGCCCCGCGAAGCGGGGAGGGGTGGTCGAGGCTCTGCGAGACCGAGGAGGGGTCTTGGGCGTCCGAGCGCCACTGCGTTGAGGTTGCTGCAATCCCCCACCTGATCCGACGCTCCGCGTCGAATCGTCCTCTCCCCGCACGCGGGGCGAGGAGGCGCACTTCGCCCACATTCCACGCGTGTCACTCCGCGTCCCCTCTTCCCCTGCTCCGCTGCTCCCCTGTTCCCCTCTCCACTCCGTCTCTTCCTTCTACTACCCTCCCCCGTGTCCACTCCTTCCCCGTCTCCCCGCCTCGGCATCACCCTCATTCTGTTGACGCTCGCGTCGTGGACCGTCGTTCCGCTCTTTCTACGTCATTTCACCACCATGATCGACGGCTGGACCGCCAACGGCTGGCGATATGGCTTCTCCGCGCTCCTTTGGCTCCCCGTCCTCCTCCTCGCGGTCCGCCGCGGCACGTTCCCCAAGGAACTCTGGAAAGCCGCCCTTCTCCCCAGTTTCTTCAACGCCGTCGCCCAGATCGCTTTCGGACTCGCCCCGTACTACGTCGAGCCCGGGCTGATGGCCTTCAGCCTGCGCCTGCAGATCGTCTTCGTCACTATCGGCGCCGCGTTCCTCTTCGCCGCCGAACGCAAGGTCATCAAGTCCGTCGGCTTCATCGTCGGCATCTCGATGGTCATCCTCGGGACATTCGCCACCATCCTCCTCAGCCCCAAGGGCCTCGGCGGCGGCACCGGCTTCGGCATCGGCCTCGCCGTCTGCTCCGGCTTGCTCTACGCGTGCTACGCCCTCTCCGTCCGCGCCAAGCTTCACGGCACCGACCCGCTTCTGGCCTTCAGCGTCGTCAGCCAATACACCGCGATCGTCATGATCGGCGTCATGCTCGTCTTCGCGCGTGACAAAACCGGCGCCCACGACTTCGGCATGCAGGTCTTCAGCCTCAGCGGCTATCAGTTCTTCCTCCTGCTGCTGTCCTCGATCATCGGCATCGGCATCGGGCACACGCTCTACTTCAAGAGCCTGCAGATCCTCGGCCTGGCCGTCAGTGCCGGCGTGGTCCAGCTCCAGCCCATCACCGTCTCCATCGCGTCGATCTTCATCTTCAACGAGCACCTGACGTGGCAGCAATGGTGCACCGGAGCCCTCGCCGTTTGCGGCGCAGGCGTCATGCTCATCACCCAGCACCTGGCGGCCAAGCGGGCCAAGCAGGCGCCGATCGACGAGCTCGACAACCTGCCCGTCGATGAGGACGTGGCGCTCGTCGCGCAGAGCAACGACCCGCCGACACGGGCGTGAAGCCATTCGTGCGTCCCTGCGGGGCGGGTTCCTCAATGGCAATCACCAACCGGCGGCTGAAACCGCCGGCGACGGCCGTGCGCCTTCCGGGCGTTGGTGAGCCACAAGTACGACCAAGCTACGCGTTGCGAGCGCGGCCGCCGCTCACGCGGGCGGAGCTTCCGCCGCGTCGGCGCGGTTGAAGAGGTTCTCGCCCTTGCTGATCTTCTGCCCGGCCTTGAGCGCGTGCGGCCCGCCGAAGCCGCAGAGATCGGCCAGCGAAGCTCCCGCCGCGGGCGTGCAGTTCCACGCCTGCCACAACTGGGCCATCTTCTGCGGCATGGCTGGCGACATAAGGACCGACGCGATGCGGATGGCCTCGGCGCAGTTCGCGAGGATCGCGCCCAGTTCGCCCTTCGCCGCCGGGTTCTGATCGACCGTCTTGGCGAGCTTGAACGGCTGGGTGTCGTTGATGTACGCGTCCACCTCGCGGATGATTGCGACTGCGAGCGACGTGACCGCGTGCGTGTCCGCCGCCTTCATCGCCGTCGCGACCTTGCCACCAGCGTCGGCGCACGCCGCGTGCACGCGGGTGCTCGCGGTGCCGATCGACGGTGTCGCGCCGCCAAAGTACTTCTCAATCATGTTGCTCACGCGGCTCGCGCAGTTGCCGATGCCGTTGGCCAGTTCCGCGTTGTAGACCTCGACAAACTTCGCATGGCTGAAGTCCGCGTCGGTCGCGCCCTGCGGACCCTGCGTGATCAGGTACCACCGCACCGCGTCCAGGCCGTACTTCGCGGCGTACGCCTGTAGCACCTCGATGCTCACGAAGTTCCCCAGGCTCTTGCTCATCTTGCGGCCTTCACGCACCCAGTACGCGTGCGAGTAGACCGTCTTGGGCAGCTGCACGAAGCCGTACTTCGGGTCCGAGTCCTTGAGCGCCGTGAGCAGCGCCGGCCAGATCACCGCGTGGAACCACAGAATGTCCTTGGCGATGAAGTGCACGCTCGCCGGCCAGTACTTCCGCCGTGCGTCGGTGTCGACGACGCTGAGGTAGTTGAAGAGCGCATCGATCCACACGTAGATGCGGTGCGTCGGGTCGTCGGGCATCTTGATGCCCCACTGGCTGGTGGGGTCGTCGGTGATCGCCCGCGAGATCGGGATGTCGCGGAGGTCCTTGAGCCGTCCCAGCACCTCGTTGCGGCGTGCCTCGGGCTGCACGAACTCGGGGTGCTGGGCAAAGTGCTCCCGCAGCCGCGCCTCGTAGGCACTGAGCTTGAAGAAGTAGTTCTTCTCCGTCTTCTTCACCAGCGGAACGCCGGTGACGGGGCTGACGAAGTTGGCTTCCTTGGCCGCCGTCTCGGTGAGGTACTCCTCCTGCGAGGCGTCGAACCAGCCGGTGTAGTCACCCAAGTAGATGTCGCCACGCTTCTGGAGCGCGCGGATGTACTCGAGGACCTTGGACTTGTGGCGTTCCTGCGTGGTGCGGATGAAGTCGTCGTGGCTCGCGTTCATGAACGCGAAGGCCTTCTCAAACTCCGCGGCGTTGCGATCCGCCCACTGGAGCGGGGTCACGTTGTGGGCGGCGGCGGAGGTGACCACCTTGTCCGCGTGCTCGTCGGTGCCGGTGAGGAAAAACGTCGAGCCCGGGGTCGGGTCCATCAGGCGGTGGAAGCGGGCGGTCACGTCGCCAAGGAGCGTGGTGTAGCAGTGCCCGATGTGCGGGCGGTCGTTGACGTAATAGATAGGTGTGGTGATGTAGGTGGTGGGGGTGGACATGGAGCGAGGGTAGCGACGGCGGCTCCGTCGCAGTGGGGGCGGGGCCTTCCAGGCCCCGGAGAGCAAGGCATCGGGTGCCACTGTTTGACCGCTCGGGGTCGAGCAGTGCGGCCGCGGCGAGATCGCGCAGGTTGTCCGCAACTCCGGTCAATCCGCAGCCCTCGGAGTCTGTGACGTGCAGAGAAAGGCACCCTCCGGGGCCTAGAAGGCCCCGCCCCCGTCGGAATGCGGCATGTTGACGAACTTCCCCTTCCCACACCCGATATACCAGTGTCAGGAGTTCTCCCATGCTCATCCGTGCTTGTGCCATTCTTTCCCTCACCGCTGGCCTTGCCGCGTCCGCTCAGGCTCAGAACGCCCTCGGCGACGGCCGCGGCCTCCAGAAGAACACCAATAAGTACGACGCGTCCAAGGGCCCGGTGAACCGCGGCTACGACAAGGAGGCGATCCGCATGCGCAACGCCATCGTCTTTGGAAACGCCGCGGGCGGCGCGTCCCAGCGCTCCTCCACGCTCCGAGACTCCAGCCAGTTCATGAGCTCGCTTGGCAGCGACTCGCTCTACTCCTTCCGCCGCGACTCGTACTACTCCGGCCTCGCCGGTCAGGGCATCCGCGGCACCGAGGCTCTGCAGTACCAGTTCGCCCTCACCACCGGCGGCTCCACCCGCGCCTCCAGCCTGACCGGCGCGGGTTTCGTCTCGCGCGACCCCGGCTCCACCGGCGCGAGCATCAACGGCTTTTCGCAGCCCGCTGGCATCGAGCGCAAGCCCTCGTGGCTCAGCGACACCTCTCGCCCCACCGGCACGCTCCGCTCGACTGCTTCATACAGCACCGCGTTCTCACTCCGGCCTTCGGTTGTCGGTCAGGGCGTCGACGAGAACGGCCGCACATTCACCGTCGCCGCGTCCCCGCTGCTTGGAATGCAGCCGGTCCGCCGCGAAGTCACCTCGCCTCTGATCGCGCGCGTTGGCGACAAGCCCGAAGAGACCCCCGCCGCCGACCCGCGGTCGGCCGCCCCGGGCGGACCCGAGACCGCCCTCAACGGCGGCACCGCCGAAACTACCAAGGACCTCACGATCTATGACTCGCTCGCGCGTCGGCTTGCGGAACGCGGGCGTGCAAGCCCGGAACTCTCCGCGACCGAGCCCTTGAACGCCGCAGCGCCGGATGGAGCCACGGGCGAGACGCCGGAGAGCACCCCCAAGACCGCAGCCGATTTCGCCAAGCCCAAGTGGCTGCGCGACATCGAGGGCTTGAAGGACGCCCTGAACGAACGCGACACGCCCAAGCCCACCGCAAAGGCCAAGACCGGCCCGACGCCCCCGGGGTTGGGCACGCCCCCGCCGGGCATGCGCTTCGACGCCAGCGGAAAAATGGTGCCGCTGGTGGACAAGGGCATCACCGATCTCATCCGCGACGCCGGTGAGACCGGTGCGCACTTCATCAAGCCCGACAGCAATGAGACCAGCGCCTTCGCACAGGCGATGCGCCAGGGCGAGGCGCTGATGGCCAAGAGCCAGTTCTTCGCCGCCGAGGAAAAGTTCGCCCGGGCACTGACGTTCCGCCCCGGCGATGTCGCGGCGCTCGCGGCACGCACGCACGCCCAGATCAGCGGCGGCCTCCTCGCATCGGCCGCAAACAACCTCCGCGAACTGCTCACCAATCACCCCGAGGTCGCGGGCGTCCGTTACGCCAAGGAACTCATCAGCCCCGACGATCGCGTCAAGATCGTGAAGACCGATCTCGAGGCCCGCATGGGCATCAACGCCAAGGGTCTCGGGCCGTTGGGCCTGCAGCCGGTGCGCGACGCCGGCCTGGTGTACGCCTACTTCAACTTCCAACTCGGCGATCGCGCCGGAGTGGAACGCGGCATCGAGGCCATGCTCGCCCGCATCCCCGACAAGGACGAGCCCTCGATCGCCGATCAGCGTCTCGCCCTCTTCTGCCGCGGCGTGTGGTTGGCGACGCCGAGCGAGCCGGCGAAGTAACGCATTCCCCTCCTCGCGCCGCTGGAAGGGGTGGCCGAGCGCGGCAGGGCCGGGGTTGGGCGATCGGCGCGGCAACGCCCGAGCTCTCACCGGGAGCGTCAGACCAACGAACTCGCATCCACGAAAAACCCCCGCTTGCGCGGGGGTGGGGGTGAAGGTTTGTTGGGTACGACTTCAAAACTACCGCTTACGGGCAGACGAGCGCGTTGTACTGCACGACAAAGACCTGGAAATCAATGTCATCGACGACGTTGTCGCCGTTGAGGTCCGACAGGCAGAACGGGCGGCTGGGGCCGCTGCCCGGGCAGAGCAGTTCGTTGTACGCGACGACGAAGAGCTGGAAGTCGAGGTCATCGACGACGTGATCGAAGTTCACGTCGGCGATGCAGGGGTTGGTGGGGTATGAGTCCTGGTTGATGGCGATGCCGCTGGAGACGGTCTTGCTCTCGCCGGGTGCGAGCGTGAGGGTCCACTGGAACGCGCTGCTGCCGTCGCCTGTCACGGGGCCGTCGACGTTGCTGAGATCCGACGAGCCGCTGGAGGTGTTGGTGCGGAGGGTGAGACCGGTGTTGGCCTCGTGGCGCGAGCTGCTCTCCGCGATCGCGATCGCGTTCTCGAACGAGGCCTGCTCGGTGAAGAACGCCTCGTTGGGCGAGAGGAACCGCACGCTGTCGTCGGTCTGCGGGTTGGGCGTGCCGCCGGGCATGTCGATGTCGTTGAGGTTGAAGATGTTGTACGTGAGCGTGCTGGTGGCGGCGCTCTGGAGCTTCATCACGCTGAACAGCCGCGCCTGCTTGGGGTTCGCGCCGTCGATGAGCGTGATCGTCAGCTCGGCGTTGAAGCGCTCCTGGCCGACCGGCGCCGGCCCGGCGTTGGTCCAGGTCATGCGGCAGAGGTTTCCGCTGGTGAACACCACCGGGTTGTCCAGCTTGCTCATCAGGCTGTTCTGGTTGTTGAACTGGGTGCGGTACGACCACGAGTACTTGCCCATGTAGTCGCCGCTGGTCGGGTCGGTCTTGAAGTTCGTGTCCGGCAGCGAGCTGCTGAACGGCGGGTTGGGGATCAGCGAAAACGTCGCGTCGCCGTGCGTCAGCGTCTGGCCGAGCGAAAGCGGAGCGACAGCCGCGCCAACGGCGGCGACGATCAGGAGCGTGCGCTTCATGTGTTGAGCTCTCTCAGGTGCCCGCGGGAGAAATGGAAATCCCTCGGCGTCAGACCCCGCAGCCGACCCCGATGGACTTCATTATCCCGAGAAGATCCGTATACGCAAAACTATCCAGTGAGAAATACGGATGTTCTGATCGAAACCCGAACGAGAGCGGTCCCGTTCACGAACAAACCAGTTCGTTGTAAGCGATTACAAAGATCACGAAGTCATTGTCGTCGACAAACCCGTCGATGTTGAAGTCCGCTGGGCAACCCAAAGGCATCGATCCATCGGCGCAGTCGAGGATGTTGTACGCCTGGGCGAAGACTTGGAAGTCGGAGTCATCGACGAAGCCTTCGCCGGTGAGATCGGCGGGGCAGATGGCGGGGACGTAGGTGGCAAAGCCGCCGAGCGAGTCGGTGGGGACGGTGCTCGAATAGACCCAGGTGTCGGTCCCGGAGTTGTAGTTGAAGCGGTCGATGCCGCCCGTGACGTGCTTGGCGACGAACATTTCCTGCCCGTCTGGGCTGAAGGCGCAATCGATGGCGTTCGTGGACGAGATGGTCTGGAGCTGGGTGAGGCTGCCGTCGGCGTTGACGCGGAGGCGGAAGACCTTGCCGGCGCTGATGTCAGCGACGTAGATCTCGCTCTGCTGGGGAGCGAGCGAGAAGAAATGGAGATTGCTGGCGCCGATGAGATTCTGCGACGCCAGTTCGGTCATCGAGCCGTCGGCGTTGATGCGGAAGCGGAAGATGGTGCCGCTTGCGGCGGAGGCGAAGAGGTAGTTGCCGGTGGCCTCGACGCACACGCCGCGCCAGGGGCGGCTGCGCGCGAACGAGCCGTTGGGATCGACGATGCCAAGGGAGTCGACCGTCCACCGCCAGATGCCGTCGCTCACGGCGGCGGCGAAGAGCTCCTTGGTGACCGGGTTGAAGCAGATCTCGTGTACGCCAACGAGGCTGGGCTGGGTGTAGAAGTTGACCAGGGTGGCGGTGGTCCCGTTGTCGGTGAGCTGGAAGCGGCTGATACTGCCGGGCTCCACGCCGTTGCCGTGGCGGTTGCCGATAAAGAGGTCGGTGGGCGTGCGGAAGGCGACGCCGACGGGGTCGTTGACCGAGCCGTTGGGGAGGTTGGTCAGCGAAGAGAACGTGCCGCCCGAGTCCGGCAGCGAAAAGCGCAGCACGTCACGCCACTGCGGCTTGGGGATGCTGAACGGCGGGGCGATCGTGGTGACGATCTGGAACGGCTGAGCGAGCGCGGCGGCGCTGAGCAGCGACGAAACCGACGCGACGACGAGGTAACGAATCTGCAGGTCTCTCCCCTGAGCGACCACGCCGCGAGCCACAACTCGCGGCGGAGCCTCTCTTCGCCTTTCAGTCTACTGGCACCCGCCGGAAAGGCGAAGCACTTGTCAAAAAAGCCCTCCGATTGCAGATCGTCACGGAAGTCACGCGTTGTCTGATAACTGTTCGGGGTGAACTCCAAGTTCACTGGCAAGCCCAAGGAATCGTTGCATATTGGACCTACGCACCCTTTGGAGCGTCGCATGATCCGCTCGTCCACCCTCGTTCTTCTTGCCGGTTCCGCCCTTGTCGCCACCGCTCTCACCACGCAGGCCGCCAGCGTGTACCGCGGCATCGACAACAACACCGGCTTTGTCTTCCCGCTCACCACCACCCCCAACACCGACCAGGCCCGCAAGGACTTCCTGACCGCCATCGCCGGTTTGGGCACCCAGCACTACAGCGACGTCGAGTCCAACTCCAACGGCCTGTTGCCCGCGGCGATCAACTTCAACGGCGGGCAGACCGCCAACGCCGTCGGCCCCCGCGGCGAGATCCGCGACACCGCGTTCAATCAGGCCTTCGGCACGCACGGTTCGCGTTTCATCTACACCGAGGCCGACGACTCGACCGACGTGCTCACGCTGACGTTCAACCAGCCGATTCTCGCGATCGGGTTCACCTGGACCGACGCGATGGACTGGTTTGACACCAGCAACAACCCGCCGTCGCTCTTGGTCACGCTCGGCAGCGGGCCCAACGCGCAGACCTTCGACCTCGTTACCCTCCTGCAGAGCCAGGACATCCGCGACGGCTCGGTGGGCTACTTCGGCATCATCGGCGAGGCCGCGTTCGATCGGATCACCATCTCCCGCCCCTTGGGCGGCGGCGTGACCGACGCCGTTGGGTTCGATGACATCACGTTCGTCATCCCCTCGCCGGCCTCGCTCGCCATGCTCGGCGTCGGCCTGCTTGCGGCCGGCCGCCGTCGGCGGTAGTCTGCGTTCACGAGGGCCGGGGGGCTGGGCCTTCGAGGCCCCGCGTCACCCCAGCAAAGAGGCATCCATGGCAACCACCAAAACACCCGGCGGCGTCGAGATCGAAGAACTCACGATTGGCAACGGCGACACGGCCAGCCTCGACTCGATCGTCACCGTGCACTACCACGGCTCGCTCAAGTCCAACGGCAAGGTCTTCGACTCCACCAAGGGCGCCGACCCCGTCGAGTTCCCGCTCGAGGACCTGATCCAGGGCTGGCAGGAAGGCATCCCCGGCATGAAAGTCGGCGGCAAGCGCAAGCTCACCATCCCGTGGGCCCTCGCCTACGGCGCCGCCGGCGCCCCGCCGGATATCCCGCCCAAGGCCGACCTCATCTTCGAGATCGAGCTCGTCGACGTGCAGTGACGCGCCGCGTTCGTCCGACGCCATCGCCCATTGTCCAATCAAAGAGTTCCATGAGCGAGCCGGGGCGTCCTCGCCCCGGTGCTTACGTTGACGGATGCGCCGCTTCAACGAACGACGCCGGTGCGCGCGGGGCGAGGACGCCCCGGCTCGCTCCGCGAGGTCGCGAGTTTGCGGTGCTCGGTCCCTTTTCCCACTCCTTGTGCCTTTTCTTCTCTGCGTCCTCCGCGTCCTCCGCGGTGAAGCGTCTTTCCCCTGAATCCAGCACCCGCGCAGCCCGCGAACAATGAGCCGTGGCCAATCGTCCCGCCAGGAAACCCGCCGCCCCGCGTGTCATCGCCAATCCGCCGAGGCGTTTTGTCGTCGGCATCTCCGGTGCGTCGGGCGCGTGGTACGCCCAGCGTCTGCTCGCCATCCTGCTCGAACAGGGCCACGAGGTGCACCTGGTCGTCAGCGACTACGGCAAGCGTCTGCTCTTCGACGAGTCGGGCATCAAGACCATCGACCTCGAATCGATGTGTCCGGGGTTGCACAAGTCTCTGAGCACAAAGGACCGCGGCGAGGTCGCCCGCCGCCTGTTCATCCACCCCAACAAGGACGTCGGCGCCGTCATCGCCTCCGGCTCGTTCCTGCACGACGGCATGGTGGTGATCCCGTGCTCATCATCGAGCCTGGGAGCGATCGCCACCGGCGCGGGTTCCAACCTGCTCACGCGCGCCGCGATGGTGACGCTGAAGGAACGCCGCCCACTGATCATCTGCCACCGCGAGATGCCGCTGAACCTGATCGACATCCGCAACATGGAAACGCTCGCGCTCGCGGGCGCGACGATCTGCTCGCCCAATCCCGGTTTTTATCTGCTGCCCAAGTCGATCGATGACATCATCGACTTCACCGTCGGCAAGATCCTGGACCTGCTCAAGGTCGAGCACGAGTTGAAGACACGGTGGGAGCACGCCGAGACGAAGGAATGAAAACGCCCCGGGCTGCGGGGCGTTGTCGGTGATTCACCAGGCGGATCGGGGCGCTTTTCACTTGCGCTTCTTGCCGCCCTTGCTCTTCTTGGCGGCGGTGTTCTTCGCGGGCTTCTCGCCCTTCTGACGATCGACCTCGCGCTGGTTGGTCACGGTGTTGCCGTCTCGTGTGCGAGACTCTTTGACGTTGGACGTGCCGCCGTTCGGGCCGGTGCGGGTGGAGTTGCGCTCGACGCCGCTGTCGGTCTTGGTCACGGTGCCGGTGCCTTTGACCTGCTTGCCGTTGGGGCCGGTGGTCGTTGAGTTGGTGCTCCACGTTCCGTCGCCGGTCTTGGTGGCGTTTGACTGCGTGGTCACGGTCTTCCCGTCGGGGCCGGTGCGGGTGACGTTGCGATCGATCGTGCCGTCGGTCTTGGTCGTGGAGGCGTTGACGGAACCGGTCTTTCCGTTGGGTCCGGTGACGGTGCCGTCGCGGGTGACGGTGTTGCCGTCTTTGTTGATCGTGCCTTCGCGGGTGGACGTCTTGCCGTTGGGCCCGGTGACCGTGCCGTTGTAGATCGTGCCGTTGGGGGTCTTGGTGTACGTGGTGGTGCCCGTCGCGGTCTTGCCGCTCGGGCCGGTCTTCTGCGTGGTCTTCACCGCGCCGGTGTCGGTCTTCTCGATCGTGCTGGTCGAGGTCGTCGTCTTCACCGAAGAATCCGACGCGGGCTCGGCGGCGGGCGCCGGGCTCTGAGCCGGTGTCTCGCTCGCCGGATCGGCCGCGAGGGCCATCGGGGCAACGCAGGTGGCGATCATCATGCAGGCGATCAGGCTTCGAACGTTCATTGGAGATTCCCCCTGAGAGTGGATCGGCGTGCCTCGCGAGGCCATCGTCCGATCGACTGGTCAGGGGTTCAACGCCTTCGGAACTGCGGTATTGCTCGCCGGACCGCGCCATCGCGAGGCCCGTGTCGCGGGAGGCGGCATAAACGGATTCAGTTCTCAGACCCGGACGAACGCCGAGCCTTTCAACCGACGCGTGTCACTCGTCGCTGCTGCTCTTCGCAAACTTCTTCTCCCACGGCTTTTTCTCCGTGAGGTCCACCGACACGCCGCCGACGATGCGGCAGGTGGACGGCCCGAGGCACGATTCGATCTGGTCCACCAGCTTGGGCGTCAGCGACACCCGCAGACCCGCGGCCAGGATCGCCGTGTGATGCATCGTGCCGATCGCGAGCTCCACCGGGAAGGGCGTGAGCGAGTGTTTCGCGAGCAGGGCTTCGAGTTCGGAATCGGGCTTTGCGGCTGCGGCGGTGCCGTTGCCGTTCGCCGTGCCGTTGGCGTGTCCGTTCGAGGCACCGTTGGTCCCGTTCGCGGCGAGGCGTGCCGCGTCGGGCGATGACGATCGCAGAAGCGCGGCGAGCTTTTCCACCGCCGGGATGCTCGTGCCGTTGAGCTTGCGTTCGTCGATCAGAACCTGCAGCCGCCCCGGCGACAGCGGCGATCCCTCGATGGGCACCAGGCGATCGGTCACCAACTGCGGCTCGCCCCGCGACAGATCCGCACGCCCCAGCACGAAGATGATCTTGTCGGTCTCCACCAGGTGGCTGAACCGCGCGTACGCATCGGCGAAGACCACGCACTCGATCGAGCCTGTCGGGTCCTCGATGGTCACCACCGCCATCTTCTGCCCGGCGCTGCGGCCGTTCTTCACGATCAGCGTCCGCACGCCCTGCACGATCCCCGCGATGATCACGCGGGCGTCCTGCTGACTGGCCTTCACGCCCGCCACCGTGCTGGTCGTGAAGACCGTCGACCAGCGCTTCCACTGATCCATCGGGTGGCTGCTGACGAAGAAGCCGAGGATCTCCTTCTCGAACTTCAGCGTCTCGCCTTCGGTCCACTTGTCGGCTTTGTTGAGCGTGATGGTTTTCGTCGCGATGGCCCCCGCGCCGGCTGAAGCCGGCGGCTCGGAGCCACCGAAACCAAACAACGCACCCTGACCTGCCGCCTTGTCCGCGGCGAGTTTCTGACCGGCGCTGATCGCCTGCTCGATGGTCGCTGCCATCGCCGCCCGGTTGTCGCGCCCGTGCACGCTGTCGAAGCAGCCGCACTTGATCAGGTTCTCGAGCGCGGACTTGTTGATCGCGCCCGGGGGGACGCGTTCGCAGAAGTCGAAGAGGGAAGAGAACGGAGTGGAGACGGAGAGACGAAGAGACGGAGAGACGGAGTGGGAAAGGCCATCCGTCTGCGGCGGGCCTTGCACTTCGTCTCTACGTCTCTTCGTCTCTCCGTCTCTCTCCTTCAACACCGCCTCGATCGCCTTCTCGCCCGTGCCCTTGATGGCCTTCATGCCGAAGCGGACGTGGCCCTGGTGGGCGCGAATGGGAGGGATGGTCGGTGTGGCGACCGGCGCTCCCTGTGCCGGGGCGGGGACGCCCCGGCTCGCGTCTTCGAACACCACCGCGAAGTCCGCCTTCGACAAGTTGATGTCCGGCGGCCGCACCTCCACACCGGTCCGCACCGTCGGCGCCACCTTCTTCGGATCGCCCGTCGGCTGCACGAAGCGGCACTTCTTGCAGTCTTCCAGGTACGAGATCCAGTCGCTCACCTTCTGCGCCTGGCTCTCGAACGTCAGGAACGCCGCCATGTAGTGGTTCGGGAAGTACGTCTTCAGGTACGCCGTCTGATACGCCACGATCGCATAGCCCGTCGAGTGCGACTTGTTGAAGCCGTAGCCGGCGAACTTCAGGATCAGCTCGAACAGGTTCTCCGCCTGCTGCTTGCTGAGGCCCTGCTTCTGCGCGCCATCGACGAACTTGGGCCGCTCCTTCTCGATCTTGTCGTGCTTCTTCTTGCTGATGTTCTTGATCAGCGTGTACGCGTCGCGGAGCTTGATCCCGCCCAGGCCGTGCACGATCTGCATGACCTGCTCCTGATACACCATGACGCCGTAGGTCTCGTTGGTGTACCGATCGACGATCTCGTGCACGTGCGGCACGTCTTCCGTGCCGTGCTTGCGCCGGTTGTAGTCCGGGATCAGATCCATCGGACCCGGCCGGAAGAGCGCGTTGGCCGCGATGAGGTCTTCCAACCGGTCAGGCTTCATCTCGACCAACAGCCGCCGCATGCCCGGCGATTCAAACTGGAACACGCCGGTGGTCTCGCCGCGGCGGAAGAGCTCGAACACGGTCTGATCGGCGTAATCGAGACGGTCGAGGTCAAGGGGATGAGCCACGAAGCCACGCGGCGAAGAGGCGGCCTTGCCCTTTCCCTTCGTCGCTGCGTCGCTCTGTCGCTCCGTCGCTCTCCCCACCGCCTCCCAAATCTCCTCTTCCGTCAGCGAATCGGTGATGAGCTTCTTCGCCCGTTCGATGATCGACAGCGTGCGCAGGCCCAGGAAGTCCATCTTCAAGAGGCCCATCTTCTCGCACGTGGGGCCGTCCCACTGCGTGACGATGGCGTTGTCCTCGGTGCCCGGCTGCTTGAACAGCGGCACGATCTCCTGCAAGGGCCGCGTCGCCACGATCACGCCCGCGGCGTGCACGCTCGCGTGCCGCGCCTGACCCTCGAGCGTCCGCGCGTTGTCGAGCACGCGCCGGATGCGGTCGTCGGTGTCGTAGATCTTCTTGAGGTCCGGCTCCTGCTCGAGCGCCTCGTCGAGCGTGATGTTCAGCGTCTCGGGGATCAGCTTCGCGACCTTGTCCACCTCGGACAAGGGGATGTTGAACACGCGGCCCACGTCGCGCACCGCGGCGCGGGCCTTCATGGTGCCGAACGTGATGATCTGGGCGACGTGGCCGTACTTGTTGCGGACGTAGTTGATGACGTCGCCGCGCCCGTCCTGGCACAGGTCGATATCGATATCGGGATACTCGGAGCGATCGGGGTCGGTGAAGCGCTCGAAGAGCAGGCCGTACTGGACCGGGCATGCGTTCGACAAGCCCAGCGTGTAGCCAACCATGGTGCCGACGCCCGAACCTCTGGCGTTGGCCGGGATGCCGCGCTGGCGGCCCCAGTTCACGAAGTCCCACACGATCAGGAAGTACGCCGAGATGTTCTTGTCGGCGAGGATCTTGAGTTCGCGTTCGAGCCTAGCGCGGCGATCAACCACCGCCGGCGCACCCACGCCGCCGTTCGCGGCGTCCGGCCCGTACCGCCAGACGTAGCCGCCCTCCGCGAGCAGCCGCAGCGCCCGATTGCACTGCTCCTGGCTCTCCGCCAATTCCTGCGGCGTCGGCGTGTGATCGAACGGCACCAGCTCGAAGTAGGTGCAGTAGTCCTTGTACCACGCGGTCAAATCACCGGCGTACTTCGGATCGTCGTGCCGAGGCAAATCCGCCGCCGGATCCGAGTCCTTGCCTTTCTTTGGCACTTTGGCACTTTGGCCATGTGGCCCTTTGATCTCTACCCGCACCATCGGCGCGTGGTTCGCGCCGATCGGCAGCTCCACATTGCACCGCTCGGCGATCGCCACCGTGTTGTCGCACGCGACCTTGCCGACCTCGCCATATTGCGTGAAGAGGTCTCGCATCTCCTTCGGGCTCTTGACATAGAGCTCGACGGGATAGTGCATCCGCTGGTCGTCGTCTTTGTTCTTGCCGGTCGAGATGCACACCAGCGTGTCGTGCGCGTCGTGGTCCTCACGCCGCAGGAAGTGCGAGTCGTTGTCGCACACCAGCGGCAGATTCAGTTCCTTCGCCAGCCGAATCAGGTGCTTGTTGATCGAGTTCTGATCGGCAACGTGGTGTTGGAGTTCAACGAAGAAGCGGGGCAGGGGTGCAGGGGAGGAGGGGTTCAGGGCGTCTTTCCCTGCTCCGCTGCTCCCCTGTTCCCCTGCTCCCCTCGTAAACACCCGCTCATGCCACACCGCGCTCTCCACCGCCGCGTCCCAGTGGCGCTGGTCGCCGTGGCGTTCGAACTCAAGCAGATGCTCGCCGATCTCGCTGCCAAGGTGGCCGTTGATCGCGATCAGGCCCTCGCTGTGCTTCTCGAGCAGCTCACGATCGATGCGGGGCTTGTAGTAGAAGCCGGTGAGGTACGCCTCGGAGCAGAGAACGAGCAAGTTCTTCCAGCCGGTCAGGTTCTCGGCCAGCAGCACGAGGTGATACCCGCCCTCGCCGCCGCCGGTGTAGGTGCGGTCCGTCCGCGGCTTGCCCGGCGGCGTGACGTACGCCTCAACGCCCAGGATCGGCTTGACGTTCTTCTCCTTGCACGCCTGATAGAACGCGACGTGCCCGAAGATGTTCCCGTGGTCGGTGATGCCGACGCTGGTCATGCCCAGCTCGGCGACCCGCTTCACCAGCTTGTCGATGCGGTTCCCGCCGTCGAGCAGGGAGTACTCGGTGTGCAGGTGCAGATGGGCGAACTGCTCCTCACGAGGAATGGCAGGGCCAGCAGGAGTTGGAGCGGCGGGGGGCATCGCAGGGACAGGATACCCGCGCCCGCATGCGTCGGGCCGCATTTGCCGGGGACCTGTCGGTTGTGGCGGGTCGCCGCAGCGAGGGGCGGTCCCTTCTACCCTTAGCCCCTATGCATATTGCCGCCAGATGGCTCAATTCCTATCTTCAACCCGGCGACCTCGCGCCCGCTCAGATCGAGCACGCCCTCATCGACGCCGGGTTTGAGATCGAGTCCTCCGAGGCGCTCCCCAGCGGCGACACTCGCTTCGATGTCGCCATCACCTCCAACCGCGGCGACGCCCTCAGCGTCGTCGGCCTCGCCCGCGAGGCCGCGGCCAAGACCGGGCGAGGGTTCAAGTTCCCAACGACTGGCGGCATGACCAAGCCCGAGCCCGCCGCGGGCGGCGATGTTGCCTCCGCCATCACCCTTGAGAACCGCGTCCACGCCGCGTGCCCGTTCTTCACCCTTCGCGTCATCAAGGGCGTCAAGGTCGGTCCCAGCCCCAAGTGGCTCGTCGATGCCCTCGAGTCCGTCGGCCAGCGCTCCATCAACAACGTCGTCGACGTCACCAACTTCATCAATTTCGAGCTCGGCAACCCCTGCCACGTCTTCGATCTCGCCAAGCTCGCTCCCACGCCGGGCGGCAACAAGCCCGCGATCGTCGTGCGTGAGGCGACCGAGGGCGAGAAGCTCCTCACCCTCGACGGCAAGCAGCGCGTGCTCAAGGCTTCCGACATCGTCGTCGCCGACGGCGTCCGCGCCCAGGGCCTCGCCGGCATCATGGGCGGCGGCGATTCCGAAGTCTCCAGCTCCACCGTCGACGTCGCTCTCGAGGTCGCCACCTGGGACCCGGTGAAGGTCCGCACCACCGCCCGCCGCCTGCAGATCCGCACCGACGCGAGCCACCGCTACGAGCGCATCGTCGACGCCCGCACGCTTGAGCACGCCGCGAAGCGTGCCGCCAGCCTCATCGTCGAGGTCGCCGGCGGCCAGCTCCTCTCCGGCGCGCTCACCGCTGGTCGCTCGCCCGAGCCGCGGCTGGTCGTCAACCTCCGCCCAGCGCGTTGCTCGGCCATCCTCGGCACGCCCGTCAGCGCCGATGAGATCGCCGGGCTGCTCGGACGCATCGAGATCGGCGTCGAGAGAAGTGGCGACACGCTCCGCTGCACCATCCCCGTCTTCCGTCCCGATCTCGTCCGCGAAATCGATCTCATCGAAGAAGTCGCCCGCCTCCGCGGCCTCGACAAGATCCCGCTCGCCGAGAAGCTGCCCGTGGCCGTGAAGCGGCCGCAGGATTCCGTCCGCGCCCGCCGCGCTCTGGGCAGCGCCCTCAGCGGCCTGGGCTTCTTCGAGACCGTCACCTTCTCGTTCACCCGCCCCGAGCGCGCCGCCGCGTTCATCCCCAGCGATCTCGCCATCGTCGGCGTCGACGATGATCGCCGCGGCGAAGAGCCCACGCTCCGTCCCAGCGTCCTCACCGGACTGCTCGGCTGCCGCAAGGCCAACCTCGACGCCCGCGTCACCAACCCCGGCGGCATCCGCCTCTACGAAACCGCCGCCGCGTACGCGCAGAAGCCCGGCACCGCCGAGTCCGTCGAACACCGCAACCTCGGCCTGCTGATGGACGTGCCCTTCGCAGGCAAGTCCGCCACGCTCGCCGAGAAGCAAGACGGCCTCCGCGCCCTCCGCGGCACCATCGAGACCCTCGTACGCACCCTCGGCGGACAACGCGCCCTCGCGACGCTGAAGTTCGAAGCCGCGAATCCCCACGCGAAGGCGTTTGACGCCGGAAGTTACGCGAAGATCACGCTCGACGCCAAGCCCCTGGGCTATTGCTCGCTGCTCGCGCCCGACGCTGCCGCCCTCTTCGGCCTCGACATCCCGCTCGCCGCCGCCGAGCTCTCCCTCGCCACTCTGCTCGCGGCGTTCCCGCCCAAGAGCCAGGTCGCGCTGCTTCCCGAGTTCCCCAGCGTCGAGCGCGACCTCTCACCCGTCGTCGCCGAGTCGGTGACGTGGGAGAAGGTTGCCGGCGTGGTCGATACCGTGCGTGCTTCCGCCGCCCGCATCGAGTCGTGCTCGTTCATCGGCACCTACCGCGGCAAGCAGCTCGGCCAGGGCAAGAAGAGCGTCACCCTCCGCGTCACCTTCCGCGACAAGGCCAAGACCCTGCGTCACGAAGAGGTCGACCCCGAGATCGCCGCGATCATGGACCGTCTGAAGCACGACGTCGGCGCCGAGTTCCGCACCGCGTAACGAACCCTCCCGCGCAAGCGGAGGGCCGCTGCGAGAGCCGTTCCCGACATGCATCGATTTCACCACAGAGACACAGAGGCACAGAGAGGAGGCAATTGGTCAAGGCATTCCTGTCTTGAACCCATGCCCTCTCTCTGTGCCTCTGTGTCTCTGTGGTGAAGAGCCTTACTTCGCCCGCAGCCCAAGCAGCCGCGCCGCCTCTTCCACGTCCTTGTCGCCGCGCCCGGAGCAGTTGATCACCAGGTGCTGGTCGTTCTTCATCGTGGAGGCCAGCCGCACGCCCTCGGCGATCGCGTGCGCGGTCTCGAGCGCGGGGATGATCCCTTCGGTGTTCGCGAGCATCGTGAACGCGTCCAGCGCCTGCTCGTCCGTGGCGGCGGT
>JBILLU010000161.1:0-7712 GCA_044375915.1 Phycisphaerales bacterium
GGCATCGAGCCCGCCGCCTTGCGCCTGGAACTCATCAAGACCCACTACCGCAGCAACGCCAACTTCACGATGCAGGGGCTGACTGACTCGCAGCGCATGATCGATCGCTGGCGCCGCGTGGCGGAAAGCTCAAAGCAACAAATAGAGACCGCCGATCTGCCCGTGCTGCGCGACTTCGCGCAGTCGCTCCACGATGATCTCAACATCGCCGGCGCGATCGCGGCGGTGAACTCCTGGGTCGGCTCGATCACGACGCCGACGCCCGCCGACGCCGCGGTCATGCGGCAGCTCGACAGCGTGCTGGGTGTGCTCGACCTTGAGCGCCCCCAAGCCGCTCAATCTGAGATCGGCATCTTCCTCCCCGGCACCACGCCCGACCCGGTGGTGATCGCCAAGCTCGAAGACCGCCGAGCGGCACGGGCCGCCAAGGACTTCAAGAAGTCCGACCAGATCCGAGACGAACTCCTCGCTCTGGGCTACGCGATCAAGGACGTCGCCGGGGGCAAGGTCGAAGTCAGCCGCGCGAAGTGAAGAGTTCACCACAGAGGCACAGAGACGCAGAGAACGCCAAGAGTCGGTGGACTGAGAAAGCAGTCGTTTGACGCTTTTTCCAGCCCTTTCTCTCTTCTCTGTGCCTCTGTGTCTCCGTGGTTCATCCGCCTTACGCTCGTCGAGCATGAGCAGCACCTCTTCCGGCCCCTTCGCCGGCATCTCCCGCTTCGAGAAGTTCCTGATCGCGCTCCTGCCGATCGTTGTGCTCGCGTTCGGGGCGCTCACGCTCCAGCGGGCCGCGTTCCTGAAGCGCCCGCAGACCGACATCGGCGTGTACCTCCGCGCCGCCTGGGCCGTCACCGCCGGTGAGGACATCAGCCGCGCCACCGACGACAACGGCTGGAGCTACACCTATCCCCAGCTCCTCGCGATTCTGGCCGCCCCGCTCGCCGACGCGCCGATCGATCCGGTCACCAAGCAGCCCGACCCCCGCGGCCTGCACCTCGTCCCCTACGAAGCCTCCGTCGTCATCTGGTACCTGCTCTCGATCGTCACCGTCATCTTCACCGCCAAGTGGCTCGCACAATCCGTGCGCGTCTCCAGCGGCGACCCGCGCGTGCATCGCATGGAACCCGGTGCCCGCCGCTGGTGGGAAGACATGCTCTGGCCCTCGCTCTTATGCGTTGTCGCGATCGGCAGCACGCTGGTCCGCGGGCAGACCAACACGCTGCTGGCGATGTGCGTCGCCGGCATGACGCTCTGGACGCTCCGCGGCCGTTCGTTCGGCGCGGGCGTCTGGATCGCCCTGGCCGCGAGCGTGAAGGTCTTCCCCGCGTTCCTGGGCTTCTACGCCCTGCTGCGGCGGGATTGGAAGATGGTCGCCGGCTCCGTCGTCGGCACCATCATCATGCTGGTTGTGATCCCCAGCGTCACCATCGGCCCGCAGAAGATGTGGGCCAACAACATCAACTATCTGAATCTGATCGTCTTCGAGAACGCCCGCGAGTACACCGGTGCGAACTCCGACGGGGAGTCTGACCGCCGCAAGATCGCGGAACTGCAGTCCACCCGTGACAACCAATCCCTCCAGGCCGTCTTCCACGGCACGCTCCATCTCCGCGAAGTCCTCGATGCCGACGCCCTTCGCCCCGGCACGCCCGCCAAGATTTTCCACGCCGTCGTCGGGCTCTTCATGATCGCGCTCGCGTCGCTGGCGTGGTGGCGCATGAGCCGCGCCAAGGACTCGCCCGATCCCAGCGTCCGCCGCTTCGCGGGCTACGAGGCGATCTTGTCCATCGGTCTGCTGGCGTCGCTTATGCTCGCCATCAGCCCGATGTGCCACCTGCACTACTTCGTGATCGCCATGCCGCTGGTCGCGGCGCTGCTGGCGATCTGGAAGGACCGCTCGCCGACTGGCTCGCTCACCGCCGCGGGCTGGGCTTTCTTTGGCGTCTACTTCCTGCTCAACCTGATCCCCCGCTTCGGCGAGGGTGGCATGGAGGCCCTCCGAGCGACCCGCTACCTCGGCTTCGCCGCCTACGCCAACCTCATGCTCTTTGGGGCGGGCGTCTGGACCGCGTTCGCGGTCACGAAACCGAGGCTCCCGAACGAGCCCCAAGCGTGAGCGTCCTGCCACCTGCCTTGACGAGCCCCGAGCGTCAGTGAGCGGGTCTTTCGTGAGATTCACGGCTCCGAGGAACCCACTCGCAGACGCTCGGGGCTCGTCAAGCCTTGTCCAAGCAAGCCGTCTTGCCAGTCGCCTCCGCCCGGTGAGCGCGGTATACTCTTGGCCCCGGAGATCGTTCCGAGGACCTGATCCGAGCGTGGTTTGGACGTGAGTCCCGGCCTCGTTTCGGGCCGGGAACAGTTCGGGATTGTAGCTCAGCTGGCTAGAGCGCACCCCTGATAAGGGTGAGGTCAGTGGTTCGAGTCCACTCAGTCCCATTGGTTTGTTCGGCCCATTGGTTTGTTTGGGTGGTTTGTTCAGGTGGTTCGTTTCGCTCCGGCGGGGCCTTTCCCCTCTCGCCCCGAAGCGTGTCCCGGTCCTGGTCCCCCTTGCTGATGGTCGCGGGGTGATGAGGGTTGGGGCGGGTAACGCGGCCGGGTTTGGAGTTCTGGCGGTGGCCAGTCTCCTCGAGAGGTGAAACTGTTTCCGTCGTTCGTGTGTCCTCGCGCCCCGGCGCTTCGCCGCGGGAGCGTCTGTCGCCGCTTTCTCCGCGGCGGGTCTGTCCGGGAGCAATGCATGCGCATCGACGTCGTCGGCCGTAACTTCGAGATCACAGAGGCCATCCGCCAGCATGCGGAGAACAAGGCCCAGAAGCTCACCAAGTTCTACGACGGCGTGCAGGCCGTGCGGGTCACGGTCGCGAAGCACGACCACCACCACAAGGGTCCTTTCGATGTCGAACTCGTCATCGACGTCGAGAAGCACGAAGACTTCATCGTTCATGTGAAGCTCGAGGACGTCTACGTCGCGATCGACGAGGCGGTGCAGAAGGGCTCGCGCCAGCTGACGGACTTCAAGGAAAAACTCAAGGACGGCAAGCGGTAGACTGTTCCGAACGTTCGATTTTCCACCGGGGCCTGCGTTCCGGCCTTCGGCAGGAGCTTGTGCCGTGCTCAAGTTCAGCCAACTTGTCGCCCCCGGGGCCATCGTCGCTCAGGTGAAGTCGTCGCAACGCGACGAGGTCATCGCCGAACTGCTCGACAGCGTCGTCGCCAGCGGCACCGTGCCCATGGCCCTGCGCGAGGAATTGCTTCTCCGCGTCATGGAACGCGAGCGCAAGGGCTCCACCGGCTTCGGCCGCGGCGTCGCCGTCCCCCACGTCAAACACAAGGGCGTCACCAAGATGGCCGCGGCCATCGGCCTCTCCCAGCGCGGCATCGATTTCAACGCCCTCGACAAGCAGCCCGTGCATTCGGTCGTCCTGCTCGTCAGCCCGGAGGACAAGCCCGAGGATCATCTGCAGGCGATGGAGGTCATCTTCAAGAACCTCTCGAAGGAGACCTTCCGCCGCATGCTCCGTCAGGCCGCCACGTCCGACGACGTGCGCCAGTTGCTCAACGACGCCGACAACCAGGTCCTGCCCGCCTGATCACGCCGGCGCGACGCCTTCACGGATCATCGCTCACACCATGCCACGGGTCGAGACCACAGTGACGATCACCAACCGCCTCGGGCTCCACGCCCGGCCGGCGATGACGTTCGTCGATCTGGCCTCGACCTTTTCCTGCGAAGTGACCGTCAAGAAGGACGACACGGAAGTCGACGGCAAGTCCATCATGCAGATGATGATGCTCGCCGCCGCTCAGGGCTCGTCGCTGCTCATCGTTTGCAATGGGGATGACGCCGACGACGCGGCGGCGAAGCTCAAGGCGCTCGTCGAAAGCGGATTCGACGAGGAATAGGGCCAGAGCCGCTGGCTCGCAGACTCCCGGCCGGATGGGGCACGATCGCATGTCTGGCAGTTCGGTCAACCCCGCGAGTGCACCGATCGGCGGCGTGCTGACGCGGGTCCTGAATCAGGGCGACGTCGCGGGCCTGCTCTCGATCGCCGAGTGCATT
This sequence comes from Phycisphaerales bacterium, assembly GCA_044375915.1. GTDB lineage: Bacteria > Planctomycetota > Phycisphaerae > Phycisphaerales > UBA1924 > JAFEBO01. The sequence continues at coordinate 4,058 of JBILLU010000161.1, forward strand.
CCGGTCATGCGTGCAGCCTTCGCGGCCCATCACCGAGGCCGGTCGATCCCGCCCGAGATCATGCACTCCAACGGCGTGGGCGGCGAATTTCACATCAAGGGCGGCGGCCTGGCGGTCGCGGAGGGTGACCAAGAGCGCCACTACTTCGCACTCAAGGCCAACGCCGGGTTCTTCGGGCGGCCCGAGCGCGGCGTGCCGTCGATTCGGGGCGTCGTACTGCTCTTCGACGCCGCCAGCGGCGACCTGCTTTGCGTCATGGACTCGCGCGATCTCACCGCCGTCCGCACCGCTGCCACCACCGGTCTGGCGGTCGACCTGCTCGCCCGTCCGGACGCCCGCGTTGCCACGCTTTGCGGCACGGGGACACAGGCCCGGGCCCATCTGCAGGCGTTGCGGGTCGCGCGACCGTCGCTGACAACGGTTCACGTCTGGTCACGCACCCGCGCTCACGCCGAGGCGTTCTGTGCCGCGCACGCGGCGCCGTCGGGAATGGACCTGCGGCCAGCGTCCGAATTGGGGGCGGCGACGCTCGCGAGCGACGTCATCGTGACCTGCACCCCGGCTCGCGCGGCATTCCTGCGACGCGAGCATGTCCGGCCCGGGTGTTGCATCGCCGCGGTCGGCGCCGACAGCCCGGACAAGCAGGAAGTCGATGCGAAGCTGACGGCCGCGAGTCGGGTGGTGGCGGATATCGTGAGCCAATGCGCCGCCGTGGGCGAACTGCACCACGCGCTCGCCGCCGGACTGATGCGTCCGGAGCAGGTGTGGTCCGATCTCGGCGTGCTCGCCGCTGCCGAGGGGCGGCCGGCGTGGGACCGCGAAGCGATCACGCTCTACGACGCGACAGGCACGGCGCTGCAGGACGCGGCGGCAGCGGCTCTGGTGCTTCGCAAGGCCGACGTCGCCGGCGTCGGAACGGTGACCAACTTCCTCGCGCAAGGGCCACAGACACGGTCCACCAGCTTGAGCGCGCCGCAGGAGCACGCATGAATCTCCCGAGTCTCGACGACGTCCGGGCCGCCGCGGCCCGCATTCGGCCGTACGCGAATCGCACCCCTGTGCTGACCTGCGCAAGCCTGGACGACCGGGTCGGATGCCGCGTGTTCATGAAGTGCGAGAACATGCAGAAGGTCGGCGCGTTCAAGTTCCGCGGGGCGTGCAATGCGGTCTTCTCACTGAGCGAGGACGAGGCCCGGCGCGGCGTGGTGTGCCATTCCTCCGGCAATCACGCCCAGGCCCTGGCGCTCGCGGCTCGCCTTCGCGGGATCGACGCCCACATCGTCATGCCCGACAACGCTCCGGCGGTCAAGAAAGCCGCGGTCGCTGGCTATGGCGGGCGGATCACCTATTGCAAGCCGACGCTCGAAGCCCGCGAAGAGACCCAGCGAGCCATCATCGCCCGCACCGGCGCCACCGAGATTCATCCCTTTAACAACCCCCGCATCATCGCCGGGCAGGGCACCGCGACCCTCGAACTGATCGAAGATCTGCCCGATCTCGACGCGGTCATCGCGCCCGTCGGCGGGGGCGGGTTGCTCAGCGGCACGGCGACCGCGGCCAAGGGCCTTCGTCCTTCCATCCGCGTCCTCGGCGCCGAGCCCGCCGCGGCCGACGACGCCGCCCGATCCATCGCCGCCGGCCACATCATCCCTTCGCACGATCCCCGCACCATCGCCGACGGCCTGCTCACCTCGCTCGGCGAGATCACCTTCGCGGTCATCCGCGAACGCGTCGAGCGGATCGTGACGGTCCGCGAAGAGACGATCGTCGAAGCGATGCGGTTCGTCTGGGAACGGGCCAAGATCGTGATCGAGCCCTCCGCCGCCGTCGGTTTCGCAGTGCTCTTCGAAGCGGCGGCCAAGGGCGACCACGACCTCCGCGGCAAGCGCGTGGGGATCATCGTCTGCGGCGGAAACGTCGACCTCGATCGGCTGCCTTGGCAGGCCTGATCTTCAGGCCGAAGCCGCAGCCCTCATTCACAGGGCCAACTCGCGGGTCAACAGCCGAACAGTCGCCCGCTCTTTATCCGCTCGCCCGGATCCGCTCCTCGATCGCCCGCAGTTGCCCGACGAAGTCGTCGTCGGTCTCGCGGCGCTGGTCGATCGCCTTCACCGCGTGCATCACCGTGGTGTGGTCGCGTCCACCGAAATAGCCGCCGATCTCTTCCAGAGAGAGCTTGGTCATCCGCCGGGCCAGGAACATGCACACCTGCCGCGGGATCGTCACGCTCCGCGGGCGGCGCTTGCTCTGCAGGTCCGACAGGCGGATGCGGTAGTAGTCCGTCACGGCGGTGATGATCTGCTGGATGCTCGGCTCGGGCGGCATCTCGTCGTTCAGGTCGCCCAAGGCGCTCTTCACAAGGGCCAGATCGATCGGCTTGTTCTCGACGCTCGCCACGATCTGCACCCGCGTGATCGCGCCCTCGAGCTCACGGATGTTGCTGTCGATCCGGGCCGCGATGAAGCAGGCGCAGTCGTCGGGGAACTCCAACCCACGCACCTTCGCCTTGGTCTTCAGGATCGCCACCCGCGTCTCGTAGCACGGCGGGTCGATCTTCGCGACCAGGCCCCACTTGAAGCGGCTCACCAGCCGGTCCTCAAGGTCCGGGATCTCCTCCGGTGCCGCGTCCGACGAGAGCAGGATCTGCTTGCCCGCCTGGTACAGGTTGTTGAACGTGTGGAAGAACTCTTCCTGCGTCCGGTCGCGCTTGGCGAGGAAGTGGATGTCGTCGACGACAAGCACATCGATGTCGCGGTAGCGGTGGCGGAACTCGCTCATCTGCCCGCTCTGAACCGACTCCATGAACTGCGTCATGAAGCCCTCGCACGAGGTGTAGTACACCCGCGCGTGCGGCGTGCGCTCCAGGATGCGCAAGCACGCCGCCTGCAGCAGGTGCGTCTTGCCCAAGCCAACCCCGCCGTGGATGAACAGCGGGTTGTACTGGCGTCCCTGGCTCTCGCCGACGGCGACCGCCGCGGCGTGCGCGAGACGGTTGCCGGGTCCCACGACGAAGTTCCCGAAGTCATAGTCGGGATTGATCGCCAATCCCTCGTCCGCCCGCCGCCGGTGCTCGGTGACGCGGCTGGGGGCGGCGGGCGCTGCCGGTGTGGGGATCGGCTTCACTTCCACTCGCGCGATCGACTCGCTCATCTCGCGGGGCGGTTCGCGCAGCGGAGACTCGATGATCGGCGCAGGCTCCGCCGGGGTCTCGACCACCGGCGTCAGATCGGTGATCACGGTCTGGTCCGACGGTCCAAAGACGGGCGCGTCACCCCAATCATCCTCGGGACCGACGAAGCGGATCGACAGGAGGCGGCCCGAGACCGTGCGCAACGCGTCGTTGAACGCCTCGGCACAGGTGCGCTTCAGATAGTCACGGTGAATCGCAGACTGCGCCCGAAGGTTCAGCGTGCCGCCGGCGACCCCGAGGGCTTCGAGTTCCTCGAACCACTGGCGGCAGATGGCCGGGTGGGCGCGGCGCAGGTGCGCGAGCATGTCGATCCACAACTGGCGATCCGGACTGACGCCCGGTCGGCGCGGCGTCGGACGGCGCGACGGAGCGGGATCGCCGCGCCTCGCGCCCGTGTCACTCGTCGCATCGTGTCCTGTGGTGCTCGACCTGTTCACGCCGCCTCGCAGTCTCGTTGATCGAACC
>JBILLU010000162.1:0-7650 GCA_044375915.1 Phycisphaerales bacterium
TGGCTTCAAGGGCACGGGCGTTCGGGGGACGCGGCGAAGGCGTCGCGATGAGATCGAAGGAACCGGTGCTTTGAGCAGGTCGGCCCGTTGCAATCTCCTGACCGGCGTCGTCGGCCTTGTGCTGGCGAGTGCCTGCTCGTCGCTGTCGCGTGCAGCCGAGCCGGGCGGCAATCCGGCGACGGAGATTCTGCACCCGACGCGGTGGGAGGTCTTCAACGGCTACGCGTGGGTGATGGCGGTGGCGTTTATCGTCACGCTGGTCGCGACGCCATTGATGCGGAAGCTGGCGATCATGTACGGCATCGTCGACCGCCCCAGCGAGGCCCGCAAGGTGCACCGCATGCCGGTCGCGTATATGGGCGGCGTGGCGGTGTTCGTGGGCATGCTGGCCGCGATCCTGTTCAGCTATGCCTCGCTGAAGTTTGGTGGGCTGATCGAGTATCACACGACGCAGCACGCGACGGAGCCGGAGCAGCGCATCGTGCCGCTGTTTGTGCTGTTCGGCATGACGGTCGTGGTGGTGGTTGGCCTGCTCGACGATGTGTGGGGATTGGCACCGCGGGTCAAGATCGGCGGGCTGCTGTTCGCGGCGGCGTTGCTGGCGATCGACGATATCGGAGCCCGCGTCGCGGCACAGGTGCTCTCGCCGCTGGGCTCGATTCTGGGCAATTCGAACCTGGTATTCACGATTCCGATTCCGGTTCCGATGACGGGGTCTGAGTTCGGCGGGATTCAGTTTGATCTCGTGTACTGGGTTGGCACGGCGATCATCGCGTTCTTCGTGCTCGGCGCGTGCAACGCGACGAACCTGATCGACGGGCTCGACGGCCTGCTGAGCGGCACGACGGCGATCACGGCGATCGGACTTCTGGTCATCGCACTGGGCCTGGCGGCGGCGGACGACGGCGTGCGCGACACGCAGCGGCTGGTGCTCTGCATGGCCCTCATCGGGGCGTGCTTGGGGTTCCTGCCGCACAACTTCAACCCGGCGACGATCTTCCTGGGGGACGCGGGGTCGCTGCTGCTGGGCTACACGACGATCGTGATTATCCTGACGCTGGGCGCGACGGACAAGACGCACCTGGTGATGGCGGGGCTAATCGTGTTTGCGGTGCCGCTGATCGACACAAGTCTGGCGATCGTTCGGCGCAAGATGGCGGGGCAGAGCATCTCGAGCGCCGACAGCGACCACCTGCACCACATGCTCAAGCGGGCAATGGGCGTGAAGGGCGCGGTGCTGGTGCTTTACGGCATCGCCCTCAGCTTCGCGACGCTGGGCGTCCTGATCAGCGCCGGTCGGGCCCGTGTGGTGTACATCCTGGCCCTGATGCTCGCGTCGTTCATCGGCGTGACTGCGATCAAGATCGCCCGCCGCAAGTTCATCGAGCAGCAGGCGCTGGACTTTGAGGCACGTCGCGCGGCGGGGATTCAGCCCGCGTCGATCACGCCGAGCGTTGCAGCGCCGACGCAGCCCAAGCACACCGAAGCTCCGGTGGCTGTGGGGCAGGCCCCGCTGCCTTGATGCAGATTTGATGGAAGCAATCGCACCGGATTCCGCGTCAGGCTTTGACGAGCAGGGCGACGGCGTGCACTTCGATAGCGCGGGACTCGCCCACGGCGTCGACCTTCTCGTGCGTCTTGCCCTTGATGCCGACGCGGCCGTTATCGATGCCCAGTGCGGCGGCGATGACGGAACGCATCGCCTCCTTGTGAGGGCTGAGCTTGGGCTTCTCGAGTATGACGGTGGCGTCGATGTTGGAGATGGTCCAGCCCAGGGCGTGGACGCGAGCGGCGGCTTCCTTGAGGAACTCGCGGCTGTCGCGGGATTCGTGGCGCGGGTCGTTGTCGGGGAAGAGCTGGCCGATGTCGGGGAGGCCGGCGGCGGAGAGCAGAGCGTCGGTGACGGCGTGGAGCAGGGCGTCGCCGTCGCTGTGGGCGATGGGGCCGCGGTCAAAGTCGAGGGTGACGCCGCCGACGATGAGCGGGCGACCCGGGCCAGCCGGAGGGCGGGGCTCGAGGCGGTGCAGGTCGTAGCCGTGGCCGATACGCAGGCGATCCGCGAGTGACTCCATGAGCGGAGTCTACCGGTCACTCTGGCGTCCCGACGTCAATCCGAGGCTTCCTCGCCAAGGCTCGTCCGCCTCGGCGTCTTGTGCGCGATTGCTCGCGACCGACCCCTAACTTTCACAAAACAGATCGAACACGACGGGACTTGCGTCAGTACCGTGCGGGTTGTGCCGATAGTGAAGCGGTACATTCTGGGACGCTGCCGAAGGCTCGGACCGAGCCGGGGCGGCGTCGGAGGATTCTGATGCACTGCCGTCGCTGTGTCGTCGCTGGGTTCGTTTCCGTCTCGCTGGCCGCCGCTGCGTTCACGCTGGCGGGATGCAACGTCTATCGCCCGGGCGGCTCGCTGCGGTCGAACGACACGTACACGTACATCGCGGATGAGCATTATCCGGTGACCGTGACGCTGATGGACACGCGGGTGAACGAGCCGGTGTGGACGGCGGACGTGCCGGTGGGCAAGCAGCTGACGGTTCGCTTCCACGAGGCCCAGTACCCCGACAACGCGGCCCATCCGGACGCGATGCGGTGGCGCTTCTTCGACAAGCCGACCCGCGCCGGCGAACTGGGCAGCGTCATGGCGGTGCCGAACAAGTGGTCGCGCCGGCTCGACGTTTCGATCCGCAAGTCGCCGGAATATCCGGCGGGCACCGACCCACGCGGACAGTCGTCGCTGACGGTCGCGAAGCCGTCGGAATCGGTCCCGGTGCCGGACGACTCAGCTCGCAGCGTGCCCAGCATCACGACGCCTGCGCCGACGCCCAAGCCGTAAGGGATTTCACCACAGAGACGCAGAGGCACAGAGAGAGGATCTTTGTGCGGTTGTAGCGTGCGCTTCTGCGGGAATCAGTGGATCGGGTGCCATTCACGCGCCGGCGAACAGATGGGCGCGAACGCTACGAACGATCCGAGGCTTCGTCGCAGAGCCTTCTCAGCCTCGGCGTCTGCTTCCGATGCCCTCTCCTCACTCCACCTGACATTCTCTGCGTCTCTGTGCCCCTTGTGGTGAATCGCCTTACCACGAGTACTTCACGGTGTAGCGGATCGTCGCTTCCTTGCCCGCCTCGAGGGTGACGGGGAAGTGGATGGTGCTGGTGTTCACCTTCTCGTACTTGCTGGCGCCGACGAGTTCCCAGTTGGTCCAGCGGTAGAGCTGCTCGCGGACGATGAGGTTGGTCGCGACGTCCTTGCGGTTCTTGACCTTGATCTCGATGGTCTCCTCCATCGTGCGGCGCGCCGAATCGACCTTGAAGTCAACCTGCGTCCGCTCCCCCACCACGTCGAAGGCCGAGCCGATCTTGAGCAGCACGTTCTCGTCCTTGGGCGTGTGCTTGATGACGTCTTCGCCCACGAACTCGGCGAGGCCGTCGGTCGCGTCGCCCTTGCCAGTGGTATCTGCTTGGCTGACGCGGACACGGCCAGCGGGCAGCGGGATGCCCAGGCCGGACTTCTGGTCGTTCTTGAACTTCAGGTAGACATCAACGCTGGTGCGGCCCTGCTGGCCGAAGTTCTGGTCGAGCATCGGGCCACCGAAGTCGCCGAAGTCGCTGGCGAGGGCGTCGTAGACCAGCACCTTCTCGCACGGGACCTTGCGGACGACGGGGAAGAGCTCGAGCTGCTTGGTGGAGTTGTCGGGCAGCGTGGTCGGGCGGCCGAGGGTGTAGAGGTGGTACTCGAAGAAGGCCTTCTGCTCGAAGCCTTCGGTGCGGTCGGCCATGGCGAGTTCGGCCATCGCCTTTCGGCCGCGTGAGTACCCGAACTGATTCTGGGGCGAGACGCGGTTCACGTTGCCGGCGACCAATCGCAGCTTCGAATCGGCATACGACGCGCCGGACTGGTTGACGATGCTGACCCACGCGGCGAGGTCGAGCGTGCCGCTGTTGTTGTCCTTGCCGGGGGAGAAGAGGGCGTTGTAGTCGGCCCACCAGGTCATGCCGCCGGTCTCGTAGGCGATGCGGGCGTTGTGGGCACCGGGCTGTTGGGTCTCGACTTCCCAGAGGAGCGTGGGCTTGGTGAGCAGGCCGTCGGGGAGGGACGGGAGCTGCAGCGATTCGACGTTGTTGAAGACGCCGACGGTGCCGTTGTCGGAGCGGAGGATGATGCCGCCGGCGGTGCTGAGGAGTTTGCCGCTGACGAGCTGGGAGGTGTCGCCGTTCTTGACGGAGATGGTGATGTTCTTGTCGAGGTAGCGTTCGAGCAGGCGTTCGCGGCCGACGAGATCGAACTGGAAGTTCTGCTCGAGCACGCGGGTGGTGGTCGGGGCGGTGAGGGACTCGAACGTCACGGTGGTCGGCTCGATCAACGCAGCGACGTCGCTGACGCGGACGCTGTTGCGCCCGGGCTGGAGGTCGAGCTTGAAGTTCTGGCGGACGAAGGCGAAGCCGCGGACGGCGTCGCGGATGCTGCCGTAGCCGGCGTTGTAGCGGACCTGGGCGAGGGCGTCACGCGGCACGCCTTCGCCGGGGCTGAGGCTGGAGTAGATGGTGAGGATCGGGCCCTTGTCGGCGTTGGGCTGGGCGAGGGCGGTGCCGGCGAGGAGGGAGAGAGAAAGAGCGGCGAGGTGGGAGTGCTTGAGCATGTTCAGTCCTTTCGCATCGTGCGTGTGAGGCGCAGCATTGTTCGAGGCATTTCACCGCGGAGTGCGCGGAGAACGCGGAGAGAGACACTGGGTTGAAATCATGAGGCGGCACATTGTGATTGCGCGAGAGTCTGTGTGAACGCTCGTGTGCGAGAGCGAGCCGGGGCGTCCTCTCTCTGCGATCTCTGCGTCCTCCGCGGTGCAACGCCTTTCGTGTCTTCCCCACGCGATCATGAAGCGCGTTACGAGCGATGGAGGTTCATCGCGATTTTGGCGGCACTGGCCGTACAGTCGGGCATGGCAAACATCCTCGTCGTCGGGCCTCATCCCGATGATCAAGAGATCGGCATGGGCGGGACGATTGCGCGGCTGGCGGAGCAGGGGCATCGTGTGCTCATCGTCGACATGACCGACGGCAGCCCGACGCCGCAGGGGGATCGGGCGACGCGATTGCCGGAAGCCGCGGAGGCGCTGCGGCGGTTGCAACCGAGCGGGGCGAACACGACACCGATCAAGCGGGTGCTCTTGGACCTTCCCAACCGGCGTGTGCAGCACACGATCGAGGCGCGGCATCTGGTGGCCGGGCAGATCCGGGCCCATCAGGCGACGATCGTTTTCTGCCCGCACTTCCTCGATGCTCATCCGGACCATCTGGCGACGACGCGGATTGTGGAGGATGCACGGTTCGATGCGAAATTGACCAAGCAGCCGATGCCGGGGGATGAGGGGAAGCCGCCGCTGTATCCGAAATGGTTGTTTTACTACTACTGCTCGCACCTGCGGCGAGTGCCGGACCCGACGTTCCTGATCGATATCACCGGGTTCCAGGACAAGAAGCGGGCGGCGATCGAGGCGTATCGCACGCAGTTTGAGTTGAATCCCTTGTCGAAGGGGTTCGCGGATCGCATGGCCCAGTACGACGGTTTCTTCGGGACGCGGCTGGGGACGGCGGCGGCAGAGCCGTTCTTTACGCATGAGCCGATCGGGCTGAATGGCCTTGATGGGTTGGTGCAGTGAGTGGACGCGTTCACACTGCCCGGCCCGAAGCGGCCGGGCAGTGGCACCCGGAGCACTCTGGAGCGCGGCTTCTGGCTCCTCGCGGTCGACTCGTTGATGCACGCGCCCTTTGATATGGCCGCGTGAACCTGACGGCCGAGCTTCTGGCCCCTGACATCTCCGCTCTGATCAAGGACGGAGCGTTCTCGGAGCTGCGTGCCGCGCTGCACGGCATCCCGCCGGCGGACATCGCCGACATTCTGGCGAGCCTTGAGCCCGCGTATGCGGCACTGGGGTTTCGCTTCCTGCAGCGCGACGACGCGGCGGACGCGTTCGCGTATCTCGCGCCCGAGGTACAGCAGCGGTTGATCAGCGAATTGGGAGCCGAAGGCTCGGTGCGAGTCATCGAGGCGATGAGCGGCGACGACCGGGCGAAGCTGCTCGACGAACTGCCAGAGGCGGTGTGTCAGCGGGTCGTGGCGAGCCTGTCGCCAGAAACGCGGGCGACGACGCAGGCGATTCTCGGGTATCCGCCTCGGACGGTCGGACGGCTGATGACACCGGACTACATCCGGATCAAGCCGGAATGGACGGTGGCCCAATCGCTGGATCACATCCGGCGGTACGGACGGGACGCCGAGACGATCAACGTCGTCTACGTGGTGGACGAGTCGGGCAAGTTGATCGACGATCTGCGGTTGCGTGCGGTCTTCCTCGCCGATCCTTCGGCGACGATCGAGGACCTGATGAACCGCAATTTCGTGGCCCTGAAGGCGGACATGCCTCAGGAAGAAGCGGTGCAGATGATGGCCCGCTACGACCGCATCGCGTTGCCGGTGGTGGACAGCCGGGGCAACTTGGTGGGCATTGTGACCGCCGACGACGTGGCCGACGTGGCACAGCAGGAATTCACCGAGGACATCCAGAAGGTCGGCGGTATGGCCGCCCTGGACGAGAACTTCGCCGAAGCGGGCGTGGGCTCCCTTGTCAAGAAGCGGGCTCCGTGGCTGGCGTTGCTCTTCATGTCGGAACTGCTTACGAGCAACACGCTGGCATACTTCCAGGACGAGATCACGCGGGCGGTCGTGCTCAGCACGTTCATTCCCGGCATCATCTCCTCGGGTGGCAACTCCGGTTCGCAGTCGTCAACGCTGGTGATCCGGGCCCTGGGAACCGGTGAAGTGAAGATCGCAGACTGGTGGCGGATTCTGCGGCGAGAACTGATGGTCGCGAGCATCCTGGGCGCGATCATCGGCTCGATCGGCTTTCTACGGGTTTCGCTGTGGGGCTGGCTCGGCTTCTGGACCAAGAAGACGACCGACGCGAGCGGCGCGGTGATCGTCGATTCCTCCGTGCAGGATCACTTCTATGTCCTGGCGGCGGCGATCTCGACGAGCCTGGTTGGAATCGTGCTGTGGGGCTCGATCATGGGCGCGATGCTTCCGTTGGTGCTCAAGAAGTGCGGGCTTGACCCGGCCGCATCGAGCACGCCGTTCGTCGCCACGCTTGTGGACGTGACGGGCATCATCATCTACTTCACGACGGCGATGCTGATTCTGCAGGGGACGCTGCTGTAGCGGATCCCTTCGCGGAATGCCGCGCTCCCTCGCCCCGCGAAGCGGCGAGGGGTGGTCGAGGCTTGGCGTGACCGGGGAGGGGCATGGGGCGTCCGGTTGTCGTTGCGTTCATGTGCCCGCATTCCCCTCACCTGCTTCGCCTGCGGCGAAGCGGTCCTCTCCCCGCAAGCGGGGAGAGGAGGCGCGGAGCGGTGCTCGCGGATCGCGCCGCAAACGAGGATGCAAAGAAAAACAACCGCCTAGTTGGCGGTTGTCTCGGGAATCGGTGGTTGTCGCACCGGGGCGGGGACGCCCCGGCTCGCTGGTGCTGATGGCTTACGCGGTCGCGGGCTGGGCGTTGCCCAAGCCACGGACCGAGGCGGCGCGGCGCTTGAGGGCGGGCTCGTTGGTCTCGGCGGTGACGAAGCTCTCGCCGAAGCGGAAGAGGCGGAA
>JBILLU010000022.1:0-28819 GCA_044375915.1 Phycisphaerales bacterium
AGCTGATGCCCCGGACGCCCGGTCTTCTTGCACACAAACGTCCCCGGCGGCAGGGCCACCTCTTCCTTCGCGCCCGCCACCTCGGGCAGCGGCACGTTGAGCTGCTTCAGGAGATCCGCGATCGCCTTCTTGGGCATGAAGTCGCCCCGCTGGGCCGCGACCGTGTAGCCCTCCTTCAGCACCTCGGCGGCACTGACGGTGTCGTTGCACTTGATGAACTCGGCCCCCGCGAGCTGGTACGCCTTGGACATGTCGCGGTTGGTGCGGAAGCAGCGGACGTAACTCTCCGCGGCGTCACGATGCCGCCCCGCCTGGGCGTACGCCCCCGCGAGCGAGTAGTGCGCCATGTCGTTGGTCGGATCGGCCTGGACCATATTCTCGAACTGAGCGATGCGCTGGGCGATGTCCATGGGGGAGGGTACGCGGGTCGTCGCGATTCGCCGCTTGATCAGGACCGGAGTATCCACAAGGCAATGCCCGCGATCGTCGTAACCCCTTGAGTGAGCACTCCGATCACTCCACCGAGCAGCAGCGCCGAAGCGAGAAATCCCCAGAACTCCTCGGGCGCGGCCTGAACGCGGACGTGGCGCCGAAATCCAATCGCGGCAACGCCAACGCCAGCGAGCGATGCTGCAGGCACAACGATCAACAAGATGGCAGGATGACTCCGCGGGTTTGCCCAGAAAGCCATGAGTGTGAGTAATGTGCCTGCGAACGCGATGATCACAACGCACCACATGGCAGTGCGCAAGACCGACCGCCGCCAAAGACGCTGTTTCAAGAAGTACGTCGAGGCCAGCGACCCACACTCCGGGCACGTCCCCGACTCCTCGCCGTTGGCGAACATCGGGGAGAGGTCGTAGCCGCAGTTTCGGCAGTAGAGGTGTCGCACGTGAGGACGATCGTACTCGTTACTCAGCCTTGGACTTGCGAATCACGATCGGCCCGCTGCCGCGAGCGATCAGGGCGACCGTCTTCTGGTCGGGAGCGGCGACACAGATCTGATCGCGTCCGAGCTGGAACACCAGCCTCGTATCGGGCAGCACGGTTGCGTACGCGATACGCCAGCTTTCCAGGGCGTTTTCGTGTGCGAGCTCGAGCAGTTCACGTCGCGGCGGACCTTCATCCCACAGATATGTAGTGCGACCGGCCCATTCACCGACCCAGACCTTCACGGATTCGGCAAGCCCCGGGAATCGCCGAGCGTCGATGTCGCCGTGCCACCCCGGTACGCGTCCCTCGTCCGCCGTCGCCACGCTGCTCTCTGGGAGGGCCACAACCCGCTCCGTGGAGTAATTCTTCACGCTTGAGGCAATCACAGAATCTTCATCCGCTAGAACCGCGAGGTACGTCGCGTCTGGATGGGCCTTCTGCGTGATCTGCTGGCGGTGCACGCCATCGAGCCCGACGGCATGCACTCGGTGCGTCTGTGCATCGAGGTACCAGATCTCATAGGCGTCGTCACCCTGGACATACTGCCCGGTTCGGACCGGCGTCAGCGTCACCAGAAGAGTTTGCGCGCTGGCACGCGAGTACAACACGGCAAGACCGGTGTAGCTCACGGCGTTCGCTATCAGCAGAGCGGCGAATCCCCACCAAACCCTACGACCGGCGCGCTTGGCCAGCCAGAGCGTGAATGGAGCTTCCACGAGAAGTGTCAGAACGAACGCCGCGGCCGCGAATGCCGCAAGCCGTGCGTTGGCGTTGAAGATGTCGGGCTCGCCGAACACCGGGGCAATGAGATCGTTGAACCGTCCGCGCAAGAAGAAGCCCAGTGCCGCGCTCGCATAGTTGGCGACGAGCATGATCCAGAAGCACCGAATCAGGCACTGTCGAAGAACGGCCCAGACCAGCAACGCCTCCACCACGGCGATCACGATGTTGCCGATGCTCAGGTGCAGCAAAGGCATCCACATCATCGCGGTGCCGGCGTTAGCAAGGAGCGCCATCATGGGACTATACAGAACGATGGAGCTCGCGGTTTCCTTCGAATGGCCGTGATATCGTCTGCTCGTGCCCTTCCCCTCCCTCGCCACCAACCTCGCCGGGCTCGAACTCGCCTCGCCGCTGATCCTCGCTGCGGGCACGGCTGGCTACGTCGATGAACTCGACGGTGTCACCGATCTCTCGCCATCCGGCGGCGTCGGCGCGGTCGTCACCAAGTCCATCACCCGCGACAGCCGCGAGGGGAACGCGACGTGGCGGATCATCGAGCACAAGGCGGGGATGCTCAACGCGATCGGGCTGGCGAACGTGGGGCTGGATGCGTTCGTGCGGGATGTGGTGCCCAAGGTCGACTCATTCGCACGTCGCGGCGGGGCGAAGGTGATCGGCTCCATCTCGGGCTTCTCCATCGACGAGTTCGTCGCGGTCGCCGCGGCGATGGACGCGGTCGAGGCGATCCCCGCCGTGGAACTCAATGTCAGCTGCCCCAACGTCAAGCACGGCTGCGAGTTCGGCAGCGACCCGGCCCTCCTCAGCGAACTGGTCCGCGAGGTGCGCCGAGTGCTCACGCGGACGCGGCTGTTCGTCAAGATCTCCCCAACTGTCATTGGCCTGCGAACCGGTGCCAGCAAGGACTCCACCCGCAACTTCCGCGGTGAGGGAGTCGTCGCGGTGTGCGAGGCCTCGATCGAGAGCAGCGCACAACCGACCGGCCCGAACCAGCGCCCCGGTGCCGACGCGATGGTGATCTCAAACACCATGCCCGCGATGGCGATCGATGTGCACACCAGGAAGCCCCGTCTCTCCCGCGGCAGCGGCGGTCTCTCCGGGCCCGCGATTCACCCGATCGCCGTGAAGCTCGTGCACGACGCGTACACCGGCATCTGCCGCGACACCAAGACGCCCATCATCGGCCTCGGCGGCGTCACCGGTTGGGACGACGCGGCGGAGTTCATCCTCGCCGGGGCCTCCGCCGTCGCCATCGGCACCGCGCTCTTTGCCGATCCACGTGCCCCCAAACGCATCGCCAAGGGGCTCGACGCGTGGGTGCGTGAGCAGCGCAAGCAGAACATCGCCGAGTTGATCGGCGCGGTGGAGTTGGCATGACCGCGGGCCTGCTCGTGACGCTGCTCTTCGCGTCGGCGATTGTCGCCGGCTTTGCGGGCGCGCTGACAGGCCTCGGCGGCGGGGTGGTGCTCATCCCGATCATGGTGCTGCTCTTCGGGATCGATCTGCGCTACGCCGTGGGCGCGTCGCTGGTCGCCGTGATCGCCACCAGTTCCGGAGCCGCGGCGGCGTTCATCAAGGAGGGGTACACCAACGTCCGCGTCGGTGTGCTGCTCGAGGTTGCAACCGTGCTCGGCGCGATTGCTGGCGCCGTCATCGCGGCGTACGTCAGCAAGGATCTGATCGCGGTGGTCTTCTCGCTCGCTCTTTTCTGGAGCGCGTACACCACGCTGCGGCCGCTCAAGCCCCTGCCGCCGGATACGCACCCAGATCGTGTGAGCCAGTATTTCCGGCTTGATTCGGAGTATCCGACCAAGGCCGCCGACGGCACGCCGACGATGACGTCCTATCGCGTGCACGCGGTGCCGGGCGCGCTCGCGATCATGCTCGGTGCCGGTGTGCTGAGCGCTCTGGTCGGCATCGGCAGCGGCATTGTGAAGGTCTTTGCGATGGACCGCCTGATGCGGCTGCCTTTCAAGGTGAGCACCACCACCAGCAATTTCATGATCGGCGTCACCGCCGCGGCGAGCGCAGGCGTGTACATGCACCGCGGGCAGATCGAGCCGGCGATCGCTGCGCCGATCGCGGCGGGCGCCCTCGGCGGCTCGCTGATCGGGGCGCGGGTGCTGCCGCGGCTCAAGACGCTCTGGCTGCGGCGGCTGTTCGCGGTCCTCGTCATCTGTGCGGGTATCGAGCTGCTCCGCCGCGTCATGCAAGGAGGGATGTGATGAGTGATTCCCGCCCTGCTTCCGACTTGCGTCCGTCGCCGCCTGCCGCCGCCTCCGATGACCACGCGATGGAAGTGCGGCTGTCCAAGTTGCTCACCCTCGGCACCACGACCTCCGCGGCCGTCGTGCTCTTCGGCATCGCGATGTACCTCTGGCGTCACTCCGGCGATCGCCTGGACTTCACCACGTTCCGCCTGCACGCGGACGAACTCAACGCCCCAACGACAATCCTGTCCAAGGCGCTCGCGCTCGACGCCCCCGCGATCATGCAACTTGGCGTGCTGCTGCTCGTCCTCACGCCCGTCGCTCGCGTGGCCTTTACGCTGGTCGCGTTCCTGATTCGGCGCGACTGGATGTACGTGGTGATCGCGGCGATCGTGCTCGTGGTGCTGAGCCTTGGGTTGGTGGGAATACGGTTGCACTGAGAAATCGGTCGTCACGAACGACGATAATGGAGCCTCGCCCGTCAGGGCGAGGTCGTTTGTGCGTTCGTGCGTCGATGCGACCTCTCGCTTACGCGAGAGGCTCTATGTGGAGAAGCGTCGCGGCTATTGCCGTGCGTCGAGTTCTGCCCAGCGCTCAAAGAGCGTCGCGACCTTTGACTGCGCCGCCGCGAACGCGCGGGAGACTTCCTCGAACTTCTTGTAGTCCCCGATCACCGCCGGGTCGTTCATCTCGGCTTCGAGTTTCTTGGCGAGTTCCTCGGTGCGGTGGATCTCAGGCTCGATCTCCGCGAGCTCGCGTTGCTCCTTGTACGTCAGTTTCTTCTTCGCGGCGGCGGGAGGCGTGCTGGCCGCAGCGGGAGCGGCCGCGGCGGCACTGTCCGACGGGACCGAGCTCGCGACGGCGGTGCCCTTCTTCTTGGCCGCCGCCTTCTTCGCCGCGTCGGCCCGCTGCCACTGCTCGTAATCGACAAAGTGCCCGGCCTCGCCGTTCTCGCCGAACCCGATCGCCAGGATGTGCGTCGACAGCCGCGCCAGCATCGCGCGATCGTGCGTCACCAGCACCACCGCGCCGGGGAACTCTTCCAGGCTCTCTTCCAGCACCTCCAGCGACGGGATATCCAGGTCGTTCGTCGGCTCGTCCAACACCAGCACATCCGCGGGTTCGAGCATCAGCCGCGCGATGTGGATCCGCGCCTGCTCGCCGCCGCTCAGCGATCGCACCGGCTGCTTCAACTGCTCGGCACGGAACAGGAACTTCCGCGCCCAGGTGTTGATGTGCAGCGTGCGCCCGCGGTAGATCACCGCGTCGGAGCTCGGGCTCATCGCATCGCCCAGCGTCATCGCCGGATCGATCTCCGTCCGGTGCTGGCTGAACACCACGGTCCGCAATTGTTCCGCCCGCTTCACCGTGCCCGGCGGCGGCAACCCCGGCGGCAGGTTCACCGCATCCGCCGCCGCCTTGACCGCCTCCGCGGTCGGCGCATCGGGCTGAATCTCTCCCGTCAGCACCTTGATGAGTGTCGACTTGCCGCTGCCGTTGCGCCCCAGCAAGCCCAGCCGCTGCCCGGGCGACAGCACCAGATCCACATCGCGGAAGAGCACTTTGTCGCCGTACGCCTTGGTCACCGCCCGCGCGACGATCAACTTCTGCGTCAGCCGCCCGGTCGCTTCCCAGTCAATCGACGTCGCCTTGCTCGACGCGTTGCGCTCCCGCAATTCCGCCAACTCATCCATCCGCTCGTACGACGCATCGATGCGGCTCTTGGACTTGGTCCGCCGGGCCTGCGCTCCGCGGCCCAGCCAACGCAAATCCTCCCGCACCTGATTCGCGAGCGCCTGCTCCTGCCGTGCCTGGCCGTCCAGAAACTCCGCCTTCCGCCGCAGAAACTCGCTGTAGTCCCCGTCTATAGCGAACAGCCCCTGCGGGTACTGCCGCGACAGCTCCGCGATCCGCGTCGCCACGCTCTCCAGGAACTCGCGATCGTGCGTCACCACCACGCTCGCGAACGGTCCATCGCCCAGCCCCGCTCCCAGGCCGTTCGTCAGCACGTCCTCCAGCCAGTCGATCCCCTCCACATCCAAGTGGTTCGTGGGCTCGTCGAGCAGCAGGCAATCCGGCAGCTTCGCCAGCTCTCTCGCGATCGCCAGCCGCTTGCGCTGCCCGCCCGAGAGCGACGCCGCGGGCTGATCGAGATCCACGAACCCGACGCGATCCAGCGTCAGCGTCGCCGCGAGTTCCGCCTCGTGCTCATCGTGCAGATGCGCCGGCGCGTTGGGCCCTCCCCGCTTCATGCACGCCAACAGCTCATCCAGCACCGCCGAGCGCACCGTCGCCGCATCCTCAAACGCGTCCTTCTGCGGCACATACGCCACCCGCACCCCCTTGCGGATCACCACCTCACCGGTATCCGCCCGATCCTGCCCGGCGAGGATGCGCAGGAGCGTGGACTTCCCGCTCCCGTTGGGCCCGATCAGCGCTAGCCGCTCGCGATCGTGCACGGAGATCGAGATCTCATCAAAGAGATGCCGCGAGGCGATGGTCTTGGTGAGCGATTGGGCGGAGAGGAGGGAAGCCATTTGGGAAGGGAGGGAAGTCGGATGGGGTGAGGGCTGCGGGATGCGGACGGCAAGAGCCGGGGAAAGTAGGGGCTGCCGCGGACTGGGACGCTCTCTGCACGCCTTGAGCACAATCAAAGGTCCAGTAACTTTGCCGTGTGGCGCATGGAGGCCAGACGGCGTGGTGCCGCATCCGCGGTTGCATCACCCCGATCGTTTCAGTACGCTTTGCTGGCAAGTTCGCGAGCGGCGCGAGGCGTTGGTCGGGGGTCCTCATCTCGGAGCACGAAATGAAGACGCGCGGGCGTGGTTTCACGATGGTCGATCTGGTGGTGGCGATCGGAGTCGCCGGGGTGTTGTCCGCCGTGGGAGTGCCCGCGGTGCGCAGTGCGACGAACGACAACGCCCTGCAGCGCTGCCGCTACAACCTCCGCGGCCTCGCCCAGGGCAGCGCGATGTACACCGAGGACTTCGGCGGCAGGATGTGGGCGCTGAGTTGGCGGCAGGGGATGAAGGACCCCTTCTACTCCTTCAACTACAACTACGGATCCGACATGGAAGCGCAGGGGCATCAGGCCATCTACGCGCTGCGGCGAGTTCTTGGGATGAACGCGAATCAGTTGCCGCTGCCGTCGGGTTGGGTGCCCACGCTCATCTACTCGCACGTGGCACTTCTGGACTACATGGGTGCGAGGCTTCCCTCGCAGTCATTCATTTGTCCGCTCGACACGCCGCGAGTGCCTTGGATCGTCGGCAATTACAGCGGCCTTCCGACCCCGGGCGGTGATGGAGGCAACGCCGGGCAGTACCGATGGCTTGCCACGATGAGCTACAGCTACAGCGTCTACCAGTGGATGCCCGATCGGCAAGTGACCTACATAAACGCGTTTGGTCAGGTGAAGAAGTCGCCCACGGCGTTTCCGAGTTCGTCCAACATTCTTTTCTGGAACCTCGACCCAAGCTTCGGCACCGAATCGGGCTGGTGGGGCCCCAAACTTGCAAGCGATGTCCGCTACCCATCGCAGAAGGTGGCGATGTTCGACGAGTTCGCGAGGCACAACGGGGCGCAGCGCTACCACGCGTATCAGACCGTCGCTCAGGATCTGCTGTTTTACGACGGCTCGGCACGGTTCTATCGCACGGACGCGACCAATCCGGGCTGGAACCCGTCTTCGTCAAGCGATCGCAGCTCCATGACCCGGCGATTCACGTTTACTCGCCAGGCCGACTGGCTCGGCGGCCTCGACAACAACAGGACCAGCGACACCTTCGCTGCCGGCTGGTACCGCTGGACCCGCGGCGGCCTCCTTGGCTGGGACGTGCCGCGGCTGTCGTCGATGGTCGGGAGGCCACCCTCCAACACTGTCGTTGAAAACGAGATCGACACCCGCAGCGGGCAGTGGTAGAGGATCGACCTCAGTTCGCGCCTTACCGCTCTCCCGGCGTAAAGCTCATCGCCACCGAGTCTGGGTACACCTCAAACAGCAGCGTCCCCTTCGTCGCCTTGTCGTAGCGACGATCGAGCATTACCTTCAGGGTGCGTTTGGTCCCCGTCGCCAATTCCCACTCCACCGTCGCCTCGCCGCTGGCCACGCCGAGGTACTCGGTGAAGTCGCGGCGATCGCCCGGCAGGATCATCCCGGACCGGAAGCTCGATTCCTTGAAGTACACGTGTGAGTTCTGGAACGTGTTGTGCGTGCGGTTCGCGACTGCGACCGTGAGCTTCGAAGGGCCGAACCAGCCGCAGCCCGCCACACAGAGCGTGGCACACGCGGCGATCGCGGCCGCGGCGCGAACCGAGCCCGGGGTTGTGCGCAATCGTGCCACCGCCGAGAACATCGGGCGACTATCCGCGGCTCATTGGTCGGCGGCTGAGCTTTCGGCGCAGCGATGACGACCTGCAACGGAGCTGCCTCTGAGTGCTTGCGGCGAGGCAGAGATCTCGGACCTTCTGCCGCTGATGAGGTTGGATCACTTCGCTACCGGCGCCACATCGATCACCACCGGCAGGTGATCGCTCACGTCGCTTGATTCGGTGGTCAGTCCCATGGTGGACAGCGCCGAAGGCGTGAGCCGCCGCGTGTCGAGGACGAACGACTGCACGATGGTTGCAGTGGCGTCGCTGTAGGTGAGCCAGTCGAGGCGGCCGGGCGAGAAGCCTGTGTTCCAGTCACGCCAGGTGTAGTACGTGTTGTCGCCCAGCACCGCCGCGTCGGCGGGCGTCATGTCGCTGCCATCGAGATCGATGTCGGCGCGGAGCAGGTCGAGCGGGTTGCGGCTGCCGACGAGGTTGATGTCGCCGCCCAAGATGCGGATGCTCGCGGCGTCCGCTCGGCTGGCCTGCTTCACGGTCTCGTTGATGGCCCGCGCCTCGGCGAGGCGGAGTTGATCTTCCGATGAGCCTGCCCCGCCGCAGCACTTGAGGTGCATCGCGCCCACGAGCACGCCGCCGATCGGCGACTGCGCAACCGCGGCAACATATCGCACCGAGCGGGGTTTGCCTTCGACGAGCACTTCGGCCTTCGCGGTGGATGGCGCGACGGGGAAGCGCGACGCGATCGCGACATCGCCGCGGCTGACGGCGTGCCACGGTGCGGACTGCGTGTTGGGGAAGACAGTCTTCATGGCTTCAACCAACGTCTTGTCGTCGCTCTGCCATTCCGAAATCAACAGCACGTCCGGGTTGATCGCACGGATGATCGGGGCAAAGCGGGCCGGATCACTCGCCATTTTCCGCCACACGTTCCACGCCATCACGCGGATCGTGCCGTCGGGCTTCGCGGGGATGTTCGCGTCCGCCAGCCTTGGCTCGGCGGCGATTGGTGGAAACGTGATGTCGAACGGCTCGCTGTAGCCGGCGATGCGGCCGCCGGGGCGCCCGCCTTCACCCGGGGCGTAAATGACGAAGATGCCGCGGCCCTTACCGGAGGAGGCCATGCCGCTCTTGGTGATTGAGGCCGCGAACGCGCGGGACATGCGGGCCTCGTACCACGCGGAGGCGTAAGCGGGCGAGAAGGTCAGATCGGATTGGTCCTTGGGAAGTTCGGTGCGGACGCCATTCTTGTCGAGGGCGTAGAACTCGACGCCGCTGGTGACGGCGCCTTTCTCGGAAGTGGGGGAGAACTGCAGCTCAAGATCCGCGCCGATGGAGTTGAAGGGCTTGGCCGTGCGCTGGTAACCGGTGTCGCTGCGGCCGTCGACGTCGAGGAGCAGGGCGACGGTCTCGTCGCTCGCCTGAATGGTCTTGGTGTCGGGCCCGACGCTGAAGCGGAAGTTGAGGTAGTGCTCGTCGGCGCGGGCGACGGTGCCGGAGGACCACTCGACCATCGCACCGTCGAGGCGGTCGCGGCTGGTTTCGACGCGAGCGGGCGACGACGAGCACGCGGCGAGCGCGAGCGGAACGAAGAGGAAGACGCGAGCGAGCGATCGGGCGGCGGGGAGCGCGGTAGGGAGCATGGGGCAACTATCGCGGGTCTTGGGGCCAGATGCAAACCAGATCGTGATCCCAAACGAGCCCCGAGCGTGAGCGAGTGGGTTTGGGGGGGCCGATGAGCCAGTGACAGCCCCGCTCGCTCACGCTCGGGGCTCGTCAAGGCTGGGCTCGTCAAGGCGAGGTGAAGGTCGATGCGCGGGCAGGAACTCGGACCCGCCGGGGAATAGACTCCCGCCCGGTTCGGAGGCCTGAATTGGGCCCGAGTCGGGCAGGAGTTCGGCCGGATCGGTGGATTCTGCGGCCGGTGCGGGTCTCCGCCACGTCGCCTGCTTCGCCTTGACTCGGCTCGGCTCGGCCGATGCCGCCGGATCGACGATACCGCACGACAGGAACGCACCTCGCATGGCGAACAAACAACAAATCTTCGACGCAATCTACGGTGCCATCGACGAGGTGAACGCCGCTCAGGGGTCCGAGAACCAGATCGCCAAGGACCCCAAGTCCATGCTCTTCGGCCAGGGCGGCAAGCTCGACTCGCTCGGGCTGCTGACGTTTGTGCTGCAGGTCGAGCAACGCGTGCAGAGCGCGGGTCATCCGAGCTTCACGCTCACCGACGAAAAGGCAATGGCCGACACACCCACGGCGTTCCGAACCGTGGACACGCTGGCGGACTACGTGGTCGGGCGGCTGGGAGCGTGACGGAAAATGGCAAAGAGCAAATGGCAAATGGCCAAAAGCTGCGGGATCGGATGCCTTCATTTGCCATCTGGTGATTTGCGATTTGTGATTTGAGCCTTTCCCATGGACCTCAAGACCCTTCACACCCTGCTCATCGCCGACCACACGATCGACCAGCTCGGGGCGATCCTCAAGAGCGACGCCGACGTGCCGTCGATGAAAACGACGGTGGCGCACTTCGACCAGGTGCAGCAGATCCTGATGAACCCGGCGCTCTCGTGCTGGAAGGAAGGCGCGAACGCGGCGGTGGTGTGGACGCGGCCGGAGCGGGCGATCGATTCGTTCCGCCGTCTGATGAACCACGAGCGGGTTTCACTCGACGAGATCCTCGCCGATGTCGACGCCTTCGCCGACCTGATCCTGCGTGCGAGCGATCGCGTTGAGGCGATGTTCGTGCCCACCTGGGTGCTGCCTTCGTGGTGGCGCGGCACCGGCGGCCTCGAAATGAAGCAGGGCAAGGGCACCGTCGGTGTGCACCGTGCTCTGATCGCGATGAACGCTCGCCTGTGCGAGAAGCTCGACAAGGCCAGCCGCGTGCACGTGCTGGATGCCTCGCGGTGGATGGCGAGCGCGGGCAAGACCGCGACCAACCACAAGCTGTGGCTGATGACCAAGGCGATGTTCAGCCTCGAGGTCTTCAAGGACGCGGCGGCGGATATCAAGGCCATCGTCCGCGGCGTCTGCGGCGTGTCGAAGAAGCTCATCGTGCTCGACCTCGACGATACTCTCTGGGGCGGCATCGTCGGCGAGAACGGCTGGGAGGGCGTCGCTCTCGGCGGGCACGACCCGATCGGCGAGTCCTTTGCCGACTTCCAGCGGGCCCTCAAGAGCCTGAAGCACACCGGCATCATCCTCGGGATCGTCAGCAAGAACGACGAGAAGACCGCGATTGCCGCCATCCGCGAGAACCCGGAGATGGTGCTGAAGGAAGGCGATTTCGCAGGCTGGCGGATCAACTGGCAGGACAAGGCGACCAACATCAAGGCGCTGGTCGAAGAGCTGAATCTTGGCCTCGACAGCGTGATCTTCATCGACGACAACCCCGCGGAGCGGGCTCGGGTGAAGGAGACCCTGCCGCAGGTCACGGTGCCGGATTGGCCGGCGGACAAGATGATGTACACGCCCGCGCTGCACGCGCTGCGCTTGTTTGACCGCCCGAGTGTGACCGACGAGGATCTTGGTCGCACGGAGATGTACGTCGCGGAGCGGCAGCGCAGCGAGAGCCGCGCCAACGTCTCGATGGACGAGTGGCTGGCGTCGCTGCAGCTCAAGATCACGTTCGAGGCTCTGGGCTCGGGCAACATCAAGCGGGCGGCCCAGCTCTTCAACAAGACCAACCAGATGAACCTGACCACTCGGCGCATGACCGAGGCGGAGTTGCTGGATTGGACGAAATCAGGGAAGCGGGCGATGTACGCCTACCGCGTCGCCGATCGCTTCGGCGACTATGGGCTGACGGGTCTGGCGTCGGTCGAGGTCGGCGCGGGTGGCGAGGCGATCGTGGTCGATTTCCTGCTCTCCTGCCGCGTCATGGGGCGCGGTGTGGAGAAGGCGATGCTGACGACGCTGCTGAACTTTGCCGGCCAAATGGGCGCGAAGAAGACGACGGCGAAGTACCTTGAGACCAAGCGGAACAAGCCGTGCTTGGACTACTTCAAGGACGAGTCGGGGCTTGCGAAGAACGACGCGAACACCGAGTTTTGGTGGGACCACGCGACGGCGTTCCCGATGCCCACGCACATCACGCTCGTCGAAGGCGACGGGAATGCGCCTGCAGCCGAGACCGAGGCGGCCCATGCCTGAGGTCGTGCCAGCCAAGGGCGGCGAGGTGAAGCACGAGCAGGCGAGCCTGTTTGGCGACGGGGCTCGCGTGCACCACGTCGGCATGGTGGTGAAATCGATCCAGGCCGCGGCGATGGCGATGGGTGTGCCGAACGTTGAGGTCGTCCACGATCCGATCCAGAAAGTGCGGGTCGCCTTCGTCGACGTGCAGGGCGTGTGCATCGAGTTCATCGAGCCCGCCGCGGCCGATTCGCCGGTGAACAACTCGCTGGCCAAGGGCATCAAGCTGGCCCACATCTGCTATAGCGTGCCCGACATCGACGCCGCGGCGGCGAGCGCGAAGACGAAAGGCCTGATGCAGATCGCCAAGCCCGCTCCGGCGACGGCGTTCGGGGACCGCCGCATCGCGTGGTTCTTCTCGGCGAATCTGGGGCTGTTTGAGGTGGTCGAGGACGCACTCCGGCACTGACCGAAGACCTCCGTCAGCACCAGTGGGACCGGCCTCCGACCGGTCTTCGGTGACGAACATTTCGCTCTTGCTCCAGACCACGACGCAGTCCGACCGGCCGGAGGCCGGTCCCACTGGTGCGAGGTGATCCCTCTTGATGTCGGGGGATTCCAAGAGTCCGTCTCATTCGCCCGATAGAAGAGTTTCCATGGGTTCACTCCGCGTCCAAGCTCTCACCGTCGCCGACATCGGCGATGAAGGTCTCACGGGTCGCTTCGACGATCCGCACGGCTACATCGCCCGCAACGACGCGACCTGGGCTCGCATGCTCCGCGAGAACCCGTTCGCGCAGCCGACGGACCTCGCCATCCTGCTCGCGGTCGAGGATCGCGACGGACAGAAGCCCGCGGTGGTGGGGCGGCTGGGTTTTTACGCGGGGCCGGGTGAGATCGTCGACGCTGCGGGAGTCAAGAAGGACTTCCGCACGTTCTGGATGGACGGCTTCTTCCTCGCCGAGCAGCACCGTTCATCCGGCATCGGCGGCGTGATCATGCTGCAGGGTGTGGCCCGGTGCAAATCGCTGCTCGCCTGTGGCGGACCGAGCGCCGATGCGCAGAAACTCTACAAGGCCGCGGGGCTCAAGGAGATCGGACCGCTGAAGCGCTGGGTCGCGTTCAACAGCGGCACCGGCCCAGCCCGCAAGGCGTTCAAGAACACGGCACTCGCCGCGGTCGCAGCACCGTTCGCATCGGTCGCGGCACGGCTGGTTTACGCGGCCAAGGGCGCGAACGCGACGCCCTCGCGGCTGGAGTTCAAGCCGGTCGCGTCGTTCTCGGCATCGCTCGACACGCTCGTCGCGCAGGCGGCGACGCGGCCGGGCGCGCTCAGCCGCTTCCCGCGCGATTCGCGGTCGCTGAACTGGGCCATGAAGTACCGGCGGATCAAGGCATTCGAGGTGTACGAGGGCGGCGAGCTCGCCGGATACGCTCTGCTGAAGCGTTCGGTGCTCGACGCGACCCAGCACGGGCTGGGGACGATCGTTGTCGGCGCGTTGCTGGATTACTTCCTGGTGAACCCGAGCCGCGAGAACAAGCGGGACCTCGTGCTGTTCACGCTCGGGCACTTCCGCCGCGACCGCGGCGACGGCGACCTGCCGAGCGAGAAGGGCCGCGTCGATGTCACCGAGTTCCAAGTGTTCGATGCGGACTTCGACGCGATCTGCAAGGGCTTCGGTCTTGTGCACGCGGGCGGGCTTCGGGTGCTCTTCCGCCCCGCGCCGACGGCACCGATGGCCGACGCGACGAAGTGGATGTGCACCCACGCGACGAGCGACATGCTGTTGATGACGCCTTAGCGGTTTTACCACAGAGGCACAGAGACGCAGAGAAGAGAGTTCCACTCAAAGGGCTCAAAGGGCTCAAAGATCGAAAGAGGAAAAGTCTGTGTGAAGACTCTTTGTGTGGAGCGAGTGAGAGGTCCCGGGAACGAAATGCCTTGTACCCTTCGAGCGCGTTGAGCTCTTTGAGTTAAAGACTCTTCTCTCTTCGTCCTCTCTGAGTCTCTGCGTCTCTGTGGTGAATCCCCAACCATGACCCGAGTCATCATCAACGCCGACGATCTGGGCCTCTCGCAGCGCGTGAACGACGCGATCTTCGGGCTGATGTCGCGTGGGCGGCTGACTAGCGCCACAATCATGGCCGCGGGGCCGGCGGTGGAGGACGCGTGCCGCCGGGCGAAGGACTTCCCGGCGTGCTCGTTTGGCGTGCACATGAATCTGACCGATCTCGTGCCGATCACACGCGACGAGGCGATGCGTCCCATACTCAACGAGCAAGGCGGTTTCGCCCGAAAGGCCCGCGACGCGGTCTACACGCCGACGCTGCTCGCCGCGGTGGAGCGTGAGTGGATCGCGCAGATCGAGAAGGTGCGATCGCTGCTCTCCCCTCAGGGCGTCGCGATCAGCCATCTCGACAGCCACCACCATGTGCACACGCATGCGCCGCTCTTCAAGGTGCTCAAACGCGTGCAGCGTGCCACCGGCATCCGTCGCGTGCGAACCACGATGAATCTCTATCACCCGACCGACCCGCTGATCGGCGGCGTGAAGCAACGGGCGAAGAAGAAGCTCTGGGACATGGGCCTTCGCTGGTCCTCGCCCCGCACGCGGTGCACCGATCTCTTCACGTGGTTCTGGATTTACCACGATCTCTTGCCCAACGTGCCCAGCGCACGAACGGTCGAGCTGATGGTGCACCCGGGATCGGATGACCCGATCTTCCTCCGCGAAGAGGAATTGATGGACACGCCGTGGGAGAAGCGGGCGAGAGGGCGGATCGAGTTGATCTCGTACAACAGCCTGTAGTCCGTGGAACCGGCTTCCAGCCGGTCGGCTTACGTCCCGCGGAGGCGTTCGCGGATCAAGGTCGCTCGCTCGATGCGGCGGTGTTCCTGATCGAGCTCGCGACCGACCACGCGTTGCAGGTGGGCCGGCTGCACCAAGAGCCACAGCAAGCTCGCGGCCTTGGCGTTCACTTCGTCGATCAACCCAAGCACAACGCCCAATCGCACAAGGCTGAGGAGTTGCATCGCTTCATCCGCCCCGATCATGCGGGCGTGGCGCAGGCAGCCCAGGGCGCGATAGACCTGATCCTCGAGCGCGACGCGGCGCTTGCTCATCAGGTTTCGGCGGGCCACTCGCTCGTACTGCACGACTTCGGGGATGATCGCGTCCTGCAGGTCGGTGAGCACCGCGCCCTCGGGCTTGCCGAGCGTGGTCTGGTTGGAGATCTGGTACAGGTCGCCGACGGCGTCGCTGCCCTCGCCGAAGAACCCGCGGACGGCCAGGTTCATGTCTGTCGCGGCCCGCTTCACTTTGTCGATATCGCCGGTGATCTTGAGGGCCGGCAGGTGGAGCATCACGCTCATGCGCATGCCGGTGCCGACGTTGGTGGGGCAGGCGGTGAGGTAGCCGAACTTGGGGCTGAAGGCGTAGTCCAGCCCGGCCTCGATCTTGTCGTCGATCGCGCTGGCGGCCTCCCAGCAGGCGTCGAGCGCGAGGCCGGCACGGATCATCTGCACGCGGAGGTGGTCCTCCTCGTTCACCATGATCGACAGGCGTTCATCTGGGATGGAGATCGCCACGCCTCGGGGCTCTTCGGCAGCGGCGACGGGTGTTCCGGCGGTGGGGGCCGGCTTGCCTTTGGCGTGCTGCTTGGAGATCAGGTGGCGCTCGACCAAGAGGTTCCGCTCGATCGCCGGTGACTCATGCAGGTCGACCCACATGATCCGCTCGGAGAGTTTGGTGGACAGGATCCAGTCGCGGCATGTCTGCAGCACGGCCTCGCGCTCGTCGCGGGTGGCTTTGTGGACGAAGGGGTGTCCCGCCAGGTTGCGTGCCAAACGCACCCGCGAGGAGATCACGACATCGCTCGAGCCGCCGGAGTCACTCAGCCACTCGGTGACCGCGAACCCGGCCGCGGGGTCGGGCTGGCCGCCGGGGAGCGGAGCGGGGTTGTCGGGGCGGTTGACCATGCGGTGGGCCAGAACGAGGACGAGATCGAGGGCCCGAGCGTTACGGCTCGGAGCGTTCCTGAACTCCCTTGGGGATGATGGTGATGTCGACCTTGCGGATCTGATCGCGGAGTCGGGCGGCGAGCTCGTACTGCTCGCCGCGGACGGCTTCGTCGAGTTGACGCTGCAGCACCTTCAGGCGTTCCTGGCGTTCGCGGAGCTGGGCCCGCGCGAGCGCCGCCTCGGTTGCGGCTTCGTCCTCGCGTCCCGCGGCACGTGCGGCGATCCGCTTGGGGACCTTGCCGGCGTGCTGCGTCGCGCCCTCGTGGGCACGTTCGATCAGAGGGGTCAGCAGCGTTTCAAATGCCTTGTAGCACGCCGGGCAGCCAAGCACGCCAGCCTGGCGGAACTGATCGAACGTGAAGCCGCAGCCGGGACAAGCCGCGACACGGGGCTTGTGTACATGCTTGGGCTTGGCGCCGACCTCAGCGTCCTGGGTCATGAACTTGGTGAGCAGTTCGCCGAGGGAAGCGCCCGCAATGCCTTCGCCCGCGGCGCAGGCCTCGCAGAGGTGCTTCTCCACCTTGACGCCGTTGCGGACGGTGACTTCGTGGACGGTCGCGTCGTTGTCGCAGCGGTCGCACTTCATGGGGCACCTGCAGCGTACTCGATTCGTCGCTTCCAAACCAGTGGGATCTGCTCATGGCCCCAAACGGTGGGACCGGCCTCCGGCCGGTCTGGCTTGATTGCAGTTCCGCCGCCGAGCAGTTCTGCTGATTGTGGTGCAAGGTTCGATTCGTTGACCGGCCGGAGGCCGGTCCCACTGGGGCTCTTCTGCACAAACAAAAACCCCGACGAGATCGTCGGGGCTTGGATGCTCAGATTGCCAATAGGGCTCAGTTGGCGGCCTGCTTCTGCTGGCGGGTGTAGCCGTACTTGCGCTTCAGGGCCTTGACGACCAGGCCGGAGCGGATGGCCTTGGTGCTGACGAGGACGCGCTGGGTGCGGCCGTCGACGACAGCGACGACTTCCTGCAGGTTCGGCTTGAAGTCACGCCGGGTGATGCCGGTGGGCTTGAGACCGAAGCCGCCCTTGGCGACCGCCTGGCCGCGCCAAGCCCGCTTCATGCCCATGCTCTTCTTCTTGCCGGTGAAAAAACAGGTCTTGGCCATTGGAGGAATCCTGAATCAAGCCGCCGCTCCCGCGTCCGGCAGTTGCCCGGGACGGTCGGCGGTGGGTCAGGATGATAGGCGGGTCATCCGCAGCAGGAAAGCCTCGGCATCCCTCGCTCGCATCCGTTAGGAACGAGTCAGGTTCTCGCGGCTGAGCATCACTTCCAGCGTCTGGGCCACCAGGTCGATCTCCCGCATCGACAAGTCGTTAAAAAACGGCAGGGCGATGGTCCGCTGGCTGACCGTCTCTGCTATCGGGAACATCCCCGGCTCGAAGCCGAACTGCTCGCGGTAGAAGGGCTGGAGGTGGATGCAGGGGAAGTAGTCCCCGGCCCCGACGTCGTGGTTCCGCAGGCCCTTGATGATCCGGTCGCGCTCGACGCCGGTGTACGAGGTCGCGAGCCGCACCACGAAGACGAACCACGACATCACGCTCGCGGGGTCGATGGTCGGCATGATGAGGTGCTTGTTCCCGCCGAGGCGTTCGATGTAGGCCTGGGCGACTTTGGAGCGCTTGGCGAGGATTTCGTCGAGGCGGTGGACCTGGGCGACGCCGAGGGCGGAGTTGATCTCGCTGAGGCGGTAGTTGTATCCGAGGCGCTCGTGCTTGAGCCATGAGCCTTGGGCGGTGCCGCCGGTCATGGAGTGGCCCAGCGGGCGGCCCTGGTTGCGCATGGAGCGGCAGAGTTCGGCGAGGCGAGAATCGTCGGTGACGATCATGCCGCCCTCGCCGGTGGTGATCTGCTTGTTGGGATAGAACCCAAAGACGCCCACGCGCCCGAAGGTGCCGGCCTGGCGTCCCTTGTGCACTGCGCCGAGGGCTTCGCAGCAGTCCTCGATCATCGCGATCTCGTGACGGGCCGCGATCTGGGCGTACTGGTCCATGTACGCGGGATTGCCAAAGGTCTCGACGGCGAGGATCGCTTTGGTCCGTGGCCCGATCTTGCGTTCGACCTGGGCCGGGTCCATGTTGAGGGTCTTGGGGCAGATGTCGACGAAGACGGGCGTCGCGCCGACGAAGAGGATCGCGTTGGTGCTAGCGATGAAGGAGAACGGCGTGGTGATGACCTCGTCACCGGGGCCGATGTTCAGGGCCTTCATGACGAGGTGCAGGCCGCTGGTGCCGCTGTTGACGGCGACGCCGTGGCGGACGCCAACGCGGGCCGCGAGGGCGTTCTCGAAGCGTTCGACCATGGGGCCGATGGACAGGCGCCCGGAGCGGAGGGTCTGCAGGACCATCTCCTCTTCGAGGTTGGTGATGTCTGGACGCGAAAGCGGAATCTCGGCGTGACCCATGGAAGAACTATCGGACGGTGGGGGCGGGGAGGCGAGTGAAGGAGGGCAAAATGGGGCCCGCTACGACGCAACGGCTAGGGGGAGTGTGCGGGGGGTGACTTGCAGGCGGAGGAGCGTTCTGGACCATCTCACGCCGTCACCCGTTCATCCGCTCAGCTTCCGAGGTACCCCTCGTCCTTGAGCGCCTGAATGATCTGATTGACGATCGGCCCGCTCACCTTGCCGCCGCTGCCGCTGTATTCCATGACCACGCTGATGATGTACTTGGGGCGTTCGTTGCTGCGGCCGACCATGACGACGAACCAGGAGTGGTCGCCGGAGCGGACGACTTCGCTGGCGGTCGGGCCGAGGCCGTCGTGCTCGTCGTCGTTCTTGATCTTGAGATCCGGTGCGGCGGCGGTGCCGGTCTTGCCGTAGACGCGGACGCCGGGCACGTTGAAGATCGGGTCGCGCACGCCGTCGATCGTGAGATGGTGGCCGGTGCCAAGGTCGTCGCCAACCGATCCGGCGAGGCCCTCCATCGCGTCGCGCACGGCCCACGACGGCAGTTCGAGATCGCTGCTCGCGGGCGTGGCTCGGTTGGCGATGATCTTCGGCGCGACCCGCACGCCGGAGCGGGCGAGCGTCGCATAGGCATTGGCGGCGTGCACCGGGGTCCATGTCACCGGGCCCTGGCCGATACCCATCTGGATCGCCTCGCCCATGTTGACGGGGCGGTTGGTGCCGTAGACGGCGAGCGAGCCGGGGTACTCAGCACCGATGCCGAGGTCGAACGCCTGACCCACGCCAAAGTCGCGGAAGACGTCGAGCGTTGCTTCGGGCCCGAGGCGCTTGCCGAGCGTGAAGAAGAAGATGTTGCAAGAGACCTTCAAGGCTTCGGACGCGGCGGGGGCGTGCCCGAGCTGCTGCGTGTGCGTCTGGTCGAAGCGCTTGTAGATCCAGCAGCGGAGGATGTTGGGCTCGTTCGGGAGCAGGTGCCCGGTGCAGTCGATGGTCTGGCCCTGCAGGAAGTTGCCGCGTTTGGCTGCCCCGGTGAGGATCAGCGGCTTGACGATCGAGCCTGGCGGATACGGCTTGGCGATCGCGCGGTTGAGGAACGGCACGTTCACCTTGTCGTCGAAGACTGCGTCGGGGTTCTCGCGGATGAGCGTGCGCGAGATCTCGGGCATCGACGCCATCGCGAGGATGTCGCCGGTGTCGACCTCAAGCACCACCGCGGCGCCAGCGAGTGGCGTGCCCTTGGGCATGGTCGGGCTCGGCGTGCCGTGCCAGTCTTGCACGACGGCCAGCCCGGCGGCTGGCGACATGATCGCCTGCACGCGGCCCTGCAGCATCGCGTCGATGGTCAAGGGCACGGGCTTGCCGACCTCGGCGGGGAGCATCTCGAGGCTCTCGGTGTCGAGGTGCTTGGTGCGCAGGCCGCGGAGACCGCGGAGCTCTGCCTCCATGGAGGCCTCGATCCCCGCGCTGCCAACGCGATCTCCCTCGCGGTACTCGCCGCGGTCGACGCCCGATTCGGTGAGCACCCGCTTGGAGAACGTGCGGTCGTTGGCGAGTAGGTTCTTGCGGCGTTCGACATCTTCTCCGAAGACCCGCGGACGCATCCAGCCGAGGATGTGAGCGCCAACGCCCTCAACCGGGATCGACATCGTCTTGTCGGCCCGCATCGGCAGCGGAAAGCGGGAGAGATCGAGCGTGACGGTCTGGGTGTCGAGCGGATACTCGCGATCGCCGGCGTCGATCACCCGCACGCCCGCGACGCGGGAGACGAGCAATTTCTCCGGGGCCACGCCTTCGATGAGATCGGCGGCCCCTTCAAGCTCAACTTTGTCTTCCGCGATGAGTTGCAGTTCGAAGGCGACCGAGTCGGGGATGTGCCGAAGGATCGTGACGGGCCGGAGCTGCTCGGCGATCGGCTTGCTGGCCTGGGTCTCGATCTTCTGAAGGTCTTCGGGCGTGAGCGGACGCTCAGGCTGGCCTTGTTCGCTGCTTGTGGCGGCCTTGATTGCGTCGCTGCGGCGGCGCTCGCGGATGGCGTCGTAGAGGGCATCGACCTCAGCCACGGCGGCGCGGGCCTTGGCGTTGAGTTGGTCGCGGTCTATGCCGCAGACCCGTGCGACCTCGGCGAGCGACCGATCGGCCCGCTTCGCGTACGCCGAGGCGAGCTGCTCGATGAGCTCCTCGCGCTGGGCGGGATTGAGCTCCGCCCATTGGGATCGGTTGCTGCGCGCAAGCTGCTCCGCCGCCTTGCGAGGCCAGACGCCCTTGAGAACCTCGTAGTCGACCGCGACGTCGTAACTGGGCCGGTCCTGGGCAAGCACGCGGCCCTTGCGGTCGAGGATCTGGCCGCGGACCGAGGGGGTCCACTGGCGGGTGATGAGGCGAGCCTCCGAGGCGCGGAGCAATTCGGCGTGCCTGGTGGTCGTGAGGCGTGCGGTCTGGATCAGCGGCAGGGCCAGACCAGCCACCGTCAGCGTGCCGATGAGCAGCAGGCGCCGGTGGAACATCCTCGGGATGAGATTACTGATCGGCATCGGCGCGCACCCTCGGCGCGATGGTATCGGGTGTTGGGACGAAAGCCCGTGAAACGTTGGCGTTTACTGGGCAGGCACGACACCAACAGCGAGCCGGGGCGTCCCCGCCCCGGCGGAGCGGTCGTCGTTGACAGAACCGCGTTGGATCACTTCGAACGCGTCCACCGCCGGGGCGAGGACGCCCCGGCTCGCTCGATGAACTTCGTTGTCGGAGTCGCGAGCACTGCCTGGCCCAGAGCGGCCAAGCAGTGGCACCCGGAATGGGATTCCATTCCACGCTGCGTCGGGTGAAACACCCTGCCCGACTCCCCTAAACTTGGCCCTTTCCTACGCACGATCGCGTCCGCCGACGCTCTTGGAGTTTGCCATGTCCGAAGCCTCCACCCCCGCCGCCCAACCCGCGAAGAAGTCGATGGACGCCATCATGGCGCTGTGTAAACGCCGCGGGTTCATCTATCAGGCGTCGGAGATCTACGGCGGCATCAACGGCTTCTGGGATTACGGCCCGCTGGGCGCCCAGCTCAAGAAGAACCTCCGCGACGCGTGGTGGCAGGACATGATCCTGAACCCGTGCTGGGGGCGCAAGGGGCCGAACGGGAATCGCGTGCGCTGCGTGCCGCTGGAGACGTGCATCATCCAGCATCCCAAGGTGTGGGAGGCGAGCGGCCACGTGGGCGGTTTCAACGACCCGATGGTGGATTGCAAGGAGAGCAAGGGCCGCTATCGCTACGACCACGTGCAGGTCTTCGTGCCCGAGAGCGGTGATCCGGGCGACAAACCGGTCTTCGCCTACGTCGGCGATCAGCCCAGTGAGGCCAAGCAGCAGAAGAAGGCGGAAAAGACGTTTGGCGCGATCAAGAGCGTGGCGTTGTCGTCGATCCCGCAGCCGTGGGCACGGGTGATCGGACCCGACGCGGAGAAGCCCGGCACGCTGACCGAGCCCCGCATGTTCAACCTGATGTTCGACACCATCCCCGGCGCGATCCGCGATGAGGCGAACAAGGCGTACTTGCGTCCCGAGACGGCACAGGGCGTGTTTGTGAACTTCAAGAACGTGGTGGACACGACGCGGGTGAAGCTGCCGTTCGGCATCGGCAACACCGGGCGCTCGTTCCGCAACGAGGTGACGCCGCGGAACTTCACGTTCCGCAGCCGCGAGTTCGAGCAGGCCGAGCTGGAGTTCTTCTGCCACCCCGACGAGAGCGTCGAGTGGTACAAGTTCTGGCGTGACTTCCGCATGGACTGGTGGAAGGCGATCGGCCTGGCGGGCGAGAACCTGATCCTGCGCGAGCACGACAAGGACGAGCTGTCGCACTACTCGCAGGGCACGAGCGACGTGGAGTATCGATTCCCGTTCACCGCTCCCGGCTTCGGCGAGCTCGAGGGCATCGCTCACCGCGGCAACTACGACCTGACGCAGCACGAGAACACCTCGCGCACCAAGCTGAAGTACTTCGACGCCGAGCGGGGCGAACTGCTGCCCAACGGCTCGCGCAAGGGCGAGTGGTACATCCCGCACTGCATCGAGCCCGCGGCGGGCCTGGATCGCGGCGCGCTCGCGCTCATCTGCGAGGGCTATACCCGCGACGAATCGCGCCCCAGCCCGGAGTTCCTGAAGCTGCACCCGCGCGTGGCCCCGATCAAGGCCGCCGTGTTCCCGCTGGTCGCGAAGGACGGCATGCCCGAGGTCGGCGAGAAGCTGTACGACGAACTTTTCGCCAAATTCGGCCGCATGGGCTTCATCGAGTTCGACGAGAAGCAGTCGATCGGCAAGCGCTACGCCCGCATGGACGAGGCCGGCTGCCCGTTCTGCTTCACCATCGACGGCGACACGCTCACCAACCAGACCGTCACTGTCCGAGACCGCGACAGCGGGCAGCAGGAGCGGATCGGGATCGACAAGGTGAGCGGGTTCTTGGGTGAGAAGCTGGGATGAGCTATGTACTCCCGTCGCGAAGTCATGATGCGGGAGTCTGACTCTGCCCGTGTTCGTCTTGAACTGCGATCAGTGCCGCGGGTCGGTCCATCGCTGGTGTTGGTAGCCGTTGGGGTAACGCTTGCGTGTGCCGCATTTCCGATCGCCCTGAATCCGAACGCCGGAGCGTGGGTCTTGGCGGCCGCGCTCATGTTGTTGTTTGGCGTCTCGATCGCCGTGGCCTTTGCTTTTCGGGCGTCGTGGCGTTTTCGTGAGCTGTCTCTTTCGCGTGAACGATGGAACTCCTGCCGCGAGTCGCTCAGTCGCGCGCTGGTCGTTGAGACTGTCTTCGTTGCCGATGCGGCATGGAGGCTCTGTGGCGACGATGACGATGCTGTCACCGTCATGTACAGAGTGTCGGCGACCAATTTTGTCTTCTTCGTTATGGATTCGATCGATGAGGACGAGCCACTAGTGCCAGCGTCCTGGAGATTGCGACAGACACTGGGGCGAGATCCGATCATGCTCGCGTCCGACCATGATTCGCGGTGGGGCGCTCTTGAAGCCGAAGCGATTTCGGTCAGCACAGGCGTCGGGGGCGGCACTGGCGGAGGGTTGGCGAGGTTTCCTCCTGACGGACAATTGGTGTCCGCATCTGAGTTGCCCACAATCCTCGGCGTCTCGTCGGGCGTGTACTGAATGCTGGGCAAGCAAACCTACCAATTGTTCGAGGCTCCTTGATGCGGCCCTCCATCGGGCAAGGATGTGGGATGAGATTTGCCCTCTCCGACTCCCTCCCCATCCTCCAACGCACCCCGAGCGTCGTGCGGGCCATGCTCCAGTTTCTGCCCGAAGCGTGGACGCACCGCGACTACGGCGTCAATGCCGACGGGTCGCCCACGTGGTCGGCGCACGAGATCGTCGCCCACCTGATCTTCGGCGAGCAGACCGACTGGATGCCGCGGGCGCGGCACATCCTGGAGTTCGGCGAGACGCGTCCCATCCCGCCCTTTGATCGGGCTGGGCATCGGGCGCTCATGCAGGGCAAGACGCTCCGCACGCTGCTCGACGAATTCGATCAAGCACGGCGGGACTCGCTCGCGACGCTGGCCAAGCTGAATCTCTCCGAGGTCGATCTCGCCAAGTGCGGCACGCACCCCAAACTCGGACGCGTCACGCTCTCGCAGTTGCTTGCGACCTGGGTGGTGCACGACCTGAACCATCTGGCCCAGATCAACAAGGCGATGGCGTATCAGTACAAGGGCGAGGTCGGTGGGTGGGAGGCGTACCTGTCGATCCTGCGGCCGCCGGAGCCGCGGTGAAGACTGCGTGTCGTTTCCGGATGGGTGCCATCAGTCCGCCGGCTCGGCGGCGCGACTGATGCTTTGGGAACGATGGTGCGTTCTTCGCGAACGCATCAGTCGCGAGGCTCAGAGCAGCCGCGGACTGATGGCACCAGCCACAGGCCACGAGAAATGAAAACGCCCGGCGTTGCCGCCGGGCGATGACGAATCAGATTGAAGTGTTGTTCACCGGGTCACGACATACGACGCCTCGAGAGTCTTGGCGATGCGGGTGCGGGCGTCGTCGAGGTGAGCCTTGGTGTAGGCGTCGGGAGAGGCCTTGAGGGCGGTTTCGGCGAGTGCGTCAACACGCTTGAGCTCGAGCCGTGCGAGCGATGAGATCGCCCGGATCGATGCGCTGCCGCTGTCGCGGAGCAGCGAAAGCGTGACAAGCCGTTCGAGGTGCTCGCGCTGCAGGTTGCGGCGGAGCGAGCTCGCCATCGGAGACGTCTCATTGAATGAGCCGCTCGGCTTGGCGTACTCCCGCCACACGTTGTCGGTGACCGTGCGGACAACCTCGTTCAACGAGATGAAGTTGTCGGTGCCGCTGGTGCGGAACTCGTTGTCGTAGAGCCGGCGCAGCCGCGTCGGGTTCATGATCATGGTGAGCGCGACGGACTGCACAGCGCCGATGGAATCGTGCACGGTGAAGCTCGCATCGGGCACGATCTCGTCGCTGTCAAAGAAGTGCTCCTTGCCGAGGTGGCGCACGATCTCGGGGGTGAGGCCGAACGATGCGTCCTCGAAGCCGTTGTCCATGATGAGCTTCAGGGCGCGACGCTGGCTTTCGGCCGGGACATCGGAGATTGGCGATCGGTTGCCGGGGTCACCCTTCGCGTCGTTGTTGAGGAACGAGCCGCCGATCCAGCGTGACGCGATCGAGAGCATCTGGAGCTGCGAGTTGAGCGTCGCGTTGTAGCGGCGTCGTGCGACGGCCCACGATTCGCCGTCTTTCACGATCGTTTCCAGCAGCTTGGTACGCACTTGCTTGATCAGCCCCAGCCGGCTCTCGGCGAACTGCAGGTTGTCCGCGCCGAGGTCCCACGTGTTGTTCCGCGGGTCGGCGTCGAACGAAATCGCGGCCTGCGACTGGTACACCAGATCCGGCTCACCCGCCCGCTTCAGCAGCTCGGGCAGCTTGTCCTCGGGTCCGTAGCCGTACGCGATCACCCACTTGTCGTACGGTCCGAGCATGGGCGTGGCGTACGGGCCCTGGACCTCGCCCAGGTTGTAGTTGATGTTCGCCGCGGCGTACTCCATGACGGAGCCGACGGTGGGGCCGCTGAATCCCGGCGAGTTGATGTCCTTGAGCGACCGGATGGTGCTCGAGATCATGTTGTGCTGGAGTCCCAGGCAGTGCCCGACCTCGTGGGCGCTGATGTAGCGGATCATCTGGCCCAGGTACTCCTCGGGCAGATCGTCGAGCGTGTCGGGGCTCTTGGGTGTCACGGCTCCCGAGGCGAACGCCGCATCGGCCAGTCCGATGTCGAGCGACAGCATCGTCCCGATGCGGCAGGCGCCGCCGCCGGACATCGAGGCGAGCGCCCACTCGCTGCGGCCCGCGGCCTTCGCGTGCTCGGGATTGGCGGCGCGCAGAGCCCGCTCGCGGAGGATCGCCTCACGCTGCTCCGCGCCGACGAGTCGCAGACGCGGATCCCACGTCGGCTGCTCTTCGAGCCACTGCAAGGTCTCGGGGCTGAAGGCATGCTCGGCGATCGACAGCGAGAAGTTCTCCACCATGCTCCGCACCGCGCGGGTCAGTCCCTGGTGCCAGACGACATCGGCGTCGAGGATCTCGCCCGTCAGCGGGTTCGTGCGGCTCGGTCCGATCGCATAGCCGTTGTCGCTCGCGTTCCAGCGGAAGAAGTTGTAGCGGCTGTCTTCCGGGTCCTTGTCCATGTTCGCCCCGGTCGTCGCGTCCTGCTGGTACACGACTACCGCGTTGTCGAACCCGATCTCCGCGAACGCCTGGTTCCACATCTCGATGCCCTCGCGCACGTAGCGGCGGAAACGCAGGGGCGTCGTGTGCTCGATGTACCAGACGATGGGTTCCTTGGGGGGGCTGACCTTCAGTTTGGGATCGGCCTTCTCGAGCGACCAGCGGTTGATGTAGCGTTCGGTGATGTCCTTGTTGGTCGTCTTGCCGAAGTCCTGATACGAGTCGTAGAAATAGCCCGTCTTCGGATCAGCCTTGCGGGGCTTGAAGCCCGGTGTGCCCGCGAGTTCGCCGATCGAGTACGCAAAGCGGACGAGCTGCCCGTCCGGACGCGGCGCCTGGTACTCGATCACGACGTTCTTCGGGAACGTCTTGGCCTTGGTCAGCTTGATGAGCGACGGGTTCACCGCCGGGAGGACCGGGCCGTAGCCCGCGAAGACCGCCGGACCAAAGAACTTGGAAACATCACGCGTTGCCATCGAGCCCAGATCGATGACCGGGCGATTGCCGGGCGCCATCGAGACGATCGGCACGGTGGTGATCACCCGCCCGGTGTAAAGCTGGCTCACAGAGTCCTTGAGCTGCTTGTCATCGCTGCTGGTACGGACGCTGAAGTCCGGCGCGATCAATGCGAGCTGCTTGTCGTACCGCTCCCACTTGGTGTAATGCGTCGGGCCCATCACTCCGGCTTCCGAGTCGCCTGCCGTGACAGTGCAGGCGATCATCATGAGCTGCGACTCGAAGTTGGCCGGCAGCACCGCGAGCAGCTTGCCGCTCTTTTCGTCCTTGTAGAGGTCGTACAGCGGATTCGACCCGTCGGCGGTGCTGACCACCTTTGTCAGGCCTTCGGTTGCTTTATCGAACGGCGGGAAGTCCGGTGCCTTGGCCGGTGCCGCGGCCGCAGGCTGGGCGGCGCCCGCGGGTGCCGGCGGTGCGCCAGCCGGCTCCGCGGCGACGTCGGGGTTTGCGACGCTCAGGCCCCCTGCCATTCCGGCTAGGGCGATCAGGAATCCAAGCCGAGCCCAGCCCACTCCGCCGCGGGAGGGGGACGAGACAGCGCCAACAGGGCTGGAAGAAGAGCGGTCGGACTCGTTCACGCGAGGCTCCTTGAGGAGGTTGGAAGTGGCAGCGAGCAGAGTACCGCAAGTCGCGGGGCTCGTCGGTGTATGCATCCGGGGGAGGGCGGTTGCAAATGACTGCTTCCCGGGCCAAGGAACCGCCCCGGCGGCGGGGCGAAACGTGCCGAGATTGCCGGAAGATTTTCTGCTGGGTCCCCGATCGCGACGGTTTCCTACCATCTGTGCAACTTGCTTGCCGCGAATCCAAAAGAACCCCGGGTACGACGGCGGGGCGGGTTTGACGATCGGGGTTCGGGGCGAGGTTCGATGGATGTTCGGACATCGGCGGCGGCGAACGATCCGGTTCGCGGGTCGACGACGCACAGAACATGGATGGATCGAGCCTTTGGGTGACTGCCTCTCGTGACAACGAGACTCGGAGGATGGACGCGTGTGGAAGTGGATTGTCGGTTTCCTTCTTGTCATCGTCCTGGCGCTCGCGGGCGGCGGGGTCTGGTTTGTCCAGTCAGGCCAGCTGTCCAAGATGCGGGAGATGTTCGACCCGTCGGCGAAGGCCACGTATGTCCGCGTCGAGGACGTGAAGCGCGGCGACCTCGTCCGCGTCGTCAGCGCTCCGGGCGTCATCGAGCCCTTGCAGAAGGTTGACATCTCAGCTCAGGTCTCCGCTCGCATCGTGGCGATGCCTTATCGCGAGGGTGCCCGCGTCAAGAAGGGCGACGTGATCGTGCGCCTCGATGCCGACGACCTGAACGCGTCGCTCGAGTCGGCCAAAGCCCAGCTCCGCAGCGAAGAGGCGCGGCTGGCAGGTGCTCAGGCGAGCATGGAGAACATGACGCAGGAACTTGGCCGCAAGCGCGAGCTGTTTTCCAGCAAGGACATTTCCAAGTCGGAGCTTGATACCGCCGAGGCGGAGTACAGCCGCTCGGTGAGTACGTTCAATCAGGTCACGCACGCCATCTCGATCGCCAAGGCCAACATCTCGCGGGCCGAAAAGAACAAGTCGTATACCACGATCAGTTCGCCCTTCGACGGCGTGGTGACCAGCGCCGCAGCAGAAGAGGGTGAATTGGTCGTCGTGGGCACGCTCAACAACCCCGGATCGGTGATCATGCAGGTCGCCGATCTGAACTCGATGATCGTCAAGGCCAAGGTCGATGAGACCAACATCGCCCCCGTCAAGATCGGTCAGCGGGCCAAGGTCTACATCAACGCGTTCCCGAACCGCACGTTCGG
>JBILLU010000044.1:0-20998 GCA_044375915.1 Phycisphaerales bacterium
CGGGTCGGAGGTGTCTCGCACCGGTGGTCGCACGCGCGCGCCACGCGAGACGGTTCCCAGTCGCGTGCTAATCCTCGGCGTCATCGCGGGTCTCGCCGCGTTCGCCGGCTCGGCGAGCGCGGGATCGCGATCGTCGTTCTCGTTTTCAGTCTCCAGTGGCGATGCCTGCGGCCCGCGTCCGGGCTGGGGCTATTCCGGCTACCGCGGCTATGACCGTGGCTGGTCGCGCCCCGTCTACGTCGCTCCGTGCCCCCCGCCGCGACCGGTGTACGTGTCGCGCCCGGTCTATGTCGCGCCCTGCCCGCCTCCCGTGATCGTCGCACCGCCCGTCTGCTACGACACGCCGCGCGTTTCCTACGCGTCGTATTCCTCCTATTCATCAAGCCGCTCGTACTACGGCGGCTCGAGCGTTCGCACGTTCTACGGCACCGGGTCGTCCTGCGACACCGATGTCGTCTACGCCCGCCCCGTCAGCCGCGGCCCGCACTGGAAGGACTGGGACTCCGCGCCCGCCCGCGTCGTTGAGAACGTTACCGTCATCCAGCAGCCCGTCGTCGAGCGCCAGTCCGTCGTCACCTACGTGTCGACGCCCCGCACCGAAGAACGCGTCATCGAACGCACCATCGTCCAGCAGCCCATCATCGAGCAGAAGGTCGAGGTCAACGAGGTCGTCGCCCCTCCCGCGACCGTCTATCGCGCCTCCAACACCAGCGGCACCATGGAGCAGGGCGTTTCGCCCACCCAGATCGTTCGCGAGATCCGATCGCAAGCCGGCGATGCTCGGGGCGAGAAGGCCGAGCAGTTCCTGGGCAAGACCATCACCCAGCCATGGGAAGTGAAGTTCGAGGGCGTGCAGGAAGTCGGCGGCGTGCGCGAGATCCGCGCCCGTGCCACCGAAGCGCTCGAGAATGGCAACCGCCCGACCATCCTGATCCGTGGCGCCGGTGATTCCAAGGACCCGCCCAAGGGCTTCATCGGCAAGGCCATGGGCCGCATCGCCAGCGTGAGCGTTGACGACGCCAACTACCCCGGCGGCGTCATCATCATCGACGACGGCTTTGTGAAGTGGTAGTTCGCGACATCTTCCCAGCTTGATCCAACACGAGGACACATCGTGTGGGTGGTCCACACGAATTTCTGACACGCCCCGCGGCCTCTCGACCGCGGGGTGTTTTCATTCATCAGTACGACCGGCCTCCGGCCGGTTCGCTTCGTTTGCATGAGAGATCACAGTGCTACCAACGGCTCGTTGACCGGCCGGAGGCCGGTCCCACTGGTGCTGGATTGTTTTCATGCGTCGGGGCTTGGAAGGCCCCGCTCCCGCGTCAGGAACGGGCCGCGCGGAGCATGTCGCACAACTCGCGCACCGCGCCGTAGCCGCCGAGCTTGGACAGCATCAGCGTGCCCGGTCGCTGCAACGTCGGCAGCACATCCGGGTGCACGTCCGCCACCACGCACGGCAATCCGACCCACGACAGCGGGCCGAGGTCGTTGGTGTCGTTGCCCAGGTACGCGATCTCGCGGGCCGAGAGGCCGCGGTCTTTCGCGAGCTGCTGCAACGCCGGCAGCTTGTCGTTCACGCCTTGCATGCACTCGAGCTTGAGCTTGTTGCAGCGGGCGGTGACGACGGGGTTGGTCTCTTTGCTGAGCACGAGGATCGCCATCCCGCTCTTGCGCAGCATCTCGAGCCCCATGCCGTCGCCACGCGAGCACGCGACGGTCTCGACGCCGTTCTGATCGGTGAAGACCCGGTTGTCGGTGAAGACGCCGTCGAAGTCGCAGACCAAGAGCTTGATGTCGCGCAGACGCGAGATCGGGTTGGGGCGGTTTGCGGCGAGTTCGTGGGCGAGCTGGTGGGCCGCCAGGTGCTGGGGCACAACCTTCTCGATCGAGTGGATCTCGCGGACGTGGTTCGCCGCGCCGGCGCCGAGCGTCCGCCGCCAGTCGTCGTCCTGCAGCAAGCCCTCGATGGTCTGTGCCATCGCTTCAGGCTTGGGCAGAGCCCGCAGGCCGGTGACGCCGGTCTGGATGAGATCACGCATCGCGGCGATGTCGGCGACGACGAGCGCCGCGCCGGTGCTCATCGCGTCGAGGATGGGTCTGGGGTGGTTCTCAAGCGCCGACGCGTCGGCGTAGATCGCGCAGGTCGCCATCTTCTGGAGCACCCACTGGTGCGACATCCAGCCGTGGAACACGGCGTTCACGCCGAGCTCCTGGGCCAGCGCTTTCAGCGTGGGCCCTTCCGGTCCGTCGCCGATCACGTCGAGCACTGCCGACTTGTTCCACGGCTCGGGCAGCATCGCGATCGCCTGAATCAAGAGGTCCACACGCTTGCGGCTGATCAACGGGCCGCAGAAGACGATGCGATTGTTCTCCCGCGGCGTCTCCTGCTCCGCGAAGTTGATGACATGGCTTGGCACGATCGCGGTGTGCCGCCGATCGACGGCATCGCGCCAGATCAGGTCTTCGACCATGGTCAGCGTCGTGCCAACGACGAGATCCGCGCTGGTCACCAGCAGGTGCTCCGCCGCTGCCGCCGTGCGAGCGGGAACCGAATGTCCGCCGAGTTCGTGTGCCAGGAACCGCGACGCGAGCGAACCGCCGCGGGCCACAAGCGCGACCTCAACCCCCGCGACGCGCAGCCGCGACGCGATCGCTACCGGAAGCATGCCGACGACCAACTCGTCGGTCACGATCGTTGCCGAACGCAGGTTGGATCCGATCGGACCCGTGCCGTCGAGAATCGCCGCCACAGCCTCGCCGGCGTGACCGACTTCGCAGCCGCCCAGCGTGATCACGCGGGCCCCAAGTTCGAGGTTTCGAGCGACGCGCTGATCGTCCTTGCCCGAGCAACTGACGAAGATCATCTCGCCATAGCCCTTGGCGAGTTCCTGATGGAGCGCGAGCTCCCGCGTGATCGTGCCGGTGCGCTGCCACTCCGAGAGCGACTGCTGCCCGCCGAGCACAACAACGAGCGCATCGGCCACCCGCGGCAGCGCGGCGGTCGCGTCGGTTTGAGGAACGGTGTTGGACACAGTCGTCGACACGCGTTGCAGCACAATCACGCACTGGCCGCCCACGCGAGCGGCATCCCTCGATCTATCGGGCGTCCTGAACACGGCGTTCGGGCGGACATCCAAACCCATGGGCCACAGGGTTTTCCGGGGTACCCCAGTCGGCACAAATTGAAGGCGCAAAGTCCGAGAAGTGCGCGGCTAGACGCTTTCCGTCGATTCTCCGAGCCTTCCGAGCAGCGCCGCCTTGTCCAGCGTCTCCCGCCATTCCTGCCCCGGAACGCTGTCGGCCACGATTCCGGCGCCGACGCTGTAATCCATGTGCATCCGCGTTGTCGGCGAGAGTGGGGGCGGGGGCTTCCCAGCCCCCGCGAGAGATGGGTCTTGAAGAGCGGTGCCCGGCGCGGCCTGCAAGGCCCCGCCCCCGGATATGACGGCGGTGCGGATCAGCACCGTGGCCTTCAGCGTGCCGTCGTCGCCCAGCCAGACCATGCTGCCGCAGTACGGGCCGCGCTTGACCGGCTCGAGCTCGTCGATGATCTGCATCGCCCGTACTTTGGGCGCACCCGTCACGCTGCCGGCGGGGAATGTGGCTCGCAAGAGATCGAAACGCGACACATGCGCTGTGAGCGCTCCCGAGACCGTCGCCGTCGCCTGAAGGACGCCCGAGTCGTGCCGCTCGATCTCGCGTGGCACATCCACCCGCATCGATCCCGGCACGCACACACGCCCGAGGTCGTTGCGCATCAGGTCGACGATCATCGCCAACTCGGCCTGGTCCTTGGCGCTGTCGCGCAGTTCGCGGTGCGACTCGCCGCCCGCGGGGCGCGTGCCCTTCATGGGCCGCGTCACCACGCGACCGTCGGCACCGAGTTCCAGGAACAACTCCGGGCTCGCGCTGGCGATCGCGTACGTGTCGCCCTCGAAGTACCCCCCGTGCCACGGGCGCGCGGCGCGGAGCAGGGCCGCGAACAGCCCGCGGGGCGAGCCTTCGAAGTCGCACTCGATCCGGTGCGCGAGATTGACCTGATACACATCACCGGCGCGGATGTACTCGATCACGCGGGCGCAGCGGCGTTCGAAGTCCGCCGCGTCGGTCCGCCGCGGCGAACCCATGACAAACCGTGGCGTGTTCGTGCCACTTCCAGTGCCGGCGAGAACCGCGTCCGCGATCTTCGCTGCATCATCGCCGAACGGCGTCGCATGTCCGGCGTGCACGATCAAGCCGTTCTCGATGCGGGCAAACTCCGCCAGCGGCAGCGCCCGATCGCGAGCCGCACGTGCTGGCGATGCTCCGCGATCCGTAGGGTGCTCCGCGGCGTGCCAGTGGTCCACGCTCGGTTCGAGCACGCGACCGGCGTCGTAACTGATCCATCCCAGCCAGCCCTTCGCATCGGACGCGGAGCGGGAGTGGGGGAGATAGTGGGGGTGAGACTGCCGGCCCGATCGATCCGATGCGAGCTCGCGCAGCAGCGGGACGATCTGGTCTTCCGCCCAGGCCGCCCGCCGCGCACCGGGCACGCCCAGCAGCAGCGACTCGCCACGGTCTCCAAAGCACATCGCCGCGAGGCCGAGGTCACTCGGC
The DNA here is from genome assembly GCA_044375915.1 of Phycisphaerales bacterium. Taxonomy (GTDB): domain Bacteria; phylum Planctomycetota; class Phycisphaerae; order Phycisphaerales; family UBA1924; genus JAFEBO01. The sequence goes on from JBILLU010000044.1 coordinate 4,600, forward strand.
CATTGCTCCACGCAGGCGCCGTGTTCAGAAGGAAGGCTCACGCGAGAGTGTTGGGGGCATGATTCGCTCGGGAATTAATCTGGTGCGTCGCTAACGCACCCCGTCACTCCACGCCCTGTCACCCCCACGTCCCCGCCGCGCGGGCTGAAGCCCGCGGCTCGGATGGGTGCCGCACACCCCCAAACCCCGTTGCCACGCGAAAATACGGCTTCCCCAGCCTCCGCCGCCCCTCGTCTGCAGCGTTTGTGCGACCTAGAATCTCTGTCTTTTCGCCACACGCAACGGCCTCGGCTTCCCGCGACTCGGACTCTGTTCGGGCCGGGAATCGTGACCGGCGGCGAAAAGATCGCAGGTGCGCCACCAGCCGGCGCCGCGTCGAGCACCAACCGCGAACGCCGTTCGCGACAGCAAGTGAGCAAAGGACATGAGCACAATGCCCAAGCCCGTCAGCCTCAAGAACAAGAAGTCCTCCAAGAAGATCGCCGGCCTCGGCGTCGGCCCCACCCCGACCCTGCGTTCCAAGCCCGGCAAGATGGTCTACTACTTCGGCAAGACCAAGACCGAGGGCGAGGCCAACATGAAGGTGCTCCTCGGCGGCAAGGGTGCGAACCTCGCCGACATGACCAGCATCGGCCTGCCCGTTCCCGCCGGCTTCACCATCACCACCGACACCTGCGCCGCCTACTACAAGGCCGGCATGCGTCTGCCCCACGGCCTCATGAACGAGGTCCACAAGAACGTCGCCATGCTCGAGAAGGAGCAGGGCAAGAAGTTCGGCGACAACGCCAACCCGCTGCTCGTCTCGGTCCGCTCCGGCGCCGCCGTCTCGATGCCGGGCATGATGGACACCATCCTGAACCTCGGTCTGACTGACGCCGCCGTCGAGGGCCTCGCGAACAGCACCAAGAACCGCCGCTTCGCGTTCGACGCCTACCGCCGCCTGATCAACATGTTCGGCGACGTCGTGATGGGTGTCGATCACCACCACTTCGAGGAAGCGTTCAAGACCATCAAGGCCAAGTACAAGGTCACCGAGGACACCGACGTCCCCGAGGCCGGCATCGTCGATCTCTGCACCGAGTACAAGAACGTCTACCGCCGCCATGTCGGCGAGGACTTCCCGCAGAATCCGTTCAAGCAGCTCGAGCTCGCCATCGAGGCGGTGTTCAAGAGCTGGAACGGCGAGCGCGCCGTCTCTTACCGCCGCATCGCCGGCATCCAGGGCCTCAACGGCACCGCCGTCAACATCCAGTCGATGGTCTACGGCAACATGGGTGACGACTCGGGCACCGGCGTCGCCTTCACCCGCAACCCCGCCACCGGCGAGAACCACTTCTACGGCGAGTACCTCATCAACGCCCAGGGCGAGGACGTCGTCGCCGGCATCCGCACGCCGCTGCCCGTCGACGAGATGCCCAAGTGGAACAAGCAGGTCTATCAGCAGCTGCTGAAGATCAAGGCCAAGCTCGAGAAGCACTACAAGGACATGCAGGACATCGAGTTCACCATCGAGCGCGGCACGCTCTACATGCTGCAGACCCGCACCGGCAAGCGCGCTGGCAGCGCCGCCGTCAAGGTCGCCTGCGACATGGTGAAGGAACGCCTCATCGACGAGAAGACCGCGATCGTCCGCATCCCCGCCGGCGATCTCACCCAGCTCCTGCTCCCGTCCTTCGACAACACCAAGAAGAAGGGCGTCGAGATCATCACCCGCGGCATCCCGGCCTCGCCCGGCGCCGCCGTCGGCAAGCTCGCCTTCACCGCCGTCGAGGCCGTGGAGCGGGCCCACAAGGGTGAGAAGGTCATCCTCGTCCGCAAGGAAACCAGCCCCGAGGACGTCGAGGGCATGCACTCCGCCGCGGGCATTCTGACCAGCACCGGCGGACGCACCAGCCACGCGGCGGTCGTCGCCTGCGGCTGGGGCAAGTGCTGCGTCGTCGGCGCGGGCGAACTCCACATCGACCCCGCCAGCGGCACCATGAAGTGCAACGGCAAGGTCTACGGCCGCGACCACATCATCTCGATCGACGGCACCACCGGCGAAGTCATGTTCGGACCGGTCCCGACCGTCGAGCCCAAGCTCTCGGGCGACTTCGGCACCGTGATGAAGTGGGCCGACAAGTACCGCACCATCGGCGTCCGCACCAATGCTGACACGCCCGAAGACGCCCAGCGCGGACGCGACTTCGGCGCCGAAGGCATTGGCCTGTGCCGCACCGAGCACATGTTCTTCGAGGGCGACCGCATCAAGGCGATGCGCGAGATGATCCTCTCGACCACGAAGGACGACCGGGTGAAGGCGCTCAACAAGCTCCTGCCCTACCAGCGCGACGACTTCATGGGCATCTTCAAGGCCATGAAGGGTCAGCCGGTCACCATCCGCCTGATCGACCCGCCGCTGCACGAGTTCCTGCCGCACGATGACAAGAGCCAGGCCGACATGGCCAAGCTCATGGGCATCTCGCTCGAGCGCGTGAAGCAGCGCGTCAGCGCCCTGCACGAGGCCAACCCGATGCTGGGCCACCGCGGCTGTCGGCTGTGCGTGACCTACCCCGAGATCCTGGTGATGCAGGTCACCGCGATCGTCGAGGCCACCATCGACTGCATCCGCAGCAACATCAAGGCCCTGCCCGAGATCATGATCCCGCTCGTCGGCACCAAGAAGGAGCTCGCGGTGCTGCGTTCCGAGGTCGAGGCGACCATCGCCAAGGTCAAGGAAGAGCAGGACTACAAGCCCCGTCTGGACATCAAGATCGGCACCATGATCGAGATCCCGCGTGCGGCTCTCACCGCCAACGAGATCGCCGAGTCCGCCGACTTCTTCTCCTTCGGCACCAACGACCTCACCCAGATGACCTTCGGCTACTCCCGCGACGACATCGGCAGCTTCCTGCCCGATTACCTCTCGCGCGAGATCCTGCCCGGCGACCCCTTCGTCTCGCTCGATCAGAGCGGCGTCGGCCAGCTCGTCGAGATGGGCGTCACCAAGGGCCGCTCGGTCAAGGGCGACCTCAAGGTCGGCATCTGCGGCGAGCACGGCGGCGATGCCAAGAGCGTCCACTTCTGCCACAAGGTCGGCATGGACTACGTGAGCTGCTCGCCCTTCCGCGTGCCGATCGCGCGTCTGGCCGCCGCTCAGGCCGCGATCATGTTCGGCAAGAAGTGAACCGGTCCGACATCCTGATCTGACCCACCCAACCGCGGGGCTCCGAGCCCCGCGGTTTTTTCTTGAACGGGGCCGGGGAAAGTGGGGGAGGGTGGGGGAGGGAGGGGTGGCGTAGGCCCAGGTCGCCGGGCGATCTTGGTCCGGCGGTGGCGTTGCTGTTTGAATCAGCCGCGCAGCGCGAACCCGGGGCTTCAGCCAGATCCGTGAAGTGAACAGTGCAATCGGAATGCCAGTGACTCTGCAGGCCACTGTGCAATGCCGGGATGAACCTCAGTTCTCGCGGGCCTGCCTGAAACGATAGACGTGAAAAGCGGTATATTGTGGTATGGACATTGCCAAACGCAACCACGCGGCAACTCTCGCGACGACATTCCGGAGCTGCCGGAGCTGGCGGTGCACGCCCCGCAAGGGCTTCACGCTCATCGAGCTGTTGGTGGCGATTGCGATCATCGCCCTGCTGATAGGCATTCTCCTTCCATCGCTCGCGGCGGCACGGGAGGCGGCCAGGTCGATCAAGTGCTTTTCCAACACCCGGTCCATGGCCCTGACGACGCAGTTGTATCTGGACGCCAACCGCGGCAACTTCCCGGTGCGCAACAACTCCGCCACCGGCGGGGGCAGCAACTTCAACGCGTTTCTTCCCTCGCGGACGATCTTGGCCGCCGATCAGCGGCCGGTCGATATTCTGGCGTGCCCGCAGGACAAGGAAGAGGTCCGGCTCTATGTCGTTGGCGATGCGGCCGGCAAGGACCCGACGGGCCTGGGCATCGCGGGTATCTACAACCTCGATCCGCTGTCCAAGGTTCGGTACAGCTACGGCCTGAACACCATGACGGGCATCAATCCCGTCAACGACGCTGAACGCAAGCTCTTCAACCCCAGCTTTTACGCCTATCCGTTCCCCGGCAAAACGCTGATGTACGCCGACAGCACGTTCTTCAACGCACGCGGACACAACTTGGTGGTCAACGACGAGCCACGGCTGAAGGGACGTATCGCCAACGCTTCGGCCCCATCGCTGCTCAACACGCTTGCCGCGATCCCGGCGGAGTATGGCCGCCCGGTGATCAGCGCCAGGCGTCACCGCGCCGGCAGCAACGTCATGCACATGGACTTCCACGGCGAGGCCTTCTCGCAGGAACGCGCGTTCTCCGCGTTCTACTACTCATGGACCGAGCCAGTCGCGGCCCCGTGAGTGCTTCGGGCACTCGGGAGTTCTGGCCGTGTGCCAACGCCGCGCGTGAGTGCGGGGTGATCGCCCCCGCCCCGGTCGACCGCGTCGACGAAAGCGCGGGTCTCGTGGCTCGGGCGATGACCATGGGCCGGCAAGGTCATCGGACCCTGCGTGTCGTGTTGCATGCGAAGAACCGCGGGGTTCCGAGCCCCGCAGCGGGCCACACGTCAGTAACGATCGTTTCTTTTCCCTTCTCGCGCGCAATTCGGGTCTTCCGCTTCCGACTATCTTGAAAGGAAGCCACATGACCCGCATCATCCGCTCCATCGCCAGCAACCTGCTCCCCCGGCTCTCCACCGGGGAAGTCCTCGTCCTCGACGACGCCGCGGCTCTGGATCGCTACGCCAAGGCCGGCGACCCTCGGGCCTTCGAGGTGCTTGTCCATCGTTATCAGTCCATGGTGGTTCACACCTGCCAGCGGGTCATGAAGTCCTCGACCGACGCCGAGGACGCGGCCCAGGAAACGTTCCTCAAACTCGCCCGCCGTGCTGGCGAGGTCCGCTCCAACGTCGCCGCGTGGCTGCACGCCTGCGCCTTGCGCACCAGCATCGATCTCCTCCGAGCCCGCGGCACGCAGCGCCGGGCCGAGGCTGGCGTCGTCGATGTGGACGCACAGACCAGCGACGATGTCGAACGCACCTGGCGAGAGATCAAGCCCCTGCTCGACGACGCGATCGCGGCCCTCGACGAGTCCGATCGCGATCTCGTCGTCTCGCGCTTTCTCGTCGGCAGGCCGCAGGTCGAGATGGCCCGCGAGGCGGGCGTGAATCCGGGCACGATGCACCGCCGCATCGACGCCGCGCTGGAGAAGTTGCGGAAGGAATTGACCAAGCGTGGCGTCGCGCCGGCGATCGGCCTTGGCGCGACGGGCGCAGTAGGGGCCGCAGTTGGCGCCTCGGGCCTCGGAAACGCCGCACTCGCTTCTGCGCTCACCCACGCCAGCGCCGGACCAGTGAGCGCCTCGCTCACCTCGTCGCTCATGAGCGTTGGCCTCGCGGAGATGGGAACCGGAGCCTCCAGCGTCGGCGTCGGCGCGGCCGTCGGCGGCGCGACCATCGGCCTCAACCTCGGCACGCTCGCGCTTGCCTCGATCCTCGGCCTCGGCACGATCGGCGGCGGACTGTGGCTCTTCGGCAAGTCCGGACACGCCATGCTCGCGGCCACCGCACTGGCACCCGCACCCGAGAAGACCGGCGGCTTCGAGCGACCGGCCGCACCGACCAAGCCCGCCCGATTAGTCGCCGAAACCAACACCAACAAGCCGGAGTTGTACATCACCCACGAAGGCGACTTGATCCGCCTCCGCTTCCGATCGACCGACAACTCGCACAAGGAAGATTCCACCTTCCGCGTGCTCAGCTTCAGCGGCGACCGGGCACCCAACAAGGCGGGCTATGCCAAGGGCACGATGCGTGTGCGCGTCGAATCCTGGCAATCCGGCATGGACTTCATGGCCGAGGCCCTGGTGGGGAAGGAGCGTGACGCCCGATTCGAGATTGAAGGAGATCTGCTCACGTTCACTCTTCGTCTGGACGTCAAGCCTCCCGAGCCGGAGCCCGGCAAGCAGCAGACGGTGTTCATCCCCGAAGAAGCCAGGATGGTCGTCACCCGCGAGAAGCCCCCGACCCCGAACGCGCCCGCCGCGAGTGTTCCCGCGATGGCCGGCGAGTGGGGCTTCATCAACGACTGCCAGCTCCAGATCGACAAGGACTTCCTCACGCTGTCGTGGCTTCAGGGCGACGGATCGCTGTTCCCCGCGATCAAGGTGCGTGTGCTCGAGTGGGAAAACACCGGGCCTTACGTGAAAATCCAGGGCATCTTCACCGCCAATCAGGGCGACGTGGGCCTCGTCGGCAAGCGGGTGAAACTGCTCGCTCGGCGCGACGAGAAGGGCTGGACCGTGGTGCGGAACGAGGCCAAGAACAACAAGCTCAATGAATGGCCCAAGGGCTTCGACGAGAAGGTCGGCGAGGTCGTCGTCTCGGTCTTCCAGGACGGTGCCAAGTGAAGAAGCGTGCCTTCACCCTGATCGAGCTCTTGGTCGTCATTGCGATCATCGCCGTGCTGATGGGATTGGCGCTCCCCGCGATGAAGGGCGCTCTCGACCGGGCCCGCACGCTGACGTGCCAGAACAACTCCCGCCAGATCGTCGCCGCCATCGCCGCGTTCAGCACCACTCACAGGGGCCAGCTCCCCGAGAATCGCACCCTCGTCCCCGGCAAGAAGGACGAGCACGTCACCTGGCGCTACACGTTCGTCAAAGAAGGCTACATCCCGCCGGGCAAGAGCTGGACCTGCCGCAACGCCATCGACCCCGCACTGAGCGAGGTCGGCTTCTTCGACAACGGCACCACCAGCGTCGGCGACGAGGCATCGCACTACGCCCTCAACGGCCATGTGCTGTGGAAACTCAAGAAGGACACGACCGAGGAGGCAAGGCCCGAGGCGCAGATCGTCCGCCCCAGCCACACCATCCTCCTCGCCGAGAACCGCGGCATGTTCCCCGACATCCGCGTCATCAACTACATCGTCGCCAATCAAGACAACCGCGGCGGCCCCTTCGGCTTCTGGCACGACCGCAAGGGCACCTACGGCTTCGCCGACGGCCACGTCGAGCTCGTCCGCTTCATGGACACGGGCAACCCCGACTGCCGCTGGCACAACGGGCGCGACCTCAACGACGACCCCTACGAAGGCGTGCTGAAGGAAAACGTCCCGCCGCACGGGCACGAGGACTGGCAGTACCTCGTGCATCCGGTGTATCTGAAGTAGCCGTGCGCAGGCTCATCCGACGGCGTTGAGCGCGCTTCCGGTCCGCGCACCAGTCGCCGCGCCGGGCGTCACTGCCGCGATCAAATCCGTCAACTGCCGCACCTGCTGCATGGCCGCCTGAATCATGAACATCGACGCCTGCTGCAGCACTTGGCCCTTGACCAGGTTCGCGACTTCGCTTGCGTAGTCCGTGTCCTCGATCTCGCTCTTGGCGCCCGTCAGGTTCTCGATCTCGATCCGGATCGCCTGTTCCTGATTGTCGAAGTCGCGCTGCTGCACGCCGAGGAACGCCTGCTCGCGGCTGTTCTGGTCGACCGCCGCGCTGACCGCTTGGTCTGCAAGAGTGAGGTCGCCCGTCAGCGTGTTCAACGCGCCGCCGCTCTTAAGGCTGCGGAGATTCAGCATCTCGGTCTTCTTGATCGTCTTCGTCGGGTCGTTTGGATCGGGCGCGTCAATCTCGCGGCTCACGACGCCCAGCGTCGTGGACAGCGCCGAACTGAACACCCGCTCACCCTTGTACGAGAACGTGTTGGACACAAAGTCGATCGCCTCGATCTTCGAGTCGATCTGATCCTGGATCGTTCGCCGCTCCGTCTCGCTCAACGCTCCGGTGTTGGCGGCCTGGACCACCAGTCCCTTGAGTTCGATGACCAGATCGTTGATCGCCGCGTTCCCGCCCTCGCGGGCCGCCGTGTAGTAGCGGTGCTGCTGCACGCCTTTCAGCTTCGCGTTCAGGCTCTCGAGCTGCCCGTTGAACTGCGTGACCGCCACGCTGCCCGCCGGATCGTCGCTCGCGCGGTTGATCCGCTTGCCCGTCGCCAGCCGCTCCATCGAGCGTTCGACATCATGGCTGTGCTGCCGCCAGGTGTTGGTCACCTTCATCAGCAGCGTGTTGTTGATCTTCCCGATCACATCGCCCCAATCGGGCCACCGTCCGATCGGGTTCTGTGAAGGTATCGCAATGGTCCGCATTTTCGACCCGGTCGTGAAAGAACCGCATGCGGACCTCCCAAAGATGCTCCTGTTCCTTCCCAGTTCGCCACGCCGCGGCATCGAGAGCAGCAGGCTGGCACCGGGGATCGAGGAGGACTGCATGGCCGTTCGTTCGTCTCGTCTTTGGGTCCGCGGCGTTGCAACCAGCGTGGCGGTGGGGGCGGCCCTCGTCGCTGCTTCGCCGCGAACTTTGGGCGCGCTGCGCCTCGATGCTCCGGCAATCACCGCGACGACTCCCGACTCTGCCCTCGCTCTCCTCCACGAGGGCAAAGCCAAGCCCGAGCAACTCGACGGCCTCGAGTCCGTGCTGAAGACCGCGAGCCAGTCCGAGCCCGCCAACGCCAACTGGAAACTCGGCCTCGCTCTCATCGATCGCGCCCGTGGCAAGCGCGTCGAGGCCCGCACCGCGCTCGAGCCGCTCGCCAGCTCCGATCCCAACAACGCCAAGGTCCAGATGTGGTACGGCCTGCTCTGCTTCGAGACCGTGCAGCAGGCTGGCACCTTCGAGCAAGCCTCGCTCGCCTCCAGCGGCCGCGCCGCGTGCGAGAAGGCCATCGAACTCGACTCGTCGCTCATCGCACCCCACGTCGCTCTCGTGCAGTTCTTTGTCCAAGCCCCCGGCCTCTTCGGCGGCAGTTACAAGAAGGCCACCCAGCACGCTCAGGCACTGATCGACATGCCCGAGGGCAAGGGTGAATTGATGGGTCGCTTCCAGATGGCGTTCATCTACGGCCACAAGGAAGAATGGAAGGCGATGGAGGAGCAGTACGACCTCGCCGAGAAGGCCGCCGAGAAGAAGCCTGAGAGCGAACGCACCGACGCGATGCGATCCGTGCTCCGCAGTCGCGGGAACGCGATCCTGAACCAGAAGAAAGACCCCAAGGCCGCGTTGGTGGTGTTGGACAAGTATCGCGCCATCGCCGCGACCGACGACGCCACTGTCTGGTTCTACACCGGCGAGGCGAAGAAGGCCCTCAAGGACCGCCCCGGCGCGATCGAGGCGTACGCGAAGGCCATCGAGATCAATCCTGCCGCGGCCAGCTCGCGTTTCGCGCTCGCGACGCTGCTCGAAGAGGACAAGAAGTTCGCCGACGCCGCCACGCACTACGAGGAGTTCGCCAAGCGCTTCCCGAGCGACAGCCGCGCCGCGAAAGCGACGGCCTCGGGCAAAGCCTGCCGCGAGCGGGCGAAGTAGCGGATCGAAGTAGAGAGAACGCGGAGAGGCGGAGAAAGCGGAGGATCGCGGAGGGAAGCGATGGGTTTGCTCGCCCGTCTGTGTTCTTCTTCTTCTTCTTCTTCTTCTTCTTCACACGCTCTTTCCCCTCCGCGTCACTCCGCCACCTCCGTCTCTCCGCGTTCTCTCGATCCGCCCGCGTTTCCGCCGCGCATGAAAAACCCCCGGCAAAGGCCGGGGGTCGTGTGGTTGTTGCGTGAAAGACAGCGTTACGCCCGACGACGACGCGAGATCAGAAGCCCGCCCATGCCCGCCAGCGCCAGTGCGCCCGGCGTGGGCACAAAGACCTGATCCTGGAACTCGCGGCTGGTCAGGGCCAAGAGGTTCATCATCGGACCTTGACCGGTGAGGGCGCCCAGCATCGTGTTCGCCATCGCCTGCTCGGGTGCTGCGTTGCGGATCTGGAAGCGGCCGTTGTCCACGTTCAGCGGGGTCTGGCCCACTTCGTACACGATCTCCCAGACCGCCATCTGGAACGCGCCGTAGTCCGAGCCGGTCGTCAGGCCCGAATAGAACCGACCGAACAGCTCCGACAGCTGACCCGCCTTGAACGCGCCCATCGGCAGGCTGAAGGTCGGATCGACGGTGGGGGCGTTCTCGGTGTTGACGACGTCGTACAGGTACGAGTTGCCGAACGCGACGTTCTGCGTCACCTCGATGCAGAAGGTCCGGAAGTCACCCTGCAGGCCGGCGTAGGTGCCGGGCATCACGCCGTCGCGGGTCCAGTTCATGCCGCCCGCGAGCGTGCCCTTCCACGTGCCGCCGAAGTCAGCCGAGAACTCACAGCTGGTGTTGGGCGCGACGCTGTTGAACGTGGCGCGAACAGTGTCGACGGCCGAAGCCATCGAAGCGAGCGTGCCGCAGGCCAGCACAACGGACAGAGTGGTCATCGAACGCATCTTCATGACCTTGTCTCCCAGTTCTTAGTGTTGAAGAAAACGCGGCGATCGCCGCCTCTCCCTCCTTCAACATGCCCCGGGTTCGAGACCCACGCCTCCGAAACATGTCTGCAGAGCGGCGGGTGCGTCGGTGTGTGACGACTGGGTAAGACGACGCCGTGCGATCGGACCTGGCACGAGCGGCGAGGTCCGGAAAACAAGAAGCCCGGCGAGTGCCGGGCTTCCTGAGGGGTTTCGAGCTGTCGAGGCAGGCCGATCAGCGCTTGCGGCGGGCGGCGAGCAGGCCGCCGAGACCGGCGAGGGCCAGAGCGCCCGGAGCGGGCACAAAGATCTGGTCCTGAGCGGTGCGGCTCTGCAGAGCCAGCAGGTTCATCGTCGGGCCCTGGCCGTTGAGGGCGGCGAGGAAGGAGTTCGCCAGGCCGCTGACGACCGCGTTGTTGCGGATCTGGAACAGGCCGCTGGTCACGTCGGTGGCGTTGTCAGTCGTGATCTCCCAGATCGCGATCTGGAACGCGGCGTACTGGTCATTCGACGAGAGGCCGCCGAAGAACCGGCCGAACAACTCGGCCAGCTGGCCGGCCTTCGCGGCGCCCATCGGCGCGCCGATCGGCGAGCTCGAGACGGTGTCCACGAAGAAGTCGTACGTGTTGTTGAAGTCCACGCGCTGCGTGATCTCGATGCAGAAGGTCGCGAACTGACCCTGCAGGCCGGCATAGGTGCCCGGCATGACGTTGTCGCGGGTCCAGTTGAACTGGCCAGCGAACGAATGCTGGAAGGACCCGCCCGTGTCGATCGAGTACTCGAGCAGCACGCCGGGGGCGATGCTGTCGAACCGAGCACGGACGGTATCGACGGCCTGAGCCGAACCCGCAAGGGCGGCCAAACCGATCATGCCGAGAGCAAACGACTTCTTCATAACAGACCCCTCTATGCACGCCTGAACGAACTACCACACGGCGGACAGTCCGCCTCCGCACAAACATGCCCGCGCCTTGGAGTTCTGCCAACGTGCCCTCGGGATTGACACCCAAAAAGTGGTGTTTCCGTCGCGACTCCCGCGCTACCGGACCTGCCGCGCTTCCGTTCCTGACGCCTTTGCGGCGGGGATCGACCGGAATCGGGGAAAAATACCGATCAAAATACAAACGCGACGCGTTGGGCCAAAAAACAAAGAACCCGGACTTGCGTCCGGGTTCTTGTGACTTGTGAGACGATCGAAATCGGATCAGGAGCGACGGCGGCGGGCGGCAACCAAGCCACCGATGCCCAGAAGAGCCATTGAGCCGGGCGTCGGGACGAAGATCTGATCCTGGAAATCGTCGCTCGAGAGAGCGCCGAGGCCAGCGAACATCGGGCCGGTGCCGTCGATCGACGCGATGAAGGCGTCGGCCTGGGCGAGAGCCGCACCGAAGTTGATAGCGCGGAAGATGCCGGTGCTCACGGTGTCGCCACCGTCGTAGATGATGTCCCAGATCGCGATCTGGAACGCCGCGTAGTCATCGTTGCTGCTCAGGCTCGCGAAGTGGCGACCGTAGAGCTCAGCGATCTTTCCAGCCTTCACAGCACCCATGGGGGCGCTCAGCGGCATATTCATCGGAAGCGGCGCGTTCGCCACGGTGTTGACGTCGAACGCGTAATTGCTGCCGGGGTTCAGCGACTGCTGAATCTCGATGCAGAACGTCGCGAAGTTGCCCTGCAGCCCGGAGAACGTGCCGCCCGTGCGCTGCCAGTTGAACTGGCCAGCCTTCACCGGGCCGACGTAGCTCACGCCGCTGCTGATCGACACGTTTCCCCAAACACCGGGGTTGGTGTCGATGTACGTGGCCTGAACAGTAAAGGCTGCTTGAGCAGCACAGGCGCTGATCGCGAGACCAGCAAGCATTGCAATCTGAATCTTCATATTCTCTCCTCCAGTCAAGTCTGTGGACCCCAACGGCCTTTCGGCCCCCTCAACACCGCGGCGGTCCAGTAATCCGCGGTAGCCTCTCTCCTATGACTCGGTCTCATCCTTGCCAACACGAGCGCTCACGCAACTCGCATCCGAGAACAGATGCCCTCAAAGCCTCCGTGCCGCCGCGAATGGCGGCAGGCATCTCTCTCGGACTTCCGTATCCTAAGCGATATCCGATGTCGCGCCAACGAGGAAATCTTCTGGTTTTTGCCGACTTGGGTTGCTTTTTGCGGTTCTTGGGCGGTCAAGCTAGAACAAAAACCAAACAAAAAGGCGAAGTCCGGGAAACCCCCTGGTTAGGCGCCAAAAAGATCGACGCCGCCCGTCGGGGCGGCGTCGAGGATCAAGGCGTGGGGTGAATCAGCGGCGGCGGCGGCCAGCGACCAAGGCGCCCAGGCCGAGCAGCGCCATCGAGCCAGAGGACGGAATGAGCGTGATCACGCCCGTGCCGTCGGTTCCGAACATGAGCTTCACGTTGGCGATCTGCGATTCGTTGAGGCCAGCGACTCCCGAGAAGGTCAGCACCAAAGCGCCCTGCACGAACGGGAACTGTGAGCCGCCGAAAGCAACGCTGTTCGAGCCCGTAAAGGTGCCATCGGCGACGATGCCGTAGTTCGGGCTCGCGTTGCCCAGGCCGATCGACCCGCCGTTGAACGCTCCGGCGAAGCCCGTCGAGGCCGCCCCGAAGTTCGCCAGGGGGGACGAACCGAGGACATTCGTCCACGAGGTATTGATATTCGCCGAGGTCACAAACGCGGTCTTGCTGCTCCAGAGTTGAGCGCCCGCGCCCAGAGCGGTGCTCGTCAGCGTGAGCGTCGGAACAGGCGACGCGTTCAGGAAATCGAATGCGACACCCGTGAGGGCGTTGCCTTGGGCCGTTGTCCGCGGCAACGTGGTGTTGCGAAGCGTCACCGTCAGCGTGTTGCCGCTGATTGCAAAAAGCGCCGAACCCGATGCGTTGGTGTTCGCTTCAGGGTTCAAGCCACTCCCGCTGAACAGCACGGCGGCGTTCGCGGAGACGACAAGACTCGCCGCGAGCGCGGCGGACGCAAAACGGATCTTACACATGTGTGGCCTCTCTCCTAGTTCATTAGTCCTCGGGAGGCGGAAAACTCCCGGTCGGAGGATCCCGACACCATATATTGGCGTGACCGGCGGATTTCGACGCAACAAATGTGAAACTCATCTACGAGCGGATGATTGAAAATGAAAACCAAGTTACCGGACTCGTCCGGTAACTTGATCAGGGTTTCGAGTTTCTGGATCGGCTTACCGGCGGCGGCGCCCAGCGACCAGACCTGCCACGCCGAGCACACCCAGAGCGCCCGGAGCGGGCACCAGCGGCGGGGGAAGCGTCGCGCCCGTGCCGACCGCCACAATGTCCGGTCCATTGAATCCGTTCTTGGCCTCGATGCGGAAGCCCTTAAGGTCGGTCCACGACGCATCGAGCGAGATGCCGAAGCCGTGAACGTTCTGTGCACCGCCGATCTCGAGCGTGTCGAGCGTCCAGCCGACCTTGCCGCCCTTGCTGCGGCTGACGAACATGGCGGCGGTCAGCGAACCGTCGGATCGGATGCCATAGACGTTGAAATCGCTGTTGCCGCCGCGCTCCAGAATCGACAGCTCGACCGTGTTCGCGTTGCCGTCGGCGCTGATCGTGTGGCCGTTGCCATAGAACAGATCAAAGCTGTAGGCGCCGTTGTCCTCGCCATCGATGATGTAGGACATGTTCTTTTAGCTGTTGAAGGATCCGAAGACGTCCTTCATCGTTCCCTTCTTCGCGGCCTCGGCGGGCAGCGGCGTCGAGCCGTCGGCGCGATCGGGGTTGCCGGTGTAGACGTTGGCGCTGTTGACGTCGCGGGGAACCAGGTCGGTCCAGCCGAACGTGCCAGCGTTGTTGGTCAGTGTGCCGTTGTTCCAGCGAAGGAAGTCGGAGCCCGACATCGTCGACGTGGTGCCGGCAAAGCCCAGGCCGTTCAGTTCGCGGTTGCTGGCGTGCAGCGTCGAGGACGTCGTGCCCGCGTTGGCAGCGTAGATGGTGGGGGCGGCCAGCGCCGACATCGAGGCGGCGGCGACGAAAACAGCGGCGGCAATCGTGGTGCGGTTCATGTCTTCTCTTTCTTCCCTGAAGTGATCGCCCGTGCGGAAGCACGCGGCGTTGCTCCAAGGTGCCACGAAGAAAGAGAGAAGCACGCGAACGAGCGGCGATGCCGCTGCGACCGAGGGGTTGGCGGCCGCGCAGACAGCACCGGCGTTCGAGATGGCTCGAAGGTGCGAGAAGGCAACATCCGATCAGCACTGCGTGTTCTCGGTCCGGCTTCAATCGAACAGATTCGCACGCACAATGACCGCAATCGCTTCCACGCCATCCTGCCAGCGGATCTTCTTGCCTTCCTCGTAGGTGCGTCCGGCGTAGCTGACGGCGACTTCGAAGATGCGCAGGTCCCGCGGCTTGCCCGCGTCCTCGACCTCGAGCTTCGACAGCCGCGCGATCAGCTCGGGCTCGATGCCGAAGCGGTCTTCCTTCAGCGTCAGCCCGCGGGCGACCTCGGCGGTGAAGGCTTTCAGGCAGCACTCGATGTCGGAGAGATTCAGATTGGTGAAGACGTTCGAGAGAGCGGTGATAAACCGGTTCACCACCGAGTGCCAGTAGTACATCACGCGATGGGTCTGCCCCAGGAACCGCGAGCCGATGGCGGCGTCGGCCCGGCCATCGAGAATCGGAGCCAGCAACGCGGCGTGATCACGCGGGTCGTACTCGAGGTCGGCGTCGTGGATCACGATCAGATCCGCGCCGCGTTCGAGCGCCAGCGCTATGCCGCGGCGGACCGCGGCGCCCTTGCCTTTGTTGGCGTCCTGATGCTCAACGACGACCCCGGGGCGATCCTTCAGCGTCTCCAGTACTTCGCGGGTGCCGTCGATGGAACCGTCGTTGATGATGTAGAGCGTGCGCTCGAGCTCGCGCCCTTCAGCGTCCTTGATCAACGCGCACGCAAGCACTCGCTCGGCGGCCTTCACCACCAAGTCGCGCTCGTTGAAGACGGGCATGATCACCGCGAGTTGCACGGAGAAGAGTATTGCGATCGTCCGGCCGACCGCGATCGCTCTGGCGTCATGGGACCAGAAAGCACACGAGCTCGCTACGGCGCGTGACGTCGGCTCACGCACCCACCAGATGCTTCACAAAGAACGCGGTCTGCAGGTTCTTCGCGTCGTTGCTGAAGCGTCCGAAGCCGATGTGTTCTTCGGGTGCGCCGGTTTCGTCCCAAGTCTGCAATTCCACCAGCGACTCGCTGGCTCCGATCGCCTTGAAGTGCGTGCGCAGGCGGTTTGCGAAACCATTGGCGACGCCGAAGGGCATCATCTTGTCGGCCTTGCTGTGCAGCATGAGCAGGGGCAGCGGCTGAAAGGACGCGAGGTTGGCCGCCGCGCTCACGCGCGAGACCGCGGCTCGGTCGTGCTCGACCACCCACGCGGGCGGATTGCCGTCTGGTCCGCCGGAGCCCACCTTGAAGCCGAGTTCGACGCCAAACTCGCGCGGAAAGTAGAGCCCTTCCAGCCATCCGGTTGTTCCCTCCACCGCCGCGGCCTTGAAGTGGTGCGGGTCGCACAGCCGCCTCAGCGTGATGATGCCGCCCATCGACATCCCGCCGATACCCATGCGATCCAGGTCGAACACGCCGTGGAACTCGGGCGAAGCCAGTGCTTCGACGACGCCGTCGATCTCCTTCAGTGCCTGCGCGATGGTGTTCAAGCTCTCCCGCGGGTGCTGCCCCGCGGCGGAGTAACGCTCGCCGTGGCTGGGCAGGTCGATCGCGCACGCCGCGAACCCGGCGCGGATCCAGCGAAGGTAGCGACCGGGATCGAGTTCCTTGTTCGCGGTGCGGCCGTGCATCCACAGCACCGTCGGCCGCGGCGTCTTCCAATCCGGATGCGCCAGCAGTGTCGGCACACCGTCACCAAGATGCATGAACCGCGCGACGGCGGCGAGATCACGCGGGAACGACTTCAAGCGAGGATCGGACACGAGGGAGTGTAATCCGGACCGCGGCGCAACCGAAGGATGGGGCGGGGCCTTCTGGGCCCCGGCGCAAAGCGTTATGGCCCGCATCTTCGGTCGACTTTGGACTGAGCCGTCGGGGCCTGGAAG
>JBILLU010000160.1:0-7748 GCA_044375915.1 Phycisphaerales bacterium
TCTCCGCCCCAATTGGGAGTGCCCCGGGGGGCCCGGCACGCCCCCGCCCCCGCCCACTCCCCCGCTCCCCAGGCCCGAGGCTCACAGCACCAGCTTCGCACCGGCCTCGATCGCCTTCGGCAGCGCGAGCTGCTTCAACTCCTCCGGGCTCGTCGCGTGCTCGGGGCGCACTTCCAATACGCAGTCCGGAGTGCCGTCGGGCTTCTTGGAGACCTTCACGCCCGCCAGCTCCAGCCACCGTGCCGCCCGCTGTGTCTGAAGCTGCTGGCACGATTGCGGGCTGTCGGTGCCGGTCGCGTTCTTGATGGGCGCGAACTCCTCGCGGCTGGTCTCGACGACGATCGACGCCTTGCACAAGGGCAAGGCATCGAACACGAACTTCTCCAGCTTCACCGCGTTGTTCGCCTGCGGCTGGATCACTTCGCCATTCGCGAGGTCCACGCACGCCACCTTCTTCTCCGCTCGGTGAAACGGCAGTTCGAAGCTCGGGTCGTTCGCCAGCTTGTCGAGGAACGCGACGCCGATGATGTGCACCGCGATCGAGCCCGCGTTGTACGCGAGCACGCCGTCGGGGCCGCGCTCCTGCGCGAGCGCGGGCGGGAAGTCGGAGTACTCGACCACATCCACCACGTCGCGCCCGCCGCGGCTCACCGTCGCGAACACGCCGACTTTCTCTTCGGGCGACGCCTTCGCCACCATCTTGCTCGACATCTCGCCCGACGAATCCGGAGCCGCGGCGTGCAGCCCCAGGAATACCGGATCGAGCACCCGCACCAGCGGGTTGTCGACCTGGAAGTACGACAGGTGCTCGACGCCGCGGCGTTTCATGTCGTCGATCGCGCCCGACTTCTTCAGCCCCGCGATCGCGCCGCCGTGCCCGTCGGGGTTGGTCGCGACCTCGTCCTGGCGCGACAGCAGCACCTTGCCGCTCTTCATGTCCAGCGATGGCATCACGCCCTGCTGGAAGAACAGGACGTTCGACCGCTCCAGCCCGAAGAAGTGGTGATCCTCGAAGAAGCCGACCGTGGCCCGGTGATTCAGCGGGCTGGTCATGATGTACCACGGCACGTCGCGCCCGTAGCGCTTCTTGGCCCCGACCAGGTTCGCCGCGAACATCTCAAAGAGCGACCGGTGCGTCACCGCGCCGCAGCTGTAACACCCCTTGGGCCCGTCGTACCCGAGGCGCGAGCCCTGCCCGCCCGCGACGACGAACGCCGCGACCTTGCCGGCACGAAGCAAGTCCTCGCCGACCTTCTGGTACTTCTCGCGATCCCACGGCTTGCGGGGGTTACTCGCGTCAAGCGGGTAGGAGTTCACCGGCCGCAGGTTCGTCGGCGGCGTGAACTTCTCGGGGTTCTTCACGTAGCGGTCGATCAGCCGAGGCAGTGTGGCGAGATCGAGCGCGTGAATCTGCGATAACAGGTCGCTCTGCCGCTCCTGCGGCAACTGGTCGTAGAACTTCAGCAGGTGCTCCTGCCCGATCGCCCGTAGCGCGGCGAACGTCTCGGCGTAACTGGGTGCGACAGAGTGTCCTTGATGGGGGTCGATGGGCTGCATGGGCGGTCCTTGGATGGACCCCATGCTACCCGCTCGGCCCGTTGGTGTCCGAAGCCCCTTTCACGGGCAGAACACACCGTCGTACGCCCGAGCGAAGATCGGGAAATCGGCGTCGTCCACGAAGCCGTCGCCGTTCAGGTCCGCGAGGCATTTCGGGGGCATTGCCGGATCGCCGCACAGCAGGATGTTGTACGCCGACGCGAAGACCTGGAAGTCCAGATCGTCCACCACGCCGTCGCAGTTGAGGTCGGCGACGCAGAGCGACAAGTCGACGGCGGTGCTCTCGAGATCGCCGCAGGCGTTGGTCACGACGCAGTCGTACACACCCTCGGCGTTCCGGCGCGGGGCGACCAGCGTGAGCGTGTCGGTGGCGGCGGTCGGATTGCCGAAGATGCTCGAATCGATCGGGACGCCGTCTTTCCGCCAGCGGTACACCAACGGACCGCTGCCGCGCACCTCGACCCGGAACGAGACATCGCCGCGCGGGCAGATGCTCGCCGGGCTCGGCCCGGTGATCTCGACAGAGCCCAGACAAAGCGGAACGGTGGAGAGGAAGACCCGGTTGGTCGTCACATCCTGCCGCGGCACGCGCACGCCAGAAACCTTCACGACCTTGTCGGCGTCCGCGAAGACCTCGCCTTGCTGCTCGACAAACTGTCCGTTGGTGGGCAGGGTGTACCAGTACACCTTGGTGCCGTTCGCGGGCGCGAACGCGTTGGTCTTGCGCGGCGCGAGGTCGGAGTAGTACTCGACGACTGGCGCGTTGTCGACACTCGGCTGCTGCGTGGCGGCGGCGAAGACCGTGCACGCCCACAGCGTGGGCTGATCCACGATCGTCGCCGTGTCCCAGTCGAAGTACCCGCCCCATGTTCCCCACGCGTCGCCGAGATTCGGATCACCGTTGCCCGGATCTGGCTGGCGCCCGGTGAGCGTCGCGTCCTGATCCGAGTTGAAGAAGCCCGGGTAGCTCTGGTTGGAACGGTACTGCGTGACCAGATAGTCACCCGACGCACGTCTGGTCTTGACCGGCGCGATCCACTGGGCGATGTCCGGCCACGGGCCGACGTTGCCGTCACTGGCGTCGTCGGTTTCGTTGTCCCATTTGTCGACGCCGTGCTCACGCTCGTCCCAGGAGATCATGAAGCCCGCCTGTGCGTTCTCGAGTCCGTCGACGATCGCACGCTGGCTGGCGCTCCACGCCGCCGCGTCGTTTTGGTCCCGCTTGCCGTAGAAAAACCGGGTCAGTGGGAAGTCACGCGTGGTCGCGGAGAGTCGAGTCGTCATCGTGAACACGTCGGTGACGCCGAGCGGATTGCCGTTCATGTCCGTGAGGTTGGTCGCCAGGTTGGTCGAGTAGTTTCCCTGCAAGAAGTTCGCCTTCAGCGGGTCTTCGACCAGAAGGTCGCTGCCGGGCGTGTGCACGACGACGGCCGCGAATCGCTCGGGGCGCAGTCGGGTGATATGCGACGCACCGCGCCCGCCGCCGCTGTGCCCGATCGCCGCCACCCGCTGCGGATCGATGCCCAGACCCGATCGGGCCGACAAGGCCCAATCCAGGATCCAGTGCACCCGGCGCTGGGTGAAGTTCACCACCACCGAGCCCGCAGGCGGCTCGGCGCGGGCAAGGGACGAGAACGGATCGGTGGCGGTCGAGTAGCCAAACCAGGCGGTGTTGGCCAGCTCCATGACGCCCTCGACATTGGCGTAGTAGCTGTCATCGGGCGTGATCACCACGCCGTCGAGCAAGCCGAGCGACAGGTTCGATCGTCCCGGCACGCCCGGGAGGAACAGTTGGTACTCGTTCTCGCCGGCGTGAGCCAGCAGACACGAGCGCGTGCCCGCGGGCGCGGTCAGCCCGCCGACCGGCTGCGTCACCGCAAAGACCTGCGGCACGCCGTTCTTGTCCGCATCGCCGAGCACGGGAATGTCCGGCCGCGCGTTGTCCACGTCGTTACGACCTTCGATCCACACCACATACGCCGCGTACTGGTTCCCGCCCTGCGTGAAGCCCGTGAACTGCTGATGCGGACGCACGGGTTCGTTCACCGGGTCGTAGCCGAAGACGGCCGAACTGCTATTGCCCGCGTTCACAACGTTGGAGCCCGTGTCAACGACCGCAAAGAACAAGTTGCCCGCCGCCCGCGGCGTGAAGGCGAAGGCTCCTTCATTCGCCAAGAGCTGATACGTCCCGCCCGCAGGGGTCGGCACTCGCAGCGTGGCCGCCGGACCAAGTGCCTTCAGCCGCGCCCCGGTGTACTCCGGGAAGAACATCTTGCCCACTCGCGTCATGTTGGCGATGGAGATCTGAGCCGCGGCGGAGGCATAGATCTCAACGGTGTCGGTGGGGTTCACCGGCGGAGCGGGCCGCTCCCAGACGACAAAGACTTGGCCCTGGGCGTACCACGCGCGGACATTCGTGGGCTGAGCGACCGCGTTGCGCCCGACCGCCGCGGCAAGTGCCGCCACCAGGAGCGTCCCGACCATCGACCACCCGCTCCGAACCGCGTGGCTTCCCATGACGATCCTCCTCCGCGGCCGAACACCGCTACGAGATGAAGCGGCCGCCAAGATCACTTCTTGCAAAGAATCGTGTGAAGACCGTGTGAATGCCCACGCCGCTCGACGTCGGCCCAACATCGGCTCGATGGTCGTCCTCTGATCGGGTCTCGCGCCCGTCGCGGACTCGGGACCACTCCGTGAACTCAGGCGCTTCCGCCGTCTGCCTGATCTCGCGGCCTCATCTCGCAGTCTGATCTCTTAGAACACCATCACGTTGTACGCCGGGGCGAGGATGTTGAAGTCGGCGTCGTCGACCTGGCCGTCGGCGTTGAAGTCGGCGGAGCAGCCGTCGGCCATCGCCGGGTCGTTGCAGAGCATGGTGTCGTACTGGAGCGCGAAGAGCGTGAAGTCGTCGTCATCGACGAGCCCGTCGCCGTTGATGTCCGCGGCGTGTCCCTTGACGGTGACCTTGACGGCGACTGACTCAACCTCGCCGCAGGTGTTCCAGAAGAGGACTTTGTAATTGCCGGTGTCGGCGGGGGTGGCGTTGGTGATAGTGAGCGCGGTTGCGGAGGATCTGGTCGGCGAGGCGAGTGTGGGTGTCGCACCGGTGACGGTGCCGCCGCCGACGGAAGCTCCGGCTGATCCGTTCATGATCGGCACCCCGTTTCGAAGCCACTGGACCGTGACGTCGTGGTAGCCATTGCTCGGTGTTGAACTGAGCGTCAGCGTTGCGCCCGAAAGAACGGTCTGCGGTTTCGGTTGGAGCGACATGGTCGGGCTTCCGGTGAATGAGTAGCGAGCGAAGTACGCCGAAACTTCGTCACCAGCGGTCACAAAGGCGCCACCCGCGGCCAACTCTCCGTTGGGTAGCACAGCGAGGCTGTAAACGGTCGGAAAGAAGCCACTGGTTATTCCCAAGCCCAGCGGTGCCCAGAACGAGCCGTCCCAGCGAGCGATGCGGCTGGCTGTCAAGCCTCCGGCGGTGGTGAACTGGCCGCCAGCGACGAGGTTGCCGTTTGGCAGCACGGCGAGGGAGTACACGTTACCCACCGTTCCCGTACCCAACGAGACCCACGAGGTACCGTTCCAGCGCTTGATGGACTGCTCGGGAAAGCTCCCTCCTGCGACGATGCTTCCATCCGGCAGCACGGCTAACGCAAAGACGACCGGATTCACTCCTGTTCCAATCGGCGCCCAGGTAGTCCCGTTCCATCGTGCGATCCGACTCGCCGGCACGAATCCGGCAAGAGTGAACTCACCACCTGCGATCAAGTTGCCGTCGGGCAACACTGCCAATGCGTTCACTCGTGGGGAATCACCGCCGATTCCAATCCCGAGTGGCAACCAAGTCGAGCCGTTCCAACGAGCGATTCGGTTTGCAGTGTTGCCTCCAGCGAGGGTGAACCAACCGCCGGCAACAAGGTTTCCATTGGGCAGCACGGCGAGCGCAGACACCGAGTTATTCATCCCCGATCCCAGCGGGGTCCAGGTCGAGCCGTTCCATCGCGCGATGTTGTTGGCTGACTCGCCCCCGGCCTTGGTGAATGAGCCGCCAGCGATCAGATCGCCGTTGGGCAGTACGGCAAGCGCGAACACCGGGCCGTTCATCCCCGACCCGAGCGGTGCCCACGCGGACCCGTTCCAGCGTGCGATGTAGCTCGCGTTTGCGCCTCCTGCTGTCGTGAACCAGCCGCCGGCGACCACGTCGCCGTCTGCGAGCACGGCGAGAGCCGCAACCGAACTGTTCATGCCATTTGCGAGCGGGGCCCATGACGAGCCGCTCCAGCGGGCGATGCAGTTGGCCGCCACTCCCCCTGCGGTCGTGAAGTTGCCGCCCGCGACCAAGTCGCCGTTGGGCAGCACCGTCAGTGCCCATACCGAGTTATTGAATCCCGACCCCAGCGGAGCCCATGAGGAGCCGTTCCAGCGGGCGATGCGGTTCGCCTCGACGCCACCGGCGGTGGTGAAGGTGCCACCCGCAATCAGATCACCGTTGGTTTGGACGGCGAGCGAGTAAACGTCGTCGTTCAGACCGGTCCCAAGAGGAGCCCAAGTGAAGTTGTTCCACCTAGCGATGCGGTTAACGGTCACACCGCCAGCCGCCGTAAACGAGCCGGCTGCCAAGATGCCGTTCGGTAGCACGGAAAGCTGGGACACCGGGCCAGTCATTCCCGAGCCCATCGATGTCCAATTCAAACCGGTCCAGCGAGCGACTCTGTTCACCGTCACGCCGCCCGCTGTCGTGAAGTCACCGCCTGCAAAGATAACGCCACTGGGCTGCACGACGACGGTACGCACGTCATTATTCATCCCCGATCCCAGCGGAGCCCAAATCGAACCGTTCCAGCGCGCGATGCGGTTGGCCGCTACGCCCCCGGCGCTGGTGAACCTGCCACCCGCGATCAGGTCGCCATTGGGTAGCACTGCAATGTCGTTCACCGCGTCATTCATTCCCGATCCCAACGGTTCCCAAGTCGAGCCGTTCCAGCGGGCGATCCTGTTAACGGTGACGTCGCCTGCCGCGGTGAAAAAACCGCCCGCGATCAGCCCGCCATTGGGAAGCACCGCTAAGGAAAAAACACTGCTGTTCATCCCGGCACCAAGCGCTGTCCACGCGTTGGTTTGAGGATCCCACAAGCCGATGTTCTTCGCCGCTCCGTTTCCAGCGATCGAGAACCCGCCGGCTACCACGAGCTTCGGCGTCTGCTCGCCAGACCCGTCAGGATCCCACATGGTGGTGGCATAAACCGCACCATCCACTCCGGGAACCCCGTCTCCCGGCAGCCACTGCGGGCCGCAGGATTGTGCCTTGGCCGCTGGCGAAATGATCGCCGTCAGCAGTGTGACCACGACAGCCATTATCGGGCGAGCCCACGAACGAATCCTGTACATGCGATCCACCGTCCCACCTACGGCGTTCAATCCCGACATCTGCCATTGACCAGCGCACAACATACAACGCTCCTGAATCGGATCTGATCCCGCAAATCGACCTTCGCGGAACCGAGCCACCGCCACGCTCGGCCCCACTTCCACCACCGCATGGCAATGGCGTTGAACAGACGCGCCGATGCGCGTTCACAGCGAGATTTTTTGGTCACAGCACGCGGAGCCTGGCCGCAAAATCGCGTGTGGGATGATCTTGCTGGTGAAACTCGTCTGTTGTTCGGGGACGAGTCTCAGAGTCTGCCTTTCGCAGGCTCCTGCGGCACGTCGCGATGCCGGCTTCAGAACACCATCACGTTGTACGCCGGGGCGAGGATGTTGAAGTCGGCGTCGTCGACCTGGCCGTCGGCGTTGAAGTCGGCGGAGCAGCCGTCGGCCATCGCCGGGTCGTTGCAGAGCATGGTGTCGTACTGGAGCGCGAAGAGCGTGAAGTCGTCGTCATCGACGAGCCCGTCGCCGTTGATGTCCGCGGCGTGTCCCTTGACGGTGACCTTGACGGCGACTGACTCAACCTCGCCGCAGGTGTTCCAGAAGAGGACTTTGTAATTGCCGGTGTCGGCGGGGGTGGCGTTGGTGATAGTGAGCGCGGTTGCGGAGGATCTGGTCGGCGAGGCGAGTGTGGGTGTCGCACCGGTGACGGTGCCGCCGCCGACGGAAGCTCCGGCTGATCCGTTCATGATCGGCACCCCGGTTCGAAGCCACTGGACCGTGACGTCGTGGTAGCCATTGCTCGGTGTTGAACT
>JBILLU010000163.1:0-7610 GCA_044375915.1 Phycisphaerales bacterium
AGCTGAGCTGGCTGCTGACGGATGCTCGTCGGCAGGCGCAGGCGATCTCAAGCCCGACGGACCGGCGCAAGCTCGCGGATCAACTGCGTGCCGATGCGATCAAGGCGTTGAACGAGACCGACAGTGTGTTCGCCAGTGCGGACGCGATGAAGCTGGAGGCGCAGACGCTCTCGCAGTTCACGTTCCTGGAGCTGAGCCTGGACGACAGCGGCAAGGTGACGCGCAGCCGCGCGGCGCTTGACCGCGCGATCAAGGCGCGTCCGAACGATGCCTCGCTGTTGATGACCAAGGGCGAGGCGGAAACGCTGGCCCGCGAGTTCGAGGCGGCGATCGCGACGCTGCAGCTGGTGCGTGATCTCCCGAACCCGAGCCTCAACGTGCAGGGCAAGCTGCTGTGGTTCCGCAAGAACGAGGCGTTGTTCCGTCAGGCGGCGATCGCGCTTCGGGCGTGGGAATTCGCGTCTGACAGCGATGCGGCGAAGCTGAAGCAGACGCGTGCGGAGTGGCTCGAGAAGGGCAAGGCGCGTCGCGCCGAACTTGCGAAGATCGAGCCGGAGGGTTCGATCCGCCTGCAGTTCGTGGACGGCAAGATCAAGCTGGCGGAAGAAGACTACCTGAACGCGCAGCGGCTGCTGCTCGGGTATCTCGCGGGCGTGGGCGAACAGGACGCGGATGCTCTGTTCGCGGCGGCCAAGGCTTCGGCGCAGCTGAACCAGCCGGGCAAGGCGCGCGAACTGCTTGAGAAGGCGCTGGCGATCAATCCGGGCAACATCACGGCGATCCTCCTGCTGGGCGAGGTGGAGATCCGCCTCCGCAACGTTGATCGGGCCAAGCAGCTCTATCAGATGGCCTCGGAGATGCTGCCGGGTAACGAGACGATCGAGAAGCGGCTGCTGGCGATCGAGCAGGAGCTGGGCGAGAAGGCGGTCACCGATCCGGTGGCGAAAGTCATCGCCGAGGCACGCAACAAGCAGACTGCCGGAGATGAAGCGGGCGCCCGCGAGGCGCTCGAGCAGGGCATGGTCGCGCTCAAGTACCCGCAGGAACTGACCATGCGGGTGATCAACCTGAAGATGAGCATCAATGACATCGACAGCGCGAAGTCGGTCCTTCAGAAGGCGATTGAGGTTGCGAAGGACCGGCCGGCCGAGCTGCAGGTGTACCAGAATGCGCTGGCGGTGCTCAACGCGGGCGATCCGGTCAAGGCTCGCCTGCAGGCGCTCGAACAGGCCAAGGACATGCCGGCGGCCCAGAAGGCGCTGCAGAAGGCGGCGATTCTCGAGGGCGGCGGCGAGGTGCACAAGGCGGCGGCCCAGGAAGCGTGGGCGGTGGTGGCGAAGGACTTTGCCGACGATCCGATGGTGATCGAGTCGCTCTTCATCAAGGCGCTGCGTGAGCGCAAGGTTGACGAGGCGAAGCCGTGGGGCGAGAAGGCGGTTGCGCGGAACCTTGATACCTACGACGGCGTGACGTTCAAGGCGCGTCTGATGGCGGCCGAGGGCAATCGTCGCGGCGCGATCACGCTGATGGAGACCGGCGCGGCCAAGTACAACTTCAACGTCGAGGCGTATCGGGTGCTGGCGGGGATGCAGGCCGAGGAAGGCCGCACGACCGACGCGGTCGCGAACATGAAGAAGGCGATCGACCTGCGCCCTGACGATGCGACGAGCATTCTGCAGTACTCACAGACGCTGCAGGTGGCGGGTCGCAGCGACGAAGCGCTGCGGGTCATGCGCGACGCGGCGAAGATGCTCGCGGCGGATACGAACGTGCGCGACGAGTGGCTGCGGCTGGAGGGAACGCTGGGCGACCGCGACACGGCTCTGCGGGAACGCGTGAAGGACGCGGTGCGCGATCCGGGCAACCGCGGGTACAAGGTGCAGATCGCGGCGCTCAACGTCGACCTGCGTCGCTTTGACGAGGCCCGTAAGCGCATCGACGATGTCCGCAAGATCGCGGACGGTCCGGATGTCGTCCAGATCGACGCCGCGTGGTACTACGACCAGGCCAACGTGCCGGGCGCGGAGAAGGTCTTCCGGGACTACGCGGCGAAGGTGAAGGGCGAGCCCGACGGGACCGCGAAGTTCACCGACACGCTGATGGGCCTGGCCCAGTTCATGGCCCCCCGCAATCAGGCCCGCATCGCGATCAATGCGCTGGAAGAGGCGCGTGCGACGCAGGACCCCAAGCGGGTGCCGGCGGATCGCATGCTGGCTGAGTTGTATATCGAGCAGAACGAGAGCGACAAGGCGATCGATGCGCTGCGTCGCGTGATCGAGGCGAGCAAGGACGCGCCGGAGGATTCGGTGCGTCTGCGGCTTGCCGAGGCGCTCATCGGCGCCCGGCGGTTTGAAGAAGGTGAGAAGGAGATCGACTCGCTCAGCAAGGAGGCCCGCGAGGGCGTGGTGGCGCAGATGCTCCGGGCCGACGCGGCCAACGCCCGCGGCGACGTCACCAAGGCGATGGACATCCTCGACAAGGCGATCGTGAGCTATCCCGGCATCGCGGGCGTGTTCCTGAAGCGCGGACAGCTGGCCATTGAGCACCGGCGCAACTCGACCGACGCCCTGGCCGATCTCGACCAGGCACTGAAGCTGGACGCCCGTCTTTGGCAGGCGCAGCAGCTGCGCGCGGTGGTGTTCGAGCGCGAGGGTCGTCGCGAGGACATGATCAACGCGATGAAGGCCGTGCTGCAGATCAACCCCAGCTACGACGAGATGCTGGGCATGGCGATCCGCGAGCTGGTGAAGATGGATCGCGACGACGAGGCGTCGTCGCTGGGCGAAGAGGTGGCGCGTCGGCGCGGCGGCATGGGCGCGTTCTATGCCAGCATCGGCGACCTGTTCGACTCGCTGGAGCGACCGGATCGCTCCCGCGCGTTCTACAAGCTGGCGTTCAACAACGACAATCGTTCAGCCCACGCGGTGCGGTACATCAACGCGGTTCTGAGTCAGAAGCCGCCGAACGTGACCGAAGCCGAGAACGTGCTGAACAAGGTGCAGGACCGCATCAGCAAGGACCCGGAGCTCCTGTTGGGTCGGGCTGCGATCCGCAAGGCCCGCAACAACATGGCGGACGCCCGCAAGGACGCGGCGGCCTCGATGAAGCTCATCCCGGTCGAGAGCGTGCCGGCGATGCAGAACTGGTTCAACTCGGCGTTCTCGCTGCTGGGCGGCCCGGAGACTCTGAGCACGCTCGATGCGATGGCTCGGGACACGACGGTCAATCAGGACTGGCTGGCGTTCTTCCGAGCCCGTCTGCAGGCCGACCGCAAGGAGACGATGGCCAAGGGTCTCGACGAGATGCAGAGGCTCGGCAAGACCACCAAGATCGCGCCGCTGGCGAAGCTCGCGAGCTCGGAGTACGCCGGTCGTCTGTACCTCGGCAATGAGTTCGAGAAGGCCGAGCAGGCCTTCCGCGACATCGTGGCGGCCGATCCGAACGACGCGGAGACACTGAACAACCTCGCGTACCTGCTTGGAAAGGACCTCAACAAGCCCAACGACGCGTTGCCGTTCGCTCGCAAGGCGGTTGAGATCCGTCCCAAGAGCCCGGAGACGCTGGACACGCTGGGCATGGTGCTGCTGGAGTCGGGCAAGCTCGACGAGGCCAAGGACACCTTGATGCGGGCGATCTCGATGCCGTCGGCCCCGAGCACGCAGGTCACGATCCTGATGCACCTGGCCGAGACGCAGTTCAAGATGGACAAGAAGGACGAGGCCAAGGCGACGCTGACCCGGGCGAAGAACCTGATGCAGCAGAGCCGGAGCGTCACGGAAGGCCAGCAGAAGGCCGAGATGGAGCGGCTGGAGAAAGTGATCAATCCCTGACCCGGGTGCGCGGAAACCTCCGACTGCGGAGGCAAGGCGATTCTGCGGCTCGCGGGGCGGGATTCCGCTCCGGGGGAAAGGGAACGGCGTGACCGTTCTGGAGCGCGGTCCTTGCGCGTCCGAAAGGTGGGAGCGTGCTGCGGCGGAATTCCGCCGCAGCAATGGGTTGGGCGAGCCGATGCAAGATCGAGGCTCGAAGCACTCGGACGAGGGCGAACATCCATCGCCCGGCGGTCGAATCGCTTTGGGTCTCGGACGAGTCGAGTTTGGGCGGCCGAAAGCCCAAACATGGTACGAACAGAGGAACGTGATATGAGCGCAGCAGCAAATCCGACCGCGACCCTGACCAGCGCCCCGCGTCCGGCGGGACCGACTCCGTCGAGCGCCCCGGTTGGCGCCGGCGGCGTGGCGATCGATCCGGTCAAGCTGCTGATGAAGTACAAGTACATCCTGGGCGGCGCGGGCGGTCTTGGCCTGGTGCTCGGCGTCGTGCTGTACATCCTGATGCTGAAGCTGAGCCCGACATGGACGAGCTCGGTGATCTTCGAGGCGTTCACGCCCAACGCGAACATCGTCAATCCGACGGCGGTGGGCACGGGCGAATCGCAGAACGAGATCGAGCGCTTCATGCTGACGCAGGCACGTCAGATGACCCGCGAGGACGTGCTGAGCCGCGTCGCGGTGGACCCGCGTCTGCTACGCGAGGCTCCGAACTGGGCGTCGAAGTTCGACGAGGGCGGCAAGATCGACCAGGTCGCGGCGGTGAAGGAGCTGGGGAGCGGCGTGGCACGGACACGCATCATCCCGGGCACGCGTCTGATCGAGCTTTCGGCCAGCTGCCGCTGGGCGGACGACGCGACGGCCTTGGCGAAGCTGCTGAAAGAGGCGTACATGACCGAGCTGCGTCGCGTGGCGACGGGCAGCACGCAGACGCAGCGTGACCAGCTGTCGGCTCAGATCGAGCGGTTCAGCAACGAGCTGCGCGACATGCAGAACCGTCGCGAGGGCTTGCTCCGCGACAACAACCTCAGCACGCTGGGCGAACAGGGCAGCGAGACGCTGCAGAACCTCTATCTGCTCAACAGCAACATTCTGGAGACGCAGAAGGAGGCCGAGCTGCGGAAAGTTTCGATCAAGCAGCTCGAGGATCAGTTGAACAACCCGTCGGGCATCCAGTACACCGATTTCATCCGCAACGAGGTGGAGCAGGACCCGCTGATCATCTCGATCAAGCAGGAGATGCAGCGGGTGGAGGCCGAGCTCAAGGGCATGCTGCTCCGCGGGCTGACCCGCGAGCATCGTGAATACAAGCGGCTGGACTCGACGCTGCAGGGCATGAGCCAGAACCTGGACCAGCGGCGCGAGGAGTCGCTGCGGAAGCGCTTCGACGCGAACCTGGACACGCTGCGGATCTCGCTGCAGTCGCTCGAGAACCAGATGGCGGAGATGACCAAGCAGCGTGACACTCTGAGCGACAAGCAGCAGGTCGCCGCCCGGGCCCTGGCCACAGTGCGCGATCTGGACGCGAAGATCGAGAACACGCAGAAGTCGATTTCGACGTTCACCGAGAACCTGCGCACGGCGAGCATGCTGGCGGATCTTCCGACCTCGAACCGCATCGTGGTGGCGAGCGACGAGAAGAGGCCGCGTGAGGTGTCGTCGCCGAAGGTGTCGGTGATCGTGCCGGCGACGATGCTGGCGATCGTGGGTCTGGTGAGCGCGTTGATCCTGGCGATCGAGCTGATGGACAGCCGCGTGAAGGGGCCGGCGGACATCAATCTCATGCCGCGGACGCGCCTGCTGGGCTGGATCCCGGACTCGTCGGAGGACCCTGCGGGAGCGGGAGCGATCGAGACGACGTTCCGCGACCGCCCGCGCGGCGTGATCGCGGAGAGCTACCGGCAGCTGCGTGCCGTGGTGGCCAAGCGGCTGGTGCAGGCCGGGCACAAGACCATCCTCGTGGTGGGCGGCATGCCGGGATCCGGCGCGACGAGCGTGCTGACGAACATGGCGTTGTCGCTTGCGGCGTCGGACAAGAAGGTGCTGATCATCGACGCCAACTTCCGGCGTCCCGGGGCCCATCGCGTGTTTGCGCTGCGTGAGAACCCGGGTCTGTCGGACGCGTTGAGCGGCTCGGACCTCGACGAGTGCATCCAGAGCATCGGCGACGGGAACCTGAATCTGATGAGCGCGGGCACGCGCGACAAGCGGATCTTTGAGATGTTCAGCAGCGAGAAGTTCTCGAAGTTGCTCGCTCAGCTGAAGGAGCGATACGACGTCGTCTTCATCGACGCCGCCCCGGCGCTGGTTGCCAGCGACGGCATGGCCATCGCCAACCGCACCGACGCGAGCGTGCTCGTGGTTCGTGCCCTGGGCGAGAAGCGCGGCCTGGTGGCACGCCTGCGCAACGACCTCATGGAGACCCGCGGCGAGTTCCTCGGCGTGGTCGTCAACGCGGTCAAGCCTTCGGCCGGCGGCTACATTCGCGGCAACATGCGTGCGACCCACGAGTACCAGAACCCGAGCGAGACGCAGGCCGCGGCCTAAGTGTCGGCAGCGTCATCGCGGGCTGAACCCCGCGGCTCAGAACCGAGAATTCACTGGGGCCGGGTGCGAGAGCGCTCGGCCCCGTTTACGATACGGACCAAGTATCTTCCGACGCCATGAACGCCGCCGCTCCATCCCGTCGCACGCTCATCACCGGCGGCGCGGGGTTCATCGGATCGCATCTGTGCGAGCATCTGCTGGCCCGGGGTGATCGGGTGACAGTGATCGACAATCTGTCAACCGGTCGGGGCGGGAATCTGCCTGAGCATCCGCACCTGCGGTTCATCGAGGCCGATCTGCGTGAGGCGCTCGAGGCGTTTGGCAAGGGCGAGGTGTTCGACGAGATCTATCACCTCGCGGCGGCGGTCGGCGTGAGCCTGGTGATGAAGGATCCGGCGGGCTCGGTGTGGACCAACGTGGATCAGACGATGGCGTTGTTGCGGTTCGCGTCTGGTCGCGAGACGCCGCTGAACGGGACCCGCGGTATTCCGACGCTCATTGCGTCGAGCTCCGAGGTCTACGGCAAGAGCGCGAAGAGCCCGTACGCGGAAGACGATGACGTCTTGTACGGCCCCACCACCGTGGCACGGTGGAGCTATGCGTACAGCAAGGCGATCGATGAGTATCTCGCACTGAACTTTCCGCTCGGCAGCGGCCCGGCGCGGCTGCCGGTGGTGGTGGCGCGGTTCTTCAACACGGTCGGCCCGAGGCAGGTCGGGGACTACGGGATGGTGCTGCCGCGGTTTGTGAAGGCGGCGCAGGCGGGCGAACCGGTGCGGGTCTTCGGGGATGGTCGCCAGTCGCGCTGTTTTTGCCATGTCGGGGATGTCACCGAGGCGCTGCCGCGGCTCCTGGGTTCCAAGTCGTGTCATGGGCAGGTGTTCAATCTCGGTTCGGACAGATCGATCTCAATTCGCGATCTCGCGGCGCTGGTGATTCGGCTCACGGGATCGGGCTCGAAAGTCGAGTATGTTCCCTACAGTTCGGCGTATCCGCCGGGCTTCGAGGATTTGCCGGACCGCAGGCCGAGCCTTGAAAAGGTTCGCCGGGCGATCGGGTTCGAAGCGCGGCGGACGCTGGAGCAGACGATCTCCGACGTGGCGGAGTGGCTTCAAGGGCACGGGCGTTCGGGGGACGCGGCGAAGGCGTCGCGATGAGATCGAAGGAACCGGTGCTTTGAGCAGGTCGGCCCGTTGCAATCTCCTGACCGGCGTCGTCGGCCTTGTGCTGGCG
>JBILLU010000164.1:0-7571 GCA_044375915.1 Phycisphaerales bacterium
TCGGTGCGGATTACGAGTACCCGCTAACCAACCGCAACGCGGACATCTTCGGAAGCCGCGTGACGGTGGACTTCATGCTGACTTGGTGAGAACTCTCTTCCCGCCGCGGCGGGGCGGTTCCTCGGTTCCGGTCTCAACGGACGCCGTGGAATCCGTCGCGGCGGATCCGAACGTTCGTGTCCCCCTCCTCCCCGAAGAGCCGTCGCGAAAGCGAGGGCTCTTTCTTCTTGTGCGGTGCGTTGGGGGCGGGGCCTTCTAGACGCCGCCCCCGCCAAGCCCCTGCCCCGGTAGACCGACGTTCACTCGATCACATGCGCCGGCCGCGGGGTGTCCGAGTTCACGCGTTCCTTCTTGATCTTCCCGCCGATCTCTTCCATCGAGAGAATGTGCATGTCCTCGTTCACCACCGCCTGCAGGTGCACGGGGCGGCCCCAGATGAGGCGGAGATTCTCAAGCACCTGCTGGGCCTTGGCGGCCTCGACTTCCAGGCCGTTGAACTGGTGGGCGAGGTAGAGCTCGCCGCGGTTGAGGTAGTTTGCGTCGGCGACGTAGATGAACGGCTGGCCCATGTTGGTCAGGTGGTGCAAGAGTGTCATCTTCACCCGCTTGAAGTCGCGGCTGACGACCTTGATCTCGCCGGTCTGCGGGTCGCGCTTGTGCTGGTACATCTTGTGCTTCTCGACGAACTCCTCGGTCAGGAACTCGTCGATGAAGTTCACGTCGTTGTAGATGCGCCGGACCTCGAAGATCTTGTCGCGCCCCTTCATGCTCTTGTCGTCAAAGGCTTCCTTGGCGCCGATGGTGTCGAGCGCTTCCCACGCCGCGCCGTGCTGGCCCTTGTTCCAGCGGCGCTCGATGTCCTTGAACAGCTCCACGCCGATCTTGTACGGGTTGAACCCGCCCGGCGGCATGTGCACAACGCCCGAGTGCTGATCGGCGTAGTGCACGATCTCCTTGGCCTCAAGGAAGTGCGAGGTCATCAGCTTGCTGTGCCAGTAGGTCGCCCAACCCTCGTTCATGACCTTGGTCATCGCCTGCGGCGCGAAGTAGTACGCCTCGTCGCGGATGATGCCCAGGATGTCCTGCTGCCAGTCGTCGAGGCGTGCGTGTTTGAGCAGGAAGAGCAGCACATCGCGAGTCGGCTGGGCCGGGTACTTGCTGCGGGCGGCCTTCTGTTTCTCTTCGTATTCCTTCCGCTCCCGGTCCATCGTCTCCTGCGGATTGATGAACGGGTCCATGTAGTCCTTGGCGGGCAGCTTGCTCGGCTCGTAGGCGTCGGCGTTCTCGGCCCGATTCGAGCGGCCCATGAACGCCGAGTGTGGGTCGATGAGATGCTCGATCGAGAGGCACGCGTCGAGGAAGCGTTCGACGGTTTCCTGTCCTTGGCGGTCCATGTGACGACGGATGCGGGTGGCGTGGTTGGCCATCTCGTCCATCATCTTCTTGTTGGTCTTGCTGAACCAGAAGTTGTTCTTGAAGAAGTCGGCGTGGCCGTAGACGTGGGCCATCACGAGTTTCTGATCGGTGACGCCGTTGGATTCCTGCAGGTAGGCGTAGCAGGGGTCGTTGTTGATGACCATCTCGTAGATGCGGCCCAGGCCGTAGGCGTCGCGCTTGGAGAGTTTCTCGTACTCCATGCCCCAGCGCCAGTGGGGGTAGCGGGTCGGGAACCCGCCGTACGACGCGATCTGATTCATCGTGTCAAACGGCAGAACCTCGAAGATGACCTCGGGGAAGTGGAGGCCGTACTCCTTGGCCTTGGCCTCGATGGCCCGCTTGTGCGTGAGGAGTTCGGGCGACAGATCCGTGTGCGGCGTGCCGGGCATGGGATTCTCCCGACTGTTATCGGCGAGATGGCACCGGTCTATACGCGGAAGTGGGGGAGCGGGTGCGGGGACTACCGCACCACCCGATGAATCCACATCGCCGACGCGAACGCTATCACCCAGCAGCACGCCGCCAGGAGCACCCGCACGAAGCGGCTCTGCTGGTCCAGCCAACGCATCGCCACCACCCACCACGGCAGCGCCACCGCGAACCCGATCGCCGACACGATCTGCGGCTTGCCCATGCGCCACAAATCCTGCGTGCTCGCGTCGCTGAAGCGCTCCCACACCAGGAATGCGATCAGCGTCGCGTTAAAGAAGAACCCCGACGCCAGCGCTGCGACGCCGATCACGAACGCGCGACGGCTGGGCAGAGGCGTCACCAGCTCCACCCGCAGCGGCACGCCGCACTCCGGGCAGTTGGCGCTCATGATCCCGCGCAGGTTGTGCCCGCAGCACGGACACGGAAAGTCGCGCCCGTCGACGAACTCGCGGAGGGCGAGCACCTCGTGATGCGTCGAGCCGCGGATGAAGCGTCTTTCGGCGCGGGTCCGCACGTTGGGCGGCTGCACCTCGACGAGGCGCAGCGGCGCCCGCTCATCGGAGCCGATCTTGGTGGTCACCCGAGTCACGCCAACAGCCTACCACGCCCAGAGGGGGTCGCACCAGCGAAATCCGAAGAGTCGCTCAGACTCGCTGGTCAGAATCGCCGCATCCAGAAGGACACGTACGTGATCAGGTAATTGACCGCGAGAAGCCCGAAAACCACCGATCCCATGCCCACGAAGATGGCGTTGAACCGGGGGGAGCAGCGGCGTGACATGGGCACGAGCAGCAACCCGATCACACCCACCGACATCGCGGCCAGGAACACCACCATTGAGACCTGATCCTGCGAGGAAAGCGCCACAAAGTAGAGGTAGACGGTTTCCGTCACGTTCGGCTTGGGCGGCATGACCGGCACCGCCGCGGCACCGGAGGAAATCAGGGCCGCATCCCGCCCGGCAAGCGGGCCGGGTGTCTGATTGAGAAACTGCTGCACGATCGCCTGCGACTGGGCGTTGTTGTTCTGACGCATCCAACGCGCCGAGGCGACACGGAAGTAGTTCCAGAATCGATCCGCGTTCGCGACTGTGCCCCCGATCCCCATGATGGCGAGCCAGCCGTAGATCATCAGGCCGAAGAGCCAGTGCGGGACCGTCGCCAGCCGCGGCTTGAGCTGCAGTTGCAGACTCCAGCCGCACTCGGGGCATGTCGATGTTTCAACCCCGCGCAGCTCGTAGCGGCAGCTAGGGCACGTCGGCTTTCCAGCAGCGAGGTAGTCGCGCAGGGTGTCTCCCGCGGCACTCGGCTTGGCCGAGTCCATCCCGATGCGACTGCTCGCGGTTGTGGGGTCTTCCTCGTACATCTTCAACCGCTGCGGGGGAGGGATGGGGCTGGGGTCCGGGGTGGGCTGGGTTGGGTGGTGGGAACCACCGCCGGCGTCGATCCGGAATCGGATCAGGAACTTCTTTCGCGTCCGCCGCGGGTGCTGTTCCGCGGAAGGCGACTTCGGCCGCCCGACGTGAAACAAACGCGGAAGATCGCCGAGCCGAGCGTCTTTTCCAGAACTTCTCGGCCGCCGCCCTGCAGCCAGCGGTCGACCTCGAACCGAACCGCGGCGGCGGCACAGGCCAGTTCGAGCACGCCTGCCTTGAAGGCAACTGGGCGAGCGAGGTTGCGGAGCGCGTCCGGGGCGGCGGCGGTCCAGACTTCGTCGATCTTCGCCAAGCCGCGATCGGTTCGGCGGACTTCTTTGGCGAAACGGCCGACCTCCGCGGCGATGGAGCGGTCCGGGATGGTGGGCACGCGAAAGCCGCGGAGTTTGGCGAGGCGGGCGTTGGCGACCGATGCGTGCATCGCCGCAGATTAGCAGCTCGGTCGCTCGTGAGCCGCGGACGTCCGTCCCGGCGGGACGTCGAGAGGTCTTGCGACCTGCGTCTCAAGCCAATTTCTGCCGCATGAGACCTCACATGTCCGATCAATCCCCGTACCGCGGCGGAGCCTGCGGGCGCGATCTATTCGCATCCGGTCCTGCCTC
The DNA here is from genome assembly GCA_044375915.1 of Phycisphaerales bacterium. Lineage (GTDB taxonomy): Bacteria > Planctomycetota > Phycisphaerae > Phycisphaerales > UBA1924 > JAFEBO01. The sequence continues at coordinate 3,907 of JBILLU010000164.1, forward strand.
CGCCGTGCCCGACCTGACCCACCCGCGGACGGAGGTTCCGTGACGACCGCTGATTCTTCCAATCCATCAATCGCCGCCCTCGATCAATTGGGGCCGATGGGGGCTGATCTCTCGGCGTTCTTCGGCGACGCACCGGCCTCGCCAGCGGCGCTGCGTCCGGAGGTGACGCCGCTCGTCGTCCGCCCGCTCGTGCTGCCGCCCGAGGCCTGCGAGTACACCCCCTCAATCGCGACCCGCGACGCGACGCTGGCGAAGAACCTGGAATCGATGCCGGCGCAGGCGATCCGGACGATCCGCAAGATCGCGCAGGCCAAGCCGCGGGAGGACATCACCTTCATCCGCTCCGGCGACGGCAGCCTCTCGGCCGTGCTGCGCGAACCGTCTGGCAACCGCCAACTCGCCAGCCTGCACCGGCCCAAGGCGGAGGCCGAAGCTCTCACCAGAGGTGTGGATCTCACCGCCGCCGGCGCGACCGTGTGCATGGGCTTTGCGCTCGGGTACCACGTGGAGGCAATCTCGCGCCGCTACGGCCAGATGGGCGTGGTGCTCGCCTTCGAGCCTGACGTGGGGCTCCTGCGCAGCGTGCTGGAGCACGTCGACCACAGCGCGTGGCTGAGCCAGCGCAACTGTGTCATCATCACCGAGCCCGATGACTCCGGCGAGATCACCGCGTCGATCACCGGCGCCGAGGGCATCTTCATGGTCGGCACGCGGATGCTCGAGCACCCGCCCAGCAAGGCTCGGCTCGGCGACAAGGCCGAGCGCTTCGGCAAGAGCCTCGCCGCCGCGATGCGTGCCGTGCGTACGTCGATCGTCACGACGCTGGTGCACGTCGATACGACGATGCGCAACCTGCTGGGCAACATCGAGTCCTACGCCAACGCGCCGGGCATCGACGATCTCGCCGGCATCGCCAAGGGCAAGCCCGCAATCGTTGTCTCCGCCGGGCCGAGCCTGCGACGCAACATCGATCTGCTCTCGCAGCCCGGCGTACGCGACCGCGTCGTGATCATCGCGGTGCAGACGGTGCTGAAGACGCTGCTCGCCAAGGGCATCCGCCCGCACTTTGTCACCGCGCTCGACCACGCGTCGATCAGCAAGCGGTTCTACGAAGGCCTCACCGCGGCCGACGTCGAGGGCGTCACGCTCGTCGTCGAACCCAAGGCCAGCCCGGCGATCTTCGAGGCCTGGCCCGGCGCGATCCGCTGTCCGGCGGAACGCATCGCCGACAGCATTCTGTGCGACAACGCCGACGACGCGATCCGCGCCGTCTTCAAGCGCGACCGCGGCGAACTGCGCCCGGGCGCGACGGTGGCGCATCTCGCGTACTACCTCGCCCGTCACATGGGTGCCGATCCCGTCATTCTCATCGGTCAGGACCTGGGTTTCACCGACGGCCAGTACTACGCCGCCGGTGCGGCGATCCATCAAGTGTGGTCGGGTGAACTCAGCCACTTCCGCACGCTGGAGATGCTGGAGTGGGAACGCATCGCCCGCGAACGCTCGATGCTGCACCGGCTCACCGATCACCTCGGGCGGCCCTGCTACAGCGACGAGCAGATGACGACCTACCTCGTGCAGTTCGAGCGCGATTTCGGCGAGGACGTGAACCGCGGGCTCAAGGTCATCGACGCGACCGAGGGTGGAATTTCAAAGCGCCACGCCAAGGCGATGCCGCTGAAGCAGGCGTTGCAGGAGTTCGCCGCCGCGGGCACGTTGTCGCTGCCGTCGGCGCAGTCGCGGCGGCTCGACCCCAAGGTGCGGGCGGCGCTCTTGGAGCGCGTACGCCAGGTGCGGGCGGAGATCTGGCGCGTCGGCGAGATCAGCCGCGCGACCGGGCGATCGCTGCAGGACATCATCACTCACCACGCCGACCAGCACCGTGTGAACGACCTGATCGAGCGCATCGAGCGTCACGCGGCCGAGGTGACCAAGATCGAGCCGGCGTACGCGCTCGTGCAGCACCTGAACCAGACCGGCATTCTGAACCGCTTCAAGGCCGACCGTGCGATCGAGCTCAACTCCGCGCTCGAGCCCTTGGAACGCCAGAAGCGTCAGGCCCAGCGCGATCTCAAGAATGTCACCTGGCTGGCAGACTCCGCCGACGAACTCGGCTCGATGTTCGATGGCGTGATCGCCCGCGTCAGCGGCGCGAAAGTGCACGCCGGTGCCGCCGAGCCGCAGAGCAAACGACTGGAATCCGCTGCCGCCGAAGTCGGGCTGGTGCACACCGCCCGCACCGCCCACATCGCGATCATCGCCGACACCCAGTTGGGCGGCCTCGGTACGCCGCGGGATCTTGCGCGTCCGATCGCCTTTGGGCTCAACGCCCTTCAGATGACCGTCAGCCGCGTCGCCAAGGCCAAGCGGGCTGCACGGATCACCATTCTGACCAACGACGAACCCGCGATCCGCACGATCCTCGGCGACCTGCCCAAGCGGCTCGGCACCAAGATCGAGATCACGCCCGTGCCGGTCGAGACGTTGCGGGTGCGTGCCCCCGGCGTAAAGGCATCGCGACTCTGGACCCCCGCCTGCTGGCGCGGCGGCATCGGAAACGTGTCGATCTTTGACGAGGTATTCCCCGCGCCCGCCCTGTGGCAATTGCTCACACGCGACGGTGCGCCGCAGGGCGTCGTCGCGATCGGCGCCGACTGGTGCCTCGTGGACCCCACGTTCATCGACGCGATGATCGAGCGCTACGACTCGCCGGGCGAGATGCACCGACTGATCTTCATCCACGCCGCCCCGGGGCTTGCCGCGTGTCTACTCGACAAGGCTCTGGTCGAGGACTTCGCCACCAAGAGCGCCGAGGCCGGCCCGCTCGCGTCGTTGGGTACTGTGCTCGGGTATCTGCCCATCGCTCCGCAGGCCGACCCGATCACCCGCCCTGCCTGCATCACGCCCGATCACGTTGCTCGCGATCTGGGCGCACGCCTCATCGCTGATCGGCCCGATCGCGCGGCCGCCATCGCCTCGATCTGCCAATCGCTCGGCGAACGCTGGATCGAAGCCGACGCCGCCGCGATCGCCCGAGCCGCACGCACCACGCTCGCCCAGACGCCGCCGACGCCCGAGTTCGTGCAAGTCGAACTCGCACGCTCTTCGCGCCCGCGCGACCCGGTGCAGACGCTCGACCTCGCCGCGTTGAAGACGGCATTGTCCACGCCCGAACTGCGAAACCTCGCCGTCTCGTTCGAGCTCGACGCGTTGCGGCATCCCCACGCCGCCGAGGCCATTGCCATCGCCCGCGACGCCGGCGCGCCCGCGATCCACGTCCGCACCGAGCTGCACACCGACGTCGCATGCGAGACGCTGCTCGCCACCAAGCCCGACCTGATCAGCATCGATCTCCACGCCGACACGCCCGAGACCTACCGCCTCGTCCGCGGCCTGGACGAGCACGCCGCGGTCGTCCGCCGCATCGAGCGACTGCTCGACGCACGCGCGTCGCTGCCCAACGGCTTGGTGGCGCAGTGGATCATCCCGCGGCTCACCCGCCGCGACGCCGTCTACGCGGAGGTCGAGCCCTTCTACGACCGCTGGCTCATGCGGGCCGGCGCCGCCATCATCGACGCGCTGCCCGTCCCCGTCGCTGGCGAACGCATCGATCCGCTGCCCCTGCCCACGAACGCCGCCGAGCGGCTGCGCCGAAGCACGCTCCG
>JBILLU010000217.1:0-5461 GCA_044375915.1 Phycisphaerales bacterium
AGGAGTCGCGCGAGGTCGTGGGCGTCGAAGCCCGACGGCACGGCGACGCGGCGTCCGCATCGGAGCTCGACGATCGGGACGGAGGGCGCGGACGCAGGGGCCGAGGCGGGAACGATCGCTTCGACGAAGGATCTGGCGGAGCGGCGCAGCCGAGAGCGCCAGGAATGGAAGGTGGAGAGCGCAATGCCGCGTCGCTTGCAGAAGCGGCCGATCGTCAGGCGGGACGTCGAGAGGTCGGCAAGGATGGACGCCCAGCGGTCGCGGGAGGAGATCATGCCGTCAGCGTCGTGGGGACGGCGTCAGAATGGAAGATGGTGTCCGTTGCGCGGACACAACTCATCTCGAGCAAGCTTCGCCGCGACCGGCTCAATCATCGGTTGACCGACCGAGGTAGCCGAGTGCGATAAGCGGCGGTGCACCAGCAACGACTACGAACAGTCCGAGCACAAGCGCCTCGTAGGGACCGACGGCCTGTCCATCCCTTAGGAAGACCTTACTCCCAAGCAGGCCAACCGCTAGGGCGAGCAGTCCAAACCAGCCGATGAGCGCGACCGCGAGAACTAGAGCCTGGTAGAGCCGCTGCGTTCTCTCAGCCATTCGATGATCGTGCCGCCAGCACTCGATCAGCTGGCCCTGCATCTGCGGCGGCAGGCCCTTCCACTTCTCGTGCAACTTGTCCAACGATTTCGTAAGCGTATCCGCGCTGGCGGCCGCGTTCACCTGCTGTTCATCTGACATCGCTGCTCCTCCACTGATGTTCCGAGGCACCCTCGATCAGCTCACCCGTTCCTCGAACTGAGGCGCCGTATCGCATCGCTTATCGTCGAGCCGACATGGTATAGAGTTGGGCGATGAAAATGCCAAGGTGGATAAAGCCTGAGAACATCGCCAGGATCGTCAGAACCACCCAGCCCGGATGTCCGGACGCGAGCGGTTCAGCGCCGAAGAACGAGGAGAGGCTCTGCCCGAGCGACTGAAGCCCTGCCGACTCGGTCGTCACGAGATATCGCGCGAGCTCGTCAAATGTTGAGATCGGCGGCAGCGATCCTGAGGCGTCGGCTGCATCTGTGCGCTCCGCCATCGGCCTCAGCAGGTGAAACCCTATTGCAAGTCCGGCGATCCAGATCGCGATCGCGGTCAGTAGGCGCGTGAGGGAACTCAACAGGAACTCGATGTAGAGCCGGATTGGCCACACGATCCATGTCACTGGGTTCTTGTTCGACTCTCGCCACCAGATCTGGCGCTGCAAGGTCCTGATCCGTTTCCGGCACGTCTCTTCCTCGTCAAACTCTTCGTTATCCTTGTAGATGCCGAGGAGGCAACTCACGATGGCGAGCTCGCCGTTCAACACCGCTGATCCGCGAGCTCGTACTCCATACCAATGTCCGAGGAGCGTCATGTCCCGCCGAATCTCGGCAAAGCGGTCACGGAGGTCCAAGTTGTATTGCACTCCGCCGAACTGGCACTCCGCGAGCGCCTCGAATCGGTGCTTCAGCTCCAACGCCTCACGCGCAGTGGTCGGCGTCTTGGGGCCGAGCAGTTCTTGAGCGGAGAGCGCAAGAACCGCCCCCCTCACCGCGTCTCGAACATTGCGGACCTCGTCAACCCGCCGCTCAGCCCGTTCAATCAAGCTCTCTGCGATCAAGAGCAGCAGTCCCGGCGCGCTATGCCCCGTGCCCTCTCCGCCGACATCGGCCTCGGCGACGGGCCACTCGTACCCCGGACCGAGTCCTTGGCGACTGGAATCGGGGAATCGTCGCCGATCCAGTCCGAGACTCTTCCACAGCGAGAAGATCCCGGCGATCGGCTTCGTGGCCTCAGTGCCACCACGATTCCGGTCTCGAAGCTCGCGCCGGATTCGACGATTCTCATCCCGATCCGCCCCGTCCTGACTGCGCCCGTGCCCGGAGGTCACGAAGTGGCGGACCGTCGTTGGCGAGTCCAGCATCGGCCATTGTTCACTCCGCTGACTCAGCCTCGAAAGCCGCTTCTCCGTCGTCTTGTCCGGAAAGCCGAGGTAGTAGTCCTCCATGGTCATCGCCGGAGCGGAAAGCCCCCAGCGGTTCCGTGTTGGGACGCCCGGCTCTTCCGTCCCCGTCAGCAACCGATCTGCAAGGCACTGAGAGTGGACAGGGAACGATCGAAACCCGTTCCGATACGCGACATACCCATGCAGATAGGAGTACATCGCCTCATCGTCGATGGCTGCGCACCACTTCATCCGTGTAGGAATCCACGGTGCGACCTTCACACCTTCACGGTTCGTTGTCTCAACGGACTTTTCGATGATCCTCTGTCGGAGACCAATGCCGTCGAAAATCGGGTCGTGCTCCTCGTCGAGCAGGCTCGCAAGGCTTGCATACTCGTGTTGCGGCGCCTCGCCACGCGCGACCCCGAAGACCCACCGTACATCGGGGAATGTGAGGATCAGGAGCGCAACCAGTCTCGACCATCCGAACGGGCTGCCGCAAGCGTTCAGGTCGTGAACATCAACATGGTCTACCAAGACCGTCGCGATCCGACCGCTCGTTTGGTCTCCAAGGCGCGCGTCGAGCGCCGCGACGAGCTCGCGGTACACATGAACAAGACTGCTGCCAACGCCGACCTCTCGACATCGCAGAACTCGCTCGTCGCTCATCGGGTCGTCGACAGGACGATCATCGAGCAACTCAAGCCATGCACCGAGCGCACGGGCGGTCACCACTGACTGGGCGAGAATGAACCGATTGGTCATGGATCAACACTCCGCGTCCCGCCACCAGACCGCGGTCGCAGTCGAAGGGCGATCTGGTATGCCTCGAGCAAGTCACCATCGAGTTCGTCGGCGATCGGACCGAGCGTCCGCTTGAAGAGGTCGGCGGCTTTGCTCGCGGTCAGCGTACGGTCCCCGGTTGCAAGTTTGGCGGCGGGCTGGATCTGGATCAGGCCGTCGGGGTGTTCTGGGGTCCGACGCTTGGTTGCCTCGATCGCGGCGCTGAGCAAGCGTGCAGCGACCCGTGCTTGTTCGTGCTGAAGAGTCCGTAGTTGCCCCATCCACTGGGCGACACTGAGCGGATCGAATTCAACACCCCTCAGCGCGTCCAGCAGGGCCGACAAACATGCGGCCGGAGCTTTGCTCGCGGCAGCGGGGACAACTTTGAACACCGGGACCGCGGTCCGGCGCGCTTCGATCCGGAGATGACCTGGAACCAAGTGCTCAACATCAGGAAATCGATTCACCGCATCGAAAAGGACGGTGCGAAGTTCGCGGATGTTGCCTAGCCAGTGGTGGGAGGCAAGCGTCTGGAGGGCTTCTTCGCTGATCTCCCGGGGGCGAGCGCCTCGGTGGGCCTTCTCGGCCTCACGGACCACGGACTCAGCCAATAGCGGTATGTCGTCAAGCCGTTCGCGGAGCGGGGGAAGGGCGATGAAGCCGCCGGTACGAAGCCGGTCGAGGAGGTCAGCCCGGAAACCGGAGTCCGGATGCCGGACGTCGGAGTTGGTGGCGGCGATGACCCGGACATCCACCTTGCGGGATCTCATTCCTCCCACACGCATGAAGTGTCCATCCTGCAGGACTCGGAGAATGCCCGCCTGAGCCTCGTCTGGCAGGTCGGCCACCTCGTCGAGGAACAAGTCCCCGCCATCCGCCGCCTCGATCAATCCCTTCTTGGCGGTCACGCCGGTCGCCGTCCCCGCCTCAATCCCGAAGAACTCCGACGAAAAGAGCTGCGGTGTGAAGATGGCCGAGTTCACCGGAACAAACGGTCCGTCCGCCCTGCCGTGCTCGTGGATATAGTTTGCCAGCAACTCCTTGCCCGCCCCGCGTTCCCCGCCGATGAGCAGGTGGTGGCGATGAAGGGCAGCGCGCCGGGCTTCGCGCAGGGCGAGGAGAAGGGGAAGTGAGCGACCTACGATGCTTCCCTTAGCATCTTCCAGCAGACCGTGTCGGAGGAGTGCTTCTTGCAGTAGTTCGGGGCCATTAGGATCTGTACGATCAATGAACCCGATGGCTCCCCGCTGGCTGAACTCCAGGCTCACTTCCTCCCGCGGCTTGCTCGAAAGGATGAACACTGGCAGCTCGGGAAACTCGCGATGGATCGCATCCAGCAGTGTCAGCCCGAAGTACGACCGCGGGTCGTCATCCCCCGCACGGCCCTCCGGCATTCCCGGCGTCCGCCGATCGCTCGCCTCCGTCACCCGCCCGGTGTAGAAGCACAGGTCCAGCAGCACCATCGCCCACCGCGGCCGTCCCTCCGCCAGCGCCTCGGCCCACCCGGCCCGCACCGCAGTCATCGCCCCCGCCGCATCGTTCTCCACCACATCCCCAACCCCCGCCGCCACCGGCCTCTGCCCCCGACAAAACACCGCCTCCGCCATCGGTCTCAAGACTCGCTGCCGACTCGCACAAGCGGCCGCATCGCCCGTGGCATCCGACCAAAGAAAAGAAGCACACAGGTGGTCGCGATCGGCATTTGGCCCGGCGATCGACCCGCGACCAAACATGTCATCAACCACCAAGATACGAGAGCAAATCGCCATAGCCGTTATCGTTTCAGCCCACCAAGTGAATCGTCAAGTCGCCTGATTATCTCGTCCAACTCGCGAGCATGTTGCGATCCCTGCTCATGATTGGCACGAAGCAAACTAACGATTTTTCTTGCCTCATTGACGGACCCCTTCGCTGCATCGACGAAAGGGGCAGTCCGCTCACGCCAACAGCGATCGCTCTCTTCAAAACGCGATTCAGAAAGCTTGCCCCATGACAGGTCCTTGAGCTTCCCCGGCGACATCAGCGAGTCAAAGTCCATTAAAAGCTGCTCTGCATCTTTCAACGCCGTCTGTACCCTGCTTTTCAGATTCAATATCACTTCATGCTGATTACCCGTCACCTCACCTGCTATCAGGCGACACAAGGATCGGATCGCGGGGACGATCTTGTTCGACAGGTCATCATGTCGCAATCTTGCCCGCCGCCGCTCCCACTCCCTTCTCTCCTGCGTGATCTTGAGAAGCGCCCCACGAACTTCAACATCGCCTAAGTCGGGCACACTCTCAGCGGAATCACGCCAACGCCCCAAACGCTGCATGAGGTCCGCTTGATCCCCACACACCATCTTCGACCACTCATCCAAAATCTCTCCGGCGATCTCGCGACGGCGACGGAACGCCTCGTGAAATGACCCAAACGTCAAGCTTGAATCAGCCAACTGAGCAAGGACGACCTCGATCGCCTGTTTGAGAGCAACTAGATTACCCGTTTCAAGCGAATCGTTCCACCACGAGAATCCACCGAGCCGCTTGCGGCGAGCCTCTTCAAACCGGTCTTCCATTTCTGAGCTATCAGGCACCCCGCCATTCGATACCCAGACGATCATTACCCGCTTGAGCTCATCCGGTATTGCGGCAACAAGCTCTCGTAGCTCGGAAGGGTCGAACGGGGTTCGATGGATCAGAAACAGAAGATGATCACCGTCAGGCT
>JBILLU010000165.1:0-7446 GCA_044375915.1 Phycisphaerales bacterium
GGCCACACCGTCCTGTTCGATGACTTCAGCGTCGAGCGCATCCCGACCCCGGGCGCCCTCAGCGTCCTCGGTCTCGCTGGCCTCGTCGCCGCCCGTCGTCGTCGCGCCTGAGCGTGACTCGATCGGCTGAGTGCTGAATCGGATTCTTTGAATCGTGACTCTGCAACTCGAAAGCCCCGCGTCGAAGGACGCGGGGTTTTTCTTTGGCTTTCCATTGCGATGGGGTCTCGCGACGAGCGGTCACGCTGTGCTGAGCGAGCCGGGGCGGGGACGCCCCGGCTCGCTTGTGGTGGTTGCTCACGAAACGTCAGTCGCCGCCACCGCCGCCACCGTCTCCGCCCCCACCACCATCTCCGCCCCCACCTCCCCCACCGCCGTCACCAGCGCTGCCGGCGTCGAACGAACCGCCGTCGCTCGCGGCGCCGCCGGACGTGTCCCATGCGGGGTCGCCGACGTGATGGTGATGGGATGTGTCGTCAAGCACGCGTTGATCCGAGTTCGGCGCGGCGCGAGTCCCCGAAGCACCGGAGGAGCCGGCGACGGAAGCCGTGTGGCCGGCACCGTAGAACGGGAACGGCGACGCGTCGGACGAATCATCACGTGTGCGGCGGCGTGCTTGAGGGTGGCTCATTGCCGCGATCACAAAGATTCCGATTACCACCACGAGACCCGCGAGCAGGAAGAGACCGATCACGATGTTCATGCGATCCTCCTTTGTTGCTGGCTGATCCTCCGAGTCGAAACCTCCGATTGCACGCCCTGTCCGATCGCCAGATTCTTCGGCGGGCGCGGGCCACGGCTGCGGGAAACACGATGTTCCTCGCGGTTCCTCGGGCCGAACCACAACCGCTTGTGGGGGCTCATCAAATCTTGTTGGAAGGGTCGGGTCCGGAGAACTGCTGGCGGGTGAATCTATTGGCTCTTTTTCACCACGACCTTATCCACCGGCTCAGTCTCTTTGGGCTTGAATCGCTTGTGCTCCGCGTCGGCCCACTGGTCACCGACCTTCCACCACCAGAGCGTGAAGGGCACGCCCAGGACGGCGATGAGTGCCGTGATGATCCAGAAGAGTGGCCAGAAGTCGCCCACGCGAGTCTCCGCAAAGTAGGACGTCGGGGACGCGAAGCACCACTGTGCCACCACTACGACTCTCCGTCTCTTCGTCTCTTCCGCTACAGCTCGACCATCGGCATGTCGGTCACAGTCACATCGGCCGGCCGCGGCGTGGTGACGCTGGCGAAGGCGTTGAGCGCAGGGTTCGACCTCGCCATCGCGGCGCGGATGTCCGCGGCGTTGAACATCAGGGCCCGCGGCTGGGCGACCGTCACGCCTGCGGCGACCTGGCCGACGGTGGTGTTCACGATCATCGTCACCGGGTCGCGCACCTCAACAGGGTCGCGGTGCAGTTCGGCCTCGAGGTCCATCGCGATCTGGCCCTCGGTCTTGGCCATCTCGATCACCGGGATCGCCTGCTCGAAGGCTTGCAGGACGTTCTTCCAGTTCTCGAAGGTGCCGGCCTTCTCGACCCAGGTCGCGCCGGGGATGACGACATCGGACTGATCGGCCAATCGTGAAGCGAGCGTGTCGATGACCACTGTGAACTTGCCGCCGAGGCTCGAGAGCAATTCGCTCGGGGCCCAGTCGCTGGGGAAGTTGCCGGTGATGATGGCGGCGCCGATGTCACTCTTGCCCGAGCCTTGACCCAGGGCGCGGAGGAAGTCGTCGAACTTCTGCACGTTGCCGCTGAACGTCTCGAGCACACGGCGGACGCCGCGGGCATTGGGGGCTTTCTCGCTGGAGACCACAAACGCGTTCTTGTCGCCGACCTTGGCGCCGACGGGGAAGACCTTGTCCTCGCCCTTCTTGGGGATCGGGCCGATGCCGAAGATCACATTCGAATCGATCTGCTTGGCGAGTCGCGCGAGGGCGTAGGCCTCTTCACAGGTCAGCATCGGGCTGACGAGCAGGGCGAGGCGCTTGCCGCTCTTGACGGCGGACTGCAGGCCCTCGATCGCGGCCTCGTATGCACGCTGATAGTCGCTCTCGACGAGGGTGCCGAACTGACGCCGGAGGGGCGAGCGGAGGCGGTTCTCGCTGTGGACGAACTTCCAGCCGTAGCGGACCTCGTCGGTGATCCACCACTTGTTGATCGCCATGTTCTCACGGGGCTTGATGCGGTAGACCTTGCCCTCGTTGTGCTCGATGTTGATGTTGTCGCCGCTGGCGGTGATGCCGTCGATGGACGGGGTGCTCTTGAGGAACCAGACGCGCTGGGCGAAGAGGAAGTCCTTGTCGAGCAAGGCGCCGACGGGGCAGAGGTCGATGACGTTGCTGGCGAGTTCGTTGTCGAGCGCGACGCCGGGGAAGACGTCGATCTCTTCCTTGTTGCCGCGGCCTTGAACCGACAGCTCGGCGGTGCCGGTCACCTCGCGGGTGAAGCGGACGCAGCGAGTGCACATGATGCAGCGGTCGCTGTAGAGCAGGACATGCGGGCCGACGTCCTTCTTGGGCTGCTTGACCTTCTGCTCTTCAAAGCGAGAGACGCCGCGGCCGTACTCATAGGAGTAGTCCTGCAGGAAACACTCGCCGGCCTGGTCGCAGACCGGGCAATCGAGCGGGTGGTTGATGAGCAGGTATTCCATCACCGACTTCTGGTTGGCGACAGCCTTGGGGCTGTCGGTGTAGACAACGGCGCCGTCGGTGGCGGGCGTCTGGCAGGTGGGCTGGAGCTTGCCGCCCAGCTGAGCGACGAGCTGGCCCGTCTTGGCGTCAGGCGACCAGACCTCGCCGAGGCAGATGCGACAAGAGGCGACGATCGAGAGACCGTCGTGGTAGCAGTACTGCGGGATGGCGACGTTGTTGGCGTTGGCGACCTGCAGGATGGTCTGGCCAGGCGTGAAGTCGCACTTCTTCCCGTTGATGGTGATGGTCGGCATGGTCGAGCGATGGTAGGCGAAGGCGAGCGATTTTCGGTGGGTGGAGGGGAGATACCGCCGCAGCACGTGATGGAGGCGGCGAATTGAGACGCACACCCGCACGGTCTTGCGCGGCGTGCTCGCGATCGTCGGCCGCACCGCACATCGAACGAGCTGGGCGCCGCCCATTCCCGAGACTCAGCAGCACGCGAAGCTGTCCCGTCACGAGCCTTTCTCGCGCCCGAGACTCCGCTCCAGCGCGAAGGTTGCAACGGTGCGGAAGACAACCAGGGGGCGTCCTGCGCCGAATCTTGCCCGAGGCTTTTGGATAGTATTTTGTTTGGGTCTCTGCGCCGTTATGTGAACTTTTGGAGCGAGCGCGAACCCTGCAGCCGCCGTCCGAGAACAGAGTCAGGCCGATTCTGGCATCTCTCGCGTATCTTGACGCGGCAATTAAACGTCTATACGATGATTGTTGGAACAACTGTTGCGGCCGCGTGGGTCGCGGGTTGTCGAGGTGGATCGAACGTTTCAATGGGAGCTCTCGCATGCATCGTTCTGCTCTGGTCGCTTCGGCTTTGCTGGTCGCTTCGGTCGCTGGCGTCGCGTCGTTCTCCGGTACGCCGGCGGTGGCCACCGTCGCCGCCGAGGGCGCGTACAAGGTGGACGTTGTGCACAGCAGCGTCCTGTTCAGCGTGAAGCACAACAACGTCTCGAACTTCTACGGCCGGTTCAACAAGGTCGATGGCTCGTTCGACATCGCCGAGGGCGGCTCGATCGACATCACTGTCGATGCCGACTCGGTCGACACCGCCAACCCCGGGCGCGACAAGCACCTCAAGAGCGGCGACTTCTTCTCCTCCGCCGAGTTCCCCGCGATCAGCTTCAAGGCCTCGTCGCTCAAGAAGACCGGCGACAACACCTTCGAGGCCGCCGGCGAGCTGACGCTCCGCGGGACCAAGAAGCCCATGAACGTTACCATCACCGACACCGGTCGCGGCACCGGCCGCGGCAACAAGCAGGTTGCGGGCTTTGAGGCCAAGTTCACCGTCAAGCGCAGCGATTTCGGCGTCTCCTACGGCGTCGGACCTGGCCTGAGCGACGACGTCACGCTCATTGTTTCGTTGCAGGGCGCGAAGTAATCGACCGATCGCGTTCTTCCTGACTTCTCTCACGCTCGGGCAGGGGAGACTCTGCCCGGGTTGTTTCTCGGTGGTGTCGTCGGCGTTTCTGCCTCGATGCCCCGTGCCTCGGTGCCTTCTTCCTTGTCAAACCTCTGAGGCTCCATGCCCAACGACATGCTGCTCAAGTTGGTGGTCGGCGTCGCAGCGCCGGTGGTGCTTGGTTTCGTGCTGATCCTGCTGCTGATTCCACGGGCAGCGGCTGGCTCGGTCGGCGGCGACGTCGCCAAGACCGGGCCGACGCGGCACATCGCCTGGGCGCTGCCGCTGCTGATGTTCGCCGTGTTCGCGGTGTTGCAGCCCTGGATCGCCGGGAAGTTCGTCGTACTGCCGCGGAGCGCCAGCGAATGGGCCCTTCCGGCGGCGGTCTTCGGATTGGTGTTCGCGCTCGTCAACGCCGCACTGCCGGCACCTGGCGCGCTGCGGCTGGGCCTGCGAGTCGCGCTGCTGGTCGGAATCGGAGCCCTGGTCGCTCGCACCTTCCTGTCGCGCTGGACTCCACTGGAAACGGCCGCGTGGCTGGGCGCGTTCGCCGCCATGACTTTCGTGTCGGGGCGTTTGCTCGCGCGGGCCGCGACGACGCAGCGTGGCGTGGACGGCGTTGGCGTGCTGGCGCTCTTCACCATGGCGGCCGCCGCGGTGTGCGAACCGGGATTGCTCGCGCTGCCGAGCGCACAGTACATCGGGATCCTCGCGTGGCTCCTAACCGGCGCCGCTGCGGCTTCGCTGCTGCGCCCGTCGCTGCGATTGCACCACGCGGGCGCGGGGCTGCCGCTGCTGGTGGCGGCGATGGTGATCTTCGCTGCCGCCCTGACCAGCGGCGACGTGCCACTGTGGATGAAGGGCGCTTTCGGCGTGCTGCTGCCGGCGATTCCGGGACTCGCCGCAGTCTTTGATCGCGTCTGGCCCGCAAGCCCTGAAGGACCAAGACTGAAACGCTCGATCGCACGGCTCTCGGTCGCCGCGGTGCCGGTGCTCGTTATCGCGGCGCTGGGGGCGTGGCAGGCGCTGCGGGTGCAGCAGAGTGGGTACGAGTACTGATCGGCATGACACCGCGCCGCCGTGCGGGATCCAACGCGTCGCCGACTTCATGCCGTCGGCACTGGTACGCTGGAGCATGGCAAGAATTGTCGTGATCGGCGCCGGCGTCGTCGGCCTCACCACCGCCCTCGCCCTCGAGCAGGACGGGCACGAAGTCGTGATCCTGGCGAAGGACGCTGGCGACTCGATCGTCTCCTTTGTCGCCGGTGCGGTGTGGTACCCCTTCAAGGTCGGGCCGGTGGACAAGGTGCCGGCGTGGGCCGCGGCGACTCGCACGTGGATGCTGGAACTCTCGCGAATAACGCCCGAAGCGGGCATCGATCTTCTGACACGCTTCGAGCTCGCCAACGACGACACGCGGCCATGGTGGGCGAGTGCAACGCCGGATCTGGAACTCGTACGCGAGCTGCACGGCCAGCCCCTTCCGAAGGGAGCGACGCACGCGTGGAAGTTCGCCGCCCCGCGGGCCGAGCCGCGGCTGTTCATGGCGTGGCTGGCGGGGAGGCTGCGAGCTCGCGTTCGCGTGCAGACGGTCACTTCGCTCCGCGAGACGCTTGCGGCAGAACACGCAGACGCCCTCGTCAACTGCACCGGTCTCGCGGCACGAGCGCTCACCGATGATCGCGAACTTGTCGGCGTCTATGGCCAGGTCGTCATCACCGAGCCCGGCTCGCTCGCGCTCAACGAATGCCTCGGCGATGAACGCGATGAGCGGGAGATGTTCTACACCATCCCACGCCGCTCCGAGGTGGTGCTGGGCGGCTGCGCCGAGCCGTCGCCGGATGATCGCCCGACGGTGACGACGCCGGAGATGACGCAAACGATCTTGCGTCGTGCCGCGCAGCTCGGACTGCAGCCCGGCCGAGTGATCCGGGAACGCGCCGGGCTGCGACCGTTCCGCCCGAGCGTTCGGCTCGAACACGACCGCGAAGAGCCGCGGATCGTGCACAACTACGGCCACGGCGGCGCGGGGTACACGCTTTGCTGGGGCTGCTCGCAGGAAGTCGTGCGCCTTCTCAAGCTTGCGCGGTAGGTACCGTGCTCAGCGCAGGCCGAAGATCGCGAGCCGCAGCGCATCGCCGGCACCGACGAGGCTCTCGCCCGCGATGATGCCGGCGCAGATCGTGACGAAGAACCGCTCGGACCAACGGGGGAAGAAGCGCCCCACGATGGCCCCCAGGAGCGCGCCGAGGAACATGCTCAGCGAGTTGCGGGCGGGCAGCACGAACGACAGACCGAGCGCAGAGGCTGAAGGCACCCAAGCCGCAATCTTCTTCGGCAGCAGCTTGTCGAGCACCGGCAGCAGCACGCCGAGCACCGCGGCGATGATCATCGCCTGAGGCGTGCCCGCGGGTAGCGCGTCGAATCCGGTCTGGAACAGCTCTGCAACCGCCTTCCACTGAGCGACCGCCGGTGCGGGCCAGTCCTCGGTGAGCAACATCTCGCGCGGATTGGGGATCAGGATCAGGTAGAACGCCGAGCCGACGATTGCGCCGGCGAGCGATCCGAGGATCTGGCCAACAACCTGCTGCCGCGGGACAGCACCAATCAGGTGGCCGCACTTGAAGTCGTGCATGAGATCCGCCGACTGGGTCGCCGCACCGGCGCTGACGCTGGCGGTCATGAGGTTCGCCGCCGCATCCTTGGGCGCCAACCCCGCGAACGTGAGCTGCGTCACCTTGCCCATCGCACCGACCGGCGAGACGTTTGTCTCGCCCGAGACGCGGCACGCGACCACAGCCAACGCGAACGAGAGCAGCACCGCGATCGCCGCCGCCCACCACGCGATGTCAAAGAACGCGACCTGCAGCGTGACAGCCAGAATCAGGGCGACGGTCATCCCGCCGAGGAACCATGCGCGGCTCACATCGCCCGTGTCCACGCCACTTTCCGGATCCGCCTTCCCTCCGGTGCGCCGGAAGGCTCGGAACATCGCCGGGCCGCTGAAGGAGAACGAAACCAGGGCGGAAACCACCATCAGCGTGACGCCCGGCCACATGAGCCACTCCACCAGATCGGTCTGATTCGGAGTGACCTTGCGGAACGAAGCGCCATCGAGCAGCAGACCGGCGGTCAGCTTCCAGTCCGGATCTGGCGACATGGCGCGAATCGCTTCGAACTGTTCCTTGGTCGCATTGCCCTTGAGCGTGAGCAGTCCCGTGCCGGCATCGAAGGCCAGCACGTCGCTGAGGGTGCTGGGAATCGGCGATGGGAGGCCCGCCTCGCTTGCCTTGGTGATGAGAGCCTCGAGCGCCGTCGCTTTCGCGTCGAGGGCGGCCACACGGGCCGGATCGCCCGCATGCGCGGCC
>JBILLU010000166.1:0-7431 GCA_044375915.1 Phycisphaerales bacterium
CGGAGCGCCGCATCCAGCGACCGCGCGATGTGCACCGGCAGCCGCGACTCGGCGAGCGACACGTTCGCGCCCGCGAACTGCGACACATCGTCCACCAGCGAGCGAGCGATCACCGCGTGGACGCCCAGCGTCGCACAGCACCGCATCATCCAGTGCTGCCCCGACGCGTCGGCGGCGGTCGCCAGCGGCGACTCGGCAACGTCGATCACCGCCGCATCAAGCCCCGGCAACAGCGACCAGACCGGCACGTTTGTGGTCAACAGCCGCACCCCGATCCCGGTGCTCCGCACGATCTCCTTCGCGCGCGAGAGATCCTGCGCCTGCCGGGGCACGAGCGCCGTGACGCGATAGCCGACGATGGCCAGGATCTGGCAGACCCGGACAAAGTCGCTCGCGCTGCACGCATCGCCCGGGTCGCACGCCAGCGCGATCAGCACCTCGTCGCCGCAGCACAGCGATTCCCGCACCGACGCCCGCGACACGCTCGCGACACCGACGCCCTCGACGGGCCCCGCGCCGATGACCCGGCGCAGCGGCAGCGAGCGCCGCCCGGCGCAGGCCCGCGTCGCCGCGTCCAGCAGTCGGGCGCTTGAGAAGACCAGTTCGTCGAATGAATCCAGGCACGCTCGTAGCGAGCGGCACGCGGCCGACTTGGGCAACGGCCACGCGCGACGCAGCGCCGCCGGCCCGAACACGGTGCCGGTGCGCAGCCCCAGAATCTCCGCACGCCCTTCGCTCGCTTCGTCGGCGATCAGCACCATGTGATCCCCCGCCCCGGCCTGATCGACCGCGGCGCGGATCCCCGCGTCGCCCTCGCGGGCGTCCACGACGAAGGCTCTCATTGGGGCTTCCGGCCGGGCTGCCGGACCTCGTGCTCGTAGAACAACTGCGCCACCGCGAGCCCGACCTCGCGGGCCAGTTCGTTCTCGGCCTGCACGACGCCCGCCGAACTGGTGGGGATGTCTCTGGCCTTCTCAAAGAGCGTCACGTTCAGCGGCGCGCCCTTGTCCAGCGACTCCGGCGGCCACAGGCGTTTGTCTTCCTTCGCGTCGATGACCTTGACACGGACCGCGCTCAGCGGCGTATAGCTCACGCCGTCGGGCGAGAGCGTGAACGCATCGAGGATCACGTGGATCACCACGTCGGCCTTGGTCGCACGCCCGATGTCCGTCACCGACATCGGCTCGCCGTCGCGGTCACGCGTCGCGGCGATGATGGCGGCACGCCCGTCGAGCATGTCGTCCACGAGCTTCTGACGCTGGATGTTCTCGGTGGCGCTGGCGGCGATCTCGTTGCGGAGATTGCGCCGCTTGGTCACGCTGTTCTGATCATCCACGAAGACGATGGTGGTGCGCTTGGGATCCAGCACGAACACCGCCTCGCGCTTCTCCGGTCCGTGGACGAAGTAGAAGGCGGGGCCGAGGATGTTGCACCCGCCCGTGGAGAGGGCGAGGAGCAGGCCCATGAGAAGGCCCGTGCGCCAGAGTGCGGCCGTTCCCAGACGTTGCCATGCGTAGTTCGTCATGCGTGTGCGCTCGCGCGATCGTCTCGCTTCCGTCAGATCATCCACCCGAGTCCCGTCAGAAGACGGCTCAGTACTTCGGGTAGTACGGCTCCTCGTGCGTGTAGAAAGGCCACGTCGCCCGGTCGACAAACCGCCGGACCAGCTCCGTCCGCACCGCCGTCTCCGGAATCTCGTCGGGGCGGCGTCCCCGCTCGTCGGGGAACTTGACCAGAATGGACCGCTCGAAGGTGTAGTAGTCGGCGAGCTTCGAATCCGCCTCCGCGATAGACAGCGACCCGGCGCACACGCCGTCGTAGAGGTACTGATTGCCCGGCTCGGTCGTCCGGAACTCGGTGATCTCGACGAAGATGACCCGCTGCACGCCGCCGAGGGCCTTGGAGAGGTCCTCCGTCGACTTCGCCCGCCAGCCCGGGTTGTCGTACATGTACTGCACGATCATCGCCGGCGGCACAACCCCCGTCGTGCCGGCGTCGTTCCCCGGATCCGCCAGCCGCTCGCTGATGCGCGTCACCAGCATCGCCGAGAGCCCGGGCGCGGCCTCCTCGATGGAGCGATCGCACGACACCAGCACCGCGAACGACTTGCCCTGCAGCACGTCGGACTCGGCCTTGACGGTCTTGGTCGATTCCTGGCGGTAGGACTCCGCCATGCCGCCGATGATGGTGCCGATCACGCACCCGGACAGCGACACCGCGGAGACGGCGCACCACCCCGCCAGCATCAAGGGCGAGCATCGGTGCAGGAAACGTCGAACGTGCGTGCGGTCTGTCGTGCTCATTCACTCAGCCTTGGGTGCCGTGTCGCTCTCTCCGACCGTGGCCGCCGCCCCCGGCGGGAGCGACTCCATCCATACTTTGTACCCCCACGCCCCCGCCAGGATCACACCCGCCGCGATCAGCGTCCGCGTGTTCGTCACGGCGTCCAGGAGAGGCCGCAGCGTGATCCCCGTCGCCAACGCGTGGAGCCCGGCGATAAGGCCGGATGCTAGCACAACCGCCACCAGCGCTCCCGCCGGCTGCACCCGCGCCGACTCCAGCAACCGCCCCTGCGCCGCCAGCGACACCGCGGTCGTCATGCCGCACGTCATGCACGGACGCCCCGTTGCCAGCAGAAACCCGCACGGCGGCAGCCCGATCGCCCGATGCGTGCCCATCCCCGTCGGGCTTGGCGTCAACCAGGCACCAATGCCCAGCGGCACCGCGCAGATGATCGCCAGCGCCAGCCCGACCAGCCGGGCCGCGCCGCGTGCACCAAGCACACCCAGGAGCCCGCTTGGGCCTCGCTCGGGCGCGTCCAATGTAGAGTCCCTCGTCGGGACCGCGCTCATGGCAAGAGCCTACGCGGGCAGGGGCGAGCCGGTTTCGGGATTCAGACTGCGGGTCTCGCGAAGAAAGGCCGCGACTTCAGATCGCCCCCACCGCTGGCTGCGGCGGCGGGTGCCTTGCCCATATCGCTTGCTGTTGTGGTGCGTGGCTCGGATGCCACACCCGCCCCGGATTCGGTCACGCCGACTGGCGCAGACGCGCTGCGGCCGAGTCTTCGGACACCAGGAACACCTCGCTGCCAGCGAGCTGCGTCGGCGACTCGCGCTGCCAGCGGTCCCAGATGCGGTACAGCATGTGGGCCGACGCCACCCAGCGGCTCGCGTCAGGCACCAGCACGATGCGGAGCCGCGGCGAGATCAACCCCGCACCGTTCGACTCGCTGATGATCTCTTCCTCGGCCTGGTCAAACGCCGCCACGAAGCTGCGGAGCGGCTGCTCCAGCACGCCCGCCGGGGCCGTGGCGAGGAAGCGATCGTCGCCCAGATGCGCGAAGTAGATCTCCGAGCCAAGGGGCCCGATCACGCGCCGGAAGGTCTCGACCACGCGACGCAGGAGTTCATCGCCGAGTTCATAGCCCATGCGCTCGTTGTACGTCGAGAACGCGCGGACGTCGATCAGCGCCGCGTCGTGCGTTCGGGCGAGCCGCAGCGTCGTCTCGTCGGCACCGGGAGGCGTGGGAGCGTTGCGGAACAGGCGCGACAGGTACTCATCGGCCAGCACACGACCCGGCAGGCCCGTCAGCGGGGCGATGCGAAGCTGGACATCGCGGGTCAGATCCGCGGCGGCGTGCAGGAGATCGCCCACCGACACGATGCCCGACACGCCGTTCTCGTCGGCAACCACCAGGGGCGTGCCGACCTGACGCTCCTCGCGCGAGCTCGCCAATTCGAGTGCATCGGGAATCGTCGTCGTCGGCGCCGTGATCGCAACCTCGGGCTCGAGCACAAAGCCGATCTGCTGCCCCGCACGTGAGTCCGCCGCCGTCCGCAGGATCGTCTCGCGATCGCACCAGCCCACCGGTCGCTCACCATCGACGACGACCACGCCGGAGATGTGCAGATCGCGCAGCACCGCCGCGGCGACATCGCTGAGGGTGCGCTTCGCGTCCACGCAGATCACCGGACGCACGAAACGTCCGACGGTGCCGACACGCCGATCGGGCTGCTGACCCATCGGGCCGCCGACCTTCTGCTGCTGGATGAAGCGAACCACCTCGGGCGCGATGGCCTGATCGCGTGTGCCCGGGCGGCCCAGCAGATAGCCCTGCCCGTACACCACCCCAAGGTCCATGAGCGTTGCAAGTTCTTCGTTCTGCTCGATACCCTCGGCGATCAGCTTCACGCCGCTGAGCGTGGCGAAGCGGAGGAAGAAGCGGATGAGGTTCTGACGCACGCGGTCGCGGTGGATGCCCTCGATCAGCTCGCGGTCGAGCTTGAGCCAGTGCGGGCGCAGAGCCATGATGCGGTTCAGGCCGCTGGTGCCCGCACCCACATCGTCGATTGCGACTTCAAAGCCCGCGGCCTTCACCAGGCGCACCTGCTCGTCGAGCCCGGCGATGTGCTGCTGATCCGAGCGCTCGGTGATCTCGAGCACGACGCGGCTGGGCGTCAGGCCCGGCGTGTTCTTCACCAGCGTCGTGATCGCCTGGCTGAAGCGGGAATCCGAAAAGACCTGCGGCGTGGTGTTCAGGAACAGCTTGGTCCCGCCCCGCCACTGCGAAGCGGCTTCGAGCGACACCGCGCGGGTGCGATCTTCCAGGTCCCAGAGCGTGCCCGACTTCTCGGCCGCGTCGAACAACTCACCGGGATTGGTGAACGCCGACCCGGGCGCGAGGCGCGTCAGCGTCTCGAAGCCGGCGATCTCGCCGCGGCGCAGATCGACGATCGGCTGGAACGCGGCCTGCAAGCCGTCGCTGTTCAGCGTCGCCTCGATCTTCTCGCGCAGAGTTGGGTTCTCACCCGCCATCAGCTCTCCTCGCCGGGTGACGGATGTCACGCGGCATCCCCATTTCATCGGAAGCCCAAGCCACCGGAACGCGTCACCACCGACCCAAGGGCACGCTCCCGCACCGATTGCGCCTGCCCCTCCGGATGCGCGGGCGAGTTACAGGGTTTTCACCGAGGAACTCGGACGGTGCGAGGGCCGCAGCGAGCCCCAAAGGGAGATAGCGGACGTTGAGCTGCAGTCTCTCTTGCAGGTGGTGCACGATCTCGCGCCCGGAGGGCGCACGACTGTTGCCGGCAGATTCATCTGCCGGTGAGGGGCCACCCATTCCTTGTTGTCTTTGTCTCCCCGCTCCGGAGGGGCGGACGAACCCCACGAGCACTCGCTCGCCCCTCAGGCCCGACGCCCCGGCTCGCTGCTGCTCGCCTCCGGCCGCGTCTTCGTCTACGATCCGGCCGCATGACGCTCCTCGCGACAACGGACCTGTCCAGCTACCTGCCGATCCTGCTCATCGTGCTGATGGCGATCACCTTCGGCGTGATGAACGTGGTGGGCTCGATCGTGCTCGGCCCCAAGCGCCAGGGCCGCGTGAAGAGCCAGTCGTACGAGTCGGGCATGAACCCGATCGGCACCGCCCGCAAGCGGTTCAACGTGCGGTTCTACCTGATCGCGATGGTCTTCCTCGTCTTCGACGTCGAGATCGTCTTCCTCTACCCCTGGGCAACCACGTTCCCCAACATCGCCCCGATGAGCAACGAGGGCCTGATCTGGCTCGGCCGCATCTTCTTCTTCCTGTTCACGACCGTGGTGGCCTACGTCTACGGCTACCGCAAGGGCGTCTTCCAGTTTGACTGAGGCCCAGCGTCGCAACGCAAGCACACCGCTATCACACCGCAACATGGACCGGCCCACGGCCGGTCTTTTCTTTTCGGACGTGGACACGGACGAAGCAAGGCCCCGACCCCGTGCGTGCGCGGCGTGGAGCCTTGGGGACTTCCCTTGGCCACTTCCCTTGGCGACTTCCCTTGGCCACTTCCCTTGGCCACTTACCTTCTCTCGAGCACCAACGCCGTCTGGTCGTCGCCCGGCTTGGCGGTCCCGATGTGGGCCCGGATCGCGTCGTCGAGTGTTCGCAGGACCGCATCGGGCTCGCAAGGCGGAGACGGGGCGGCCTCCATCGCTCGCGCCACCCGCGACACCCCGAACAGCTCGTTCGTCGGTGACATCGCCTCGCTGATGCCGTCGGTGTACAGCAGCACCCGCTCGCCCGGAACGAACTTCCGCGTGGTCACGCTCGAGCCGATCGTGTCCAGGATGCCCAGCGGCGGTCCGCCATCCAGCTCCAACTCGCGCACGCCGCCCGCACCGTGCACCAGCGGCGGCGGATGCCCCGCGCCGGCGAACTCGAGGATGCCGGTGTCGGCGTCGTACACGCCCGCGAGCGCGGTGACGAACGAGCTTCCGATGCGGCGTGCAAAGAGGCGACGGTTCAGTTCTTCGAGCAGCCGATCGGGCGAGGGCAGCTCGGCCATGTTGCGCAGCACCGTGTGCAGCATCGATACCACGACCGCCGCCGAAGGCCCGTGGCCCGATGCATCGGCGATGAGAAAGCCGAAGCGGTTGGTACGTCCGGCAGGATCCGGAAAGATGTCGTAGTAGTCGCCGCCGGCGCGGTCGAAGGTGGCGTACGCCGCCGCGACCTGCACGCCGGGGATCTGCGGCACCTCCTGCGGCAGGAGGCTCCGCTGGATCTCGGCGATCTGGTCGATCTCGGCCTGGATGTACGCCGTCGCCTCGCGGAGGCTCTTGGCGATGTTCAGATTGCGGATCACCACGCCGACGAGGTTGGCCTGCAGCACCACCGTCTCGAGGTTCTCCATCGACCAGCGATCGACGGGCGTGTCCATCAGGATCAGCCAGTCCGCGGGCTGCGACTTCTCCGGCAACGGCGTGGAGACGAGCGAGCGGTAGCCGCGGGTCCACTCACCGAAGACACTGTCGGGCGTCCCGTCGAGCCGGGCCATCTGCGGCGACTCGTGCGCGGTGATCAGGCCGATCAAACCGCCGGTGTGAATCGGAGCGGCGTTCACCTGCCCCTCGTGCACGATCGGGGGCACCAGTTCCAGGCCGTCGGGCGTGCGCCAACGGGTGATGCGGTACGAGCCGGGCGGGCAGTCGCGGGTGCGCACCATGACCATGCACGCGCGGCCGCGGATGCGGCCCATCGCCTCGGCGAACTCGTTGATGATGCCGTGATCGTGGGTCTGACTGAAGAGTTTGTGGGTCAGGTTCAGCAGCAGGGGCAAGCGCTGGTTGCCCGCAAGGTCGGCCAGCCGCACGCCGGGCATCGCGTCGGCGTCGGCGTACGTCGGCGTTGGGTTCGGCTCGGCGGGCAAGGCAAGCATCTCCGGCCGCGACACCGTAAACTGAAACCGGCGAGCGGCGTCGCAGTGTATTCGATGCCCGCGCGTCAACCGATGCCGGTCCCGTGCCGCAGCCTGCTCCCCTGCTCCCCTGCTCCCCTCCTCCCCTTCCCCCCCCATGTCCACCAACTATCACCAACTCTGCTCCCTCGCCCGTCGCTCCGGCGTACTCGGCTCCATCGGGGCCCTGGTCTCTTGGGATCAGGAAACGTAC
>JBILLU010000167.1:0-7424 GCA_044375915.1 Phycisphaerales bacterium
GAGGAGATCTTGTTTCTGCCCCGGGTGATCCAGGGGCGCAGCAAGCTCTCCGAGCAGCTTCTCCGGCCACTGACGTGTATGCCGGACTGGACCCACCAGCGGCGGGCCTGGGCTCGTTTACAGACCGAGGTTCTGGCAACCGCACCCAAGCCGAATCGGCCTGTAACCGCTGTCAAAACCGATGGTTGTGGACAAAGCGAGTATACCCTGTCGGATCCTTAACATCCGTGTTCGTTCGGGGTACACTAGGGCCATCACCTCCGGTTGGAAACCGGGGACAAACTCGTGCGGAGGCCCTGGATCATGAGCACCCTTTCGTTCCGTCGTTTCACCAACGCATACGCCCTTCGTGAAGTCGATCCCGCGGCGCTGATCGAACTTCTCCGACCACACGCCGCCCATCTCGCCGCCAACGGAGCGATGCTCCCCACTGATCCGGATCGCCTGGACATCGAGCGGGTCGAGGTCGCGTTGCTTACCACCAGCGTGGGTGAACTCCCCATCGATCTGCTCGACGCCCTCTGGCACATCCATGAGATGTCGACTCCTGCCGGAATGGAGTCGCTCCTGAGCGCCGTCGAGCAGGCGGGCCTGAACCTGCCCCACGATCACCTCGCGCCGGCGGACATCGCCACCCGCGTCTGGCTGGCGGACGCCGAACTCCTGCGGCGCTGCCACACTGAACTCTCGGTTTCGCGGCGTCGCAGCTTCGAGACGTTCGTTCCCGCGAAGGGCACGGTGCTCGCCTGGGTCCCGCCAGGGCCGGAGAAGATCGCGGCCCTGGACGGCGCGGTGGCGGCGTGGTATTCGGCCAACCGTCGCGGCCTTGGCGCTCGCGTCCTCTTCTTCGACCACGGCGACGAACTCCGCTTCTTGGTGCGCCACGGCGGCCCGTACCGCCGCGAGGGGAGCCTGGACGACGGCAAGCCGGGGTGCGTCCGCTACCGCCCGATGGCCCACGGCGTGGTGACGTTCAACCGAAAGACCTGGGAGCTCCGGATCAACGGCGGCACCAAAAAGGAACGCACGGCGTACCGAGAGCTCGTGGGCCAGCACATCTTCGGCCGGCGCGACATGTTCCCGCCCGACCCCGATCGCTACGACCTCGAGCCGCTGCGGGCGGTGGGCCGCCGCAGCCTCGTCTGCACCGATGTCGGCGGGCTCGCGTCGGTGCGGCTCGTGGAGCTCTCGCTGTATGTGGGCGGCCCGTACCACCGGCGCAAGGTCGAGAAGGCCGACGACGTGCTTGTGGCGCTGGAGGCGGCGGGCGAGACCATCGCGTCCGACTCGCTTCTCACCAGCGCCACGTTCGAGGTGCGGTTCGCGGACGGCCGCAAGCCCCGGCCCGTGACGATTCGCCACGGCAACACGGCCTCCTACACCCGCGACGACGATGCCGAGCTCATCGAGAGCTTCCTGCGCCGCCGCGGGTTCGTGAAGGGAACACGGGAGGTGGCCCATGCGGCTTTGGCGAGCGCTTGAGAACATCCACGGCTGGGCGGGCGTTCGCTCCGTCTGGCGTGAGCACATGGGCGACGACCTGAAGTTCCTCGAGCCCCTGCTGACTCCGATGGAGGAGCTCGCGCTATCGGTGCCGTGGCCCGGTGCGGTCGAGGGCCGCAAGGTCGTGGTCCATGACGAGTACGACATCGTTGCCGTCGACCGCGAGACCTCCGAGGCCTCGCCCATTTCGCGCGAAGACATCGTCCTGTGGAAGCTCGACGCCGACACGCTCTTTCGCGGGGTCGGGTCCGCGCTCGGGCTGATCGGCACGCCGTCCTCAGTCGGCATGGGCAACCGTCTGTGGTGGTTGGGTGAGTTCGTTCCCGTCGAAGGCGAGCGATTCCCGGTCTATCTCGCCACCACGCGAGACGCGAACGACCTCCTTAAGAGCGCCGGCCACGTTTCGGCGCTATCGCGGCGTCCATTTGTCCTCGTCACCCCCAGCCGGCGCAGCACCAGCGATGCGGTGAACTCGGTCGTCGATGGTCGCGGCTCGGCGTGGATCACTCTGGATGAGACATTGACGTGGAAAGGGGAGGGCGTGTTCGAGGCCAAACGCCCGATCGCGCAGACGCTTGCGGCGTTTGTCGGCCGCCACGTGAGGGTTGCTGCTCCGCGCGAAAGCACGCCCCGATTTGCAACACCGGCCGGAGCCAAGTGGTCGGATGTGCGGATTCGCTTTACGGATGGGCACACCGTATCGGTCACTGTGCGCGGTGAACAAGGGACGTTCGACTTCTCGTCCATGGGCATGGGGATCGCCCGGACCCGCAAACCCGATGTCCAGTGGGCGCTGCTGTACGCCTTCGCCCGCGGGCGCGGCATCCTGGATTGGGAGAGCGGAGACGCTTCCCCCAAGAACCAGAAGCGGCGCGAGCGCCTGGCAGAGAGGCTGCAGACCTTCTTCGGTATCGATGGCGACCCCATTGCGCCCGAAGGGAATGGCTGGCGGACGCTCTGCCGCGTCGAATCCGACCACTGACGCCATCGACATGTCGATCGCGTCGGCGCGGAATTCTTGAAGAATCTTGAGGTACGAACATCGTGCGCAGCCCGCTGAAATACAGCGGGTTGTGTCGCTTTGGGGCGGGTGCATTGCCTGGGTCTTTGGCGCGGAATCGACAAGTCGCCAGTCGGGGACGACAGGCCCGCATCCCACGCCATTCCCGCCCCGGTGAGCCCACGCCGGACCTGTCGCTCCCCGGGGCCTTCTGGCAATGCCAGGAAGGTCCGGCCATGATCGATCCAACGACCCTGCAGTTCGCCCGCCGCCTCGCCCGCATCAAGGCCCGTCAGCTCGGACGCCTGATCCGAACCTGCTCCCGCGACGACCTCGAGCAAGAACTCCTGCTCGAAGTCGTCATCGGGTGGGAACGGTTCGATCCCGCTCGCGGTAAGCCCGCAGCGTTCGTCGAGCACCTCATTCAGCAGAAAGCGTGGAAGCTCCGCCGCGCCGAGGGCTCGCAGCGCCCCACTCGGTCGTTCGACGCCGACCACCACGACAAGCCCGCGGTGGACGACGACTTCCGGCACATCGCTCTGCGCATCGATGTCGATGTGGCGGTGACCAATCTGCCGCCCGACCTTCGCAAGGCCTGCGATCAGCTCCGCCGTGACTCGGTCAGCAGCGTGGCCCGCAGCCGCGGCGTGCCCCGCTCCACGCTCGATTCCTCACTGAAGCGCGTCCGCGAGACGTTTCGCCGCGCGGATCTTGATCAGTACCTGTCGTGAAAACGTGCCGCCGTCGGCGAGATGCCTGATAGCGGGTGCCGCCACCCGAGTGTGATCCCCCGCCCCGTCCGGAGCAATCCCCGATGCAAGCCCGCTCACTCGTGTACCGCTTCCAGTTCGCCGAGGACACAGACATGGAGGAAGTCGAGAAGACGCTCTTCCTGTCGATCCTCGCGGTGGGTTTCCTGCACGGCGAGGCCGCCGTCCGGCTCGATGCCGGATACGCCGTCGATGCTGAGAAGCGAGTGGTCGCTGTGGACGCGGCAACCGAGACGGGGCGGGCGGTCACGCGGGTCTTCACCGGCTTCTGCATCCTTGAGTACGGCGACGAGAACTTCTCAATCGTTCGCGGCGGCGATCCGCTCCCGCAGTCGCCGGCCGCCGCCGAACCCGCTGGCGCTGCCGCGTGACGCGCCATTCCACTTCTAAGTCCGACGCCCAGCCGCTCGTGCGGCTCGGGCAGGGTGATTTCACCCGCGACATCTGGCCCGACGACCTCGACCGCTCATCCAGCAAGCACGGAGACCGCATGCCCCCAACAACCCTCATGAACCAGATCACCAAGGGCCGCAAGGCCCAGCCTCGCCGCGTCATGCTGTACGGCACGCACGGCATCGGCAAGAGCACGTTCGGCGCAATGGCCGACAAGCCCATCTTCGTCCCCACCGAGGACGGCCTTGCCGACATCGACTGCGAGTCCTTCCCGCTCGCCAAGAGCTTCGGCGACATCATGGCCGCGCTCGAGTCGCTGTACTCCAGCGATCACCAGTACAAGACCGTGGTCATCGACAGTCTCGACTGGCTGGAGCGCCTGATCTGGGCCGAGGTGTGCGGCGACGAGAGCGTCGAGAACATCGAGAAGATTGGATACGCCAAGGGATACACGTTCGCCGTCGACAAGTGGCGGATGGTGCTCGGCGCGCTCGACGCTCTCCGTAGCGACCGGGGCATGACCGTCGTCCTGATCGCGCACGCCAAGATCGAGAAGTTCGAAAACCCCGAGACCGTGCCATACGACCGTTACTCGCCGCGCCTTCACAAGCTCGCGTCTGCGCTGGTGCAGGAGTGGGCCGACGAGGTGCTCTTCGCCACGTACAAGGTCCACACCGTCAAGGTGGCGGAGGGGTTCAACCAGGCCAAGCACAACGGCATCGGCACCGGTGAGCGGATCATCCGCACCGTCGAGCGCCCCGCTCATGTCGCCAAGAACCGCCTGGGGCTTCCCGAGGAGCTCCCGCTCGATTTCCGCATCTACGGCGCGTTCGCCCGTGGCGAGAACCCCTTCGCCGAGGCCGTCGCCACGCCTGCGCCCGCAGCCGCGCCCGAAGCCCTCGCCAACTGATCCGTCCCCCCACCGCACTCCCACGCATCCCTGCACAAGGAATCTGTCACATGGCCACACTGAACAACTTCGACGCCTCGCAGGTCGACCCGTCCGTCGCCCTTGACCCGCTCCCCGCCGGCAAGTACACCGCGGTGATCTCCGACTCGGAGTACAAACCGACCAAGACCGGCGGCGGTAAGTACCTGCAGCTGACCTTTCAGGTCATCGACGGCGAGTTCAAGGGCCGCCTGGTCTGGGCTCGCCTCAACCTCGAGAACAAGAGCGAGATGACGGTCAAGATCGCCCGCGGCGAACTCTCGGCCATCTGCCGCGCCATCGGCGTGATGCAGCCCAAGGACTCGGTCGAGCTCCACAACATCCCGCTGGAGATCTCGGTCGGACTCAAGAGGCGTGACGACAACGGCGAGTTCACCAACGTCATCAAGGGCTACACCAAGAAGGGCGGCTCGGCGGCCCCGCAGCGCCAGGCCGTGAGCGCTGGCCCGGGGAGCACGCCGCCCTGGAAACGCTGACACCCCCAAGTCCATCCGGTCGTGTCCTGGAGCTCCCGTATCCGCCCAGCGTGAACCACATCTGGCGGCGGCTGGGCTCCAGGACCGTCATCAGCCGCGAGGGCCGGCGCTACCGCCAAGCGGTGTGCGCCGCTCTCGCGGCGATGCGCGTGACCGCGATGCTCGGCCGGTTGTCGGTGCGGGTGACGGTCTGCCCGCCCGACGCGCGCCGGCGCGACCTGGACAACGTGCAGAAGGCCCTCCTCGACGCTCTGGCCAAGGGAGGGGCGTATCGCGACGACTCGCAGATCGACCGGCTCGAAGTCATCCGCGGGCCCATCACGCCCGCCGGCAAAGTGCTCGTGGAGATCACACAACTCAACCCATGAACCTCCGCCCCTACCAATCCGAATCCATTGCCGCGGTGTACGAGCACCTGCGCGCCCGCGATGACAACCCCTGCGTGGTGATCCCCACCGGGGGCGGGAAGACGCCAGTCATCGCCACGATCTGCCGCGATGCTGTTACGCACTGGAACGGGCGGGTCGTCATCCTGGCCCACGTCAAGGAACTGCTCGAGCAGGCGGCGGACAAGCTTCGCACCATCGCGCCCGACGTGCCCGTCGGCATCTATTCAGCGGGTCTGAAGCGCAAGGACCTCGGGTACGCGGTAACGGTCGCGGGCATCCAGAGCATCTGGAAGAAGGCGTGCGATCTTGGCCCAGTGGACCTGATCATCGTCGACGAGGCGCACATGGTGCCCGCCGAAGACGACGGGATGTACCGCCAGTTCATCGCCGACGCCAAGGTCGTGAACCCTCACGTCCGGGTCATCGGGCTCACGGCCACGCCGTACCGCATGAAGTCCGGTTCGATCTGCGCCGCCGAGAACATCCTCAACCACGTCTGCTACGAGGTTGGCGTCCGCGAGCTCATCGTGCAGGGATTCCTGTCGCCGCTCAAGACCAAGGCGGGCCTGCAGAAGGTCAGCACCGACGAGCTGCACGTCCGCGCCGGCGAGTTCGTCGCCAGCGAGGTCGAGGACCTCATGGACAAGGAAGGGCTGGTCGAGGGTGCCTGCGCCGAACTCGTCACGCACACCAAGGACCGCAGCGCCACGCTCATCTTCTCGTCGGGCATCCGCCACGGGCAGCACATCGTCGATGTGCTCAGGGCCAAGCATGGCGTTGAGTGTGGCTTCGTCACCGGCGAAACGCCCGACGGCGTCCGCAGCGCGATCCTCGCGCGGTTCCGCAGGGGCGATCTCAAGTACCTGTGCAACGTCAACGTGCTCACCACCGGCTTCGACGCCCCGCACATCGACTGCGTGGCGCTCGTGCGGCCGACCATGTCGCCGGGCCTGTACTACCAGATGGTGGGACGAGGATTCCGGCTGCACCCCGGCAAAGCGGACTGCCTTGTGCTGGACTTCGGCGGCAACGTGCTGCGTCACGGGCCGGTAGATGCCATCCGCCTTGCTGCCGAGGACCGTGGCGACGGCGAGGCACCCGCGAAGGAATGTCCGGAGTGCCACGCGCTCATCGCGGCGGGCTACCAGACCTGTCCGCAGTGCGGACACCAGTTCCCCGAGCCCAACAAGCAGCAGCACGAGGCCAAGGCCAGCACCGAGGGCATCCTCTCGGGGCAGACTACGCGGGAAGAGCATCGCGTCAGCGAGACGACGTACCACGTGCACTACAAACGCAGCGACCCATCCGCGCCGCTGACGATGCGCGTCGAGTACCGCGTGGGATTCAACCGCTACTTCCGCGAGTGGGTCTGCTTCGACCACACCGGGTACGCGCGGACCAAAGCCGAGGCCTGGTGGCGTGCCCGTTCGGTCGAGCCGGTGCCGGGCGGCACAGAGGAGGCGGTCGAGATGGCCAAGGCCGGGGCACTCGCGCAGACCCTGGCGATCACCGTCGAAAAGAAGGCCGGCGACCAATTCGAACGCGTCTCTTCGCACCACCTCGACGAGCGCCCCGCCCGCTTGGATGATCCCGATGCTGTACCCGACGCCGTTGGCGCGCCCGCGGGCACGACGCACGGCATCCCTGATGACGAGATCCCGTTCTGATGCACATCCCCGAGCACACACACAACCTGCTCGATGCGGCCCGGTGGTACCGGTCGCGCGGCTATGCGCCCATTCCGGTGCCCGCGGGAACGAAGATCCCTGTGCTCAAGGGCTGGCAGACCCTGCGCCTGGATGAGCCAGACCTACCCCAACACTTCAACGGCACCGGCAACATCGGACTGCTACTGGGCGAGCCCAGCGGATGGCTCGTCGACGTCGACCTCGACTGCGAGGAGGCGGTGGCGCTCGCGCCGGAGTTCTTGCCGGCGACGGGCGC
>JBILLU010000168.1:0-7401 GCA_044375915.1 Phycisphaerales bacterium
ACCGCCGGTCGAAGCCGCCATTCTCTCACTGCCTTTGCGATCCCCGCCCCGGAGGGGCGGACGGGTGGTGCCTCGGCTCTTTCGTTCGCCCCTCCGGGGCGGGAAGACAGAAGGCAGGAAGAGGGAATCGGGGTGCCCGCACCGGCAGATGAATCTGCCGGCAACAGTCGTGCGCCCTCCGGGCGGCAGGATCTTGGAACGGAAGGCAGGCAATCAGCACTTCCGGGGTCCGGTGGCACGACCCCACCCCAGCCCGACCCAAGCCCGACCCAGACCCCACCCCAGCGCCACCCCAGCCCCACACCAGCCCCACCCCGGCCCCGTCCTGACTGTGCTCGAACCGGTCATCGCGTCCCCGTCGACTTGTCGCGCTCCACGGACGGGGATGGATGCACGGGATCACCTTCGTCGCGAGCCACAAAGCAAGCGGAGCCCCGCGTCGGTGGCGACGGGGGCTCCGCGGGAGATGCATGGGCTTTACCGAGCCGGCTCACGGGAGCTGCCGGCAGAGCGGGTTCGCCGGGCCGGTTCGGGGGGCTAGTTCCTGCGGATCACGCGGTTGTTGATCACGTTGGGATAGTCCTGTCCGAAGATCTGTCCGCCCAGCGCCTGGGTCAGGAAGTTGAAGAACGCCCGCTGGTAGGTCACACCCAGCCGCACGAACGGGGCGTTGTTGAAGGGGTACTGATCGCCACCCTGAACCGCGAGGAAGTCGATCGTCGCGATGTTCACGCTCGGCGCGCCCGGCAGCACGACGCCGTTGGCGACCAGCACGCGTCCGTCCCACAGGACCACGTCCCGCACGCGCGTGCCGGGGGTCGTGACCGTGTAGGGCGGGGCGGTGCCGCTCTGGACCTGAGCCGTCCCGGTCGCATCCCACACGACGCGCATGCCGGAGACGCTGGGGAATCGTCCATCCGAGTTCGCTACATTGCTGACGGCGTTCTCGAGGATGACCTTCAGTTGAGCGGCGCTGATGTTGGGAACCAGTGTCAGGACGTTGTTGAAAGGAAGCTGGTCGTAGGTGTACAACTCGCTCACCGGTCCGGCGGCCCGCTGGCTGTTGAGGCGAATGCCGCCGCCGTTCTGAATCCCGATGTCGGGGATCGGCAGGTTGCTGGCGCGGGCGATGCGATCGGCCTCCCACAGCAGCGAATCGGCGACCAGGTTGCCGACGTTGGTGTCGCTCACGCGGACGCCCACGCCACCGACATTCCGGCGGCTGTCCAGCGGGACGTTGCTGTTGGCGATGATGTTGCTGGCCAGCGCGTTGTTGGCCGCCTGCACCGGGTTGACCACCAGGGTCTGCGTGGTGGCGTCGGGAGCGACCGCGTCGGGCGCGACGCCGCTGACGCGCTTGATGCCGCTGAGGGTGTTGTCGGTCGCGACCACGTTGCCGAGGCTGTCAAAGCCCAGCACCAGGCGTCCGACGTACTTGTAATCGCCCACGGTGGTGACGACGGGGATGGTGTTCCCGAGGGAATCCAGGGCCGTCACCGGGTACGGGAACGCGGCGACGTCCCCGGGAACAAGCAGATCCGTCGGCTGGGCGAGCAATTCGCTTCCGCCGCCCGCGATCACCGCGTCCACACCGGTCAGCAGCGGCACAAGTGCCAGTTCGCTGGCGAGGCCCTGCAGGTGGGTGCTCAGGATGATGATCTTCACGCCACCGGCGCTGAGGGTGTTGATCTCGTTCTGCACCGCGGCGGCGACCGGATTGACGATGGTGTTGCGCGGGCTGGAGATCAGCGGCAGCGCCTCGGTGGTCGCCCCGACGATGCCGATCGAACGGCCGTCAACCACCACCACCTTGCTCTTCGCCAGCTTGCCCGCGAGCTGCTGTCCGAACAGGCCCGGCTCATTGATGAAGTTCAGGTTGCTGCTGATGAACGTGGTCGTGGTCGTGCCCGCGATCAGGTCGGTGAGCACGTCGGGGTTGCTGTCAAAGTCGTGGTTGCCCAGGGTGATCGCGCTGTAACCGATCAGATCGAACAGGATGCTGTCGTAGTACGGCACGCCCTTGCTGATGGACGCGTTCAGGTTCACGCCCGGAAGGATGTTGTCGCCGGACGAGATCATGACCCAGCCCTGGTCCACGCCGTCGAACCGCGGGGCATCGGCCTGGGTCTTCAGGTTGTTCACAAGGCTGACAAAGCGGGCCGCCCCGCCGAAGCCCGTCTGCGCGCCGCCCAAGGGCAGCACTTTCGACTCGCCATCGTTGTTGTGCAGAACGTGCAGCCAGAAATCGACCGGGTCGGCATCAAGCGTGCCATCGTCGATCACGATGGACCGGATCATGCGCTCGGTGAAGCCATATTGCCGAAGGTCGCGGACGGTGTGCTGCGCCAGGGCAGCGGTGGAGAGCCCGGCGATCATGGCCAGGCCGGCGAGGACAGAGGTGCGGCTCATGTGTGCTCCAGATGCGTTCGGAGAACGCGGTTTGTGCGTGTGTGGGACTCGAGGGTTCGTTAGCGGCGGCGGCGGGCGACGATCAGACCGGCCAGCCCAGCCAGCGTCATGGTGCCCGGGCTGGGCACGAAGGCCAGACCGGAGAATCCGGTGAGACCGTGCTGCCCGATCAGGCTCGCGGCGCCGGTCTCGGCGTTGACGCTGTACAGACCCGCGCCATCGGACATGAACCACGTCCCGCCGATGAAGTCGTAGGTGAGACCCGCCACCGATCCGGCGTTGGTGCCGGTGGCCCCGATGATCGTCGCGGCCCCGGTCAGCGAGCTAAAGGACACCAGTTGGTCGGCGGCGGCGCCGTTCGTCGCCAGCCCGAGCAGCTTCGTCCCCCCGAACGCAAGGCCCGAGATGTCCGACCCGGCGGGAAGAAGCGACGGTCCCACCTGCTGCCACGATGCTCCGTTCCAGGTGTGCAGATTGTCGAACAGCGTTGTAAACGCCGTCCCGCCCGAGAACGCGACCGATCCCTCCGGCACGCCGAACGTCGCGTCGACGAGCAGGCTGCTCGCGCCGGTGATCGTGTTGATCGAGAACTGATCGCCCGCTCCGGTCAGCGCGACGAGGCGACCGTTCGCCGAATCCCAGTCGAGTCCGACAATCTGGCGCAGACCCGTGCTGCCGATGAGCGTCGCCGCCCCGGTGCCTGCGTCGATCGAGTAAAGCGACTGCGTGCCGAACGGACTGAACGAGGCAACCCCGAAGAGGGCGCCCTGGGCGGTAGCGGCGCCTGCGGCGCACAACAACGGAACAATGGCGAAACGCATCATGTATTCTCTCCTTCGTTGATGTTTCCACCAACGTCAAGAACGTAGAGGTATCCAAACCAATACCGCGCACAGGATGCGTGAATGCCGCGGCAAGATTTCTTGAAGGTCGGTCCGCGCGAACGCTCGTCGCGTCCCTCTCGCCGCCGCCTCTCCCGCCCGGAGGGCGGCAGGATCTTGGAGCGGAACGCGGGCAATCACGACTGCCGGGGCCGGTGGACCGACAGGCCGCGCCGTGCCATGACGATCCCCTGCTCTGAGCGGGTGTTCTTCGTCGGACGCACATTAGCGTCGAACCGGCGCAACGCCGCTCCCACGTCTCACCGCGGCATGTCGCCCTCGCGCCATACCGGCGCGCGATGGCAGGTGGCCCAACCACGCCGCGACGCGCGCGATCACCCGCGGACGCGAGCCGGTGATCGGTGTGGAGTGGGGTTTCGCCGCTCTCCCACGCCATTCGGTATCATGCATGCCGTTGACTGTCGGCCTGTCCCACACTCGTCCGGAGCCGCCCATGCGCACAGAATCTGCCCCATTCACCGGTCTGCGCTCGCGGCGGCGGTTGGTTCTTGGGCTTCTTGCCCTGGCGATCGGTGCCAGCGCCATGGCGGGGCCGCTCGGGTTGTTCGGGCCCAAGGGTGACAGCAAGACGGAGCAGCGCGACAGCGTGCAGCGGGACAGCAAGGCGATGCTTAACGAGCTGTTCGCCGCCAAGCCCGAGCTGCGCGATCGGATCAAGAAGGCCGCGGGTTATGCAACCTTCAAGCAGACCAATGTGCACCTGCTGCTGGTCGCTTCGAGCAACGGCTACGGCGTGCTCGTCGACCAGTCCACCGGCAAGCCAACCTACATGCGTGTGGCGTCGATCGGCGGCGGCCTCGGCATGGGCGTCAAGGACCTGCGGGTGATCTTCGTCTTCAACGACGCCAAGGTCATGCGGCAGTTCGTTGAACAGGGCTGGCAGTTCGGCACCGATGCCGACGCCACCGCCAAGTACGAGAACACCGGCGTCGCCGCGGAGCAGACCACCAAGGCCGCGGTGAACTTCGAAGAAGGCACGGTCGCCGCCGATGCCTCGGGCCGCGCGGTTGCCAAGACCGGAAGCAAGACGGGAAGCAAGACCGGCAGCAACACCGGTACCACGTCCGACGGCAAGTCCGGCACGTCTTCCACAAGCAAGGACCCGAAAGCAGCTTCCCAGAAGCCGTCGGACAAGAAGTCGCCGGATCAGAAGTCTGATCCGAAAGCCGCAGCGCCAACTGGCACAACGGGTGCCCGCGGCCCGATCGAGATCTACCAGTTCACCGAGAGCGGCATCTCGCTGCAGGCGACGGTCTCGGGCACGAAGTACTGGAAAGACGCAGAACTGAACAAGTAAGCCGCGCCCGCCGCGCAGGAGCACGACCCATGATCCGCACCAGCCTTGCATTGATCGCACTCGCCGGCGTCGCCGCCGCCTCCCTCGGCCTGACCCTGGAGCCCGCGCCGCCGCAGACCACGGAAGCCGCCCCGTCTGCCAAGCCCATCCCCGAGAATCTCCGCCAGGTGCTCGAGACCTTCCGCTCCGATCTCAACGCGGCCAAGATCCGCACTATCAATGAGGCGATGGAACTCACCGCCGCCGAAGCCGCGAAGTTCTGGCCGATCTACCAGCGCTACGAGACCGAACTGAGCGCGGTGACGGATCGCCGCATCGAAGTCCTGACCAACTTCGTGCGGCTCTCGGCCGACGGCGGACTCTCCGACGACAACGCGAACGACATCGCCGAGAAATCGCTCCAGCTCGCCCAGGACCGTCTGGATCTCTGGAAGAAGTACCACAAGGAGATCAGCGCCGGCGTCTCACCCGTCCGCGGCGCTCAGTTCCTGCAGGTGGAACACCAGATCGCGCTGCTTGTGGATATGAACATCGCCTCGGAAATGCCCCGGGTCGAGGGCGCGACGCAGCCACGCTGACGCAACCAGGTTGACGCAACCAGGTTGACGCCGCCAGGTTGACGCAGCGACCGTGAAGCAACTGCTCCGAAGCGAACAGGGCAGGTCGGCCGACCACGCCGCGATGTGCCCGCACTATGGGCGCGCTGCGCGCGTCACGTGCCAGCGATGAAACACAAGACGCACTGCTCGGAGCGGGTGACGGCGGGCGGTCCGGTCTTCAGGTCCATCGCGCCGCGATGTCTTCCGCCCGGAGGGCGCACGACTGTTGCCGGCAGATTCATCTGCCGGTGCAGGCACCCGGATTCCTTCTTCCTGCCTTCCGTACTTCCCGCCCCGGAGGGGCGGACGAATGCGCCGAGGCAGCATTCCTGCGCCCGTCCGGACGACAAGATCTCGGACCGAAAGGCAGGCAATCCAAACCCACCGCCGCGCTGCGCCCACGGTCGCCAACACACACTCGTTCGCACGCCGCCGACTCCCATAGATCCCCCTGCGTCCGATCACACGCCATCACGCGCGCCCATGCCGCGTGCGCGGTCCACTCCACCACGCGGTTCCACGTTGGCCGGTTATGGGACTCAGACAACCACAATCTCGCCGCGCGCATGAGGAGAATCACCCAGATCTGCCCGTTTCGCTGGACCGTTCATCAACCCTGAGGCAGATTGTGGCCGGAGGCTTTCAATGACGAAGAACACTCGTGGCACTCGCATCTCGATCGTGGCCGCTCTGGGCGCCAGCATGTTCGCGCTCGCCGCGGCCCAGGCATCCATCACACTCACCGGCGACGACCGCTTCATGAGCGCTTCGGCGACGCTGTTCCTTCCCAACGGCAGCGGCTCATTCTCCGGCCCGTTCACCAGGACGCCCGACTTCGGCGTGGACCAGTTCGGCAGCGTGGCGGCCGGCGCGTACCGTGATGGCTGCGAGATCTACGTCCAGAACTTCCAGGACTCCATGGTCCGGTCTGATTTCGTCAAGGCCGAGGGCCGTTTCAAGGCCGGCGCCATCGGACGCCCTGGCTACACCGGCGTCGCCAAGATCGTCAACCGCGTCGAGTACAAGTTCACCCTCAACGCCGGCGACTTCTGGCAGGCCAAGGGCACCACATCCGGCAACGCCTACTTCGAGCTCTACGACCCCAACGGCACGCTGCTGCTCGCCAACTCCGGCATCGTCGGCGGCGCCGCCATCACCTCCGGCACCTATCGCCTCGTCGCCGGCGACAACGCCAATGGCATGGGCGAGGCCAAGACGCCCGGTGGACCCGAACTCTTCGAGGGCTCGTTCGATGTCCGCTTCGAGATCATCCCCACCCCCAGCACCGTCGCGCTCGGCGGCATGGTCGGCATGATGACGCTCGGCACCCGCCGCCGTCGCAACTGATCTCGCAAAATCTTCGGACATTGTCCGTCCACAACAGCCTCCGGGTCGCCCGCACGCCGCCCGGAGGTTGTTGTTTTTGGAGGCTTGTCGCGCGACGAGCCCGGCCGTTGCCACTCGTTCACGCCTGCCACCACGCAGAAGGCCCTCACGCTCTCGATGCGGCTCCCCGACATCGCGCAGCGCGTGAGGATCTCGAAAAAGGGCATGCCGCTCTTGGAGTGCCGCGGCACAGCCTTGGCGCGTTTCGTGTGCGAAATGTCCCAAGAAAAAAGCCGCTGCGAACAGCGGCTTCTGGAATCGGGTTCGTGTTGGGACTCAGATCGCGCTGCCGCCGTAGGGCACGCAGTTGGTCTGGCAGGCGCGGGCCGCGTAGCAATCGTTGCTGTAGACCTGACCGTTCGGGCAGATCACCGGACGCCACACGTCGAGACAGTTGCGTCCGCCGCCACAGCCACCGCCGCCGATGGGCTTGGCGGCGAGAGCCGACGTCGCCGTGGCGACGATCGCGATGACGCCAACAGCAAAGCAGGCGACCGACAGCTTCTTCGAGTTCTTCATGACTGTGCTCTTTTGGTCCACGCAGACGCCCACGCGGCTCCGCGTGTCACCGGAGGGCAGGTTATCAGAACTTCGTGTTTGTGCAAGCGTTTTAGGAGACAACGTGCAGAGTCTCCGGTTTCTTGCGCCCCGCCTCCGTAGAAAAGCGGATGAGATCGACGCCGCGTCTTCCGGCGCGGGTTTGCGGCACTTGCGATACTGACGCCCCTATGCCCGAACTGCCCGACATCGAGCTGCTCCGAGACGGGCTCCACTCCCGGGTGGTCGGCGCGACGCTGCGGCGGGTGCG
>JBILLU010000169.1:0-7251 GCA_044375915.1 Phycisphaerales bacterium
CGCCAACGCCGCCTCGTACTGCACGCGACGGTTCGGGTACGTCAAAGCTTCGACCAGCGGGGACCGGTCACCGGTCTTGGCCGTGAGTGCCCCACTGCCAGCGGTGCGCTCGATCGCGCTGATCGCCTTGCGAGCGAGCATGGTGTCCTTTGCGTCCACCGCACGGGCCAGAACCGCCTGGCTCGGACCAGCGCCGGCAGCGACCGCGAAGTACATCGCGTCACGGCGATCCGCCGCGTAGGCGGGATTCTCGTAGCCCTGAGGCGTCTGGATCTCGCGGCGCAGATTGCTGGCCAACCAAAGACCCAGCGCCTGCTGGTTGCCCGCGTCGATCGTGAGCGCTCGCTCGGCGAGCGACATCGCCATCGCCTCGTGGTACACCGGCGTGCGGATGCCGGTCATGTTCAGGCCCGAAGAGGGGTTGTACGACCACAGCAGCTGGAAGTCCTCGCCGCCGAAGCTCGTCACGTCACGCGACTGGCTGTAGTAACGCTCGGCAAGCCCGAGATACAGATCGGCCACGCCAGCGTTCACGCTACCGGGGTCAATGCGGTTCATCGCCCGCTCGGCCGCGCCTTTCACGTTCGCGACCGTCGAGGAGGTCTTCAGGTCCGCGAGGAACGGCAGCGCCGCCCGGTGCCCGATGAGCCCGAGCACGTCGGCCAGACGCTCCGCCTGTGCCGGCTCGCTGTGCACCATCGCCGTCGCGAGCGGGATGACCGACTGGCTGCCGATCTCCACCAGCACGCGCTGGGCTTCCGAACGCAGCGCCGGATTGTCGCGATCCATGAGAGCGTTCAGCAACTGCGGCATCGCATACTCGCCCGCCGCCTTCAAACGCGTGGACGCACGGATACGGCCCTGGACCGTGCCGGTCAGCTTCTTGATGTTCTCGGCGATCTCGCCCGGGTCACGGGCCGCGGCCAGACGGCCGGATTCGTACAGCTTGTACATCGCCCCGGCGATCGGCTCGAGCGAACCAACCCGCATCGCGCGACCCACCGTCTCGTCGAACCGGGCCTGTTCGCCCGCGCCGTCGACAAGCGACACAAAGTCCTTGGGCTTGATCCCGCGGCCCAGCAACTCCGATCCGACCTGTGCCGCGACGTCGTAGCGGGCGATGCGGGTGAAGTGGATGAAGTCCTTCAGAAGATCGGTCTCACTCGCGGCCTTCGCGCCCGACTCCGCGGGCTTCGAATCCTGCGCCCACGACACGCTGGGCAGCGCCAGGCCCGCGATAGCGATCATCGCGGCAACTGAGAAAGCGGAAGAAGTACGGCGGATGGTGCGTGCGATCATCGGAATCCTCTAAGAGCGCCGGTAAGTGCGCCAGACGAGCAGCCTCGGCCTGTGCCCGCTTCCTGCGGGACCGAATCCACCCCGGGCAGGTCCGCCCGAGGTTCTCGTGGTCAAGATGTTCGAGCCGCGATCCGGAAGGTTGCACACGCAATCCCAGACTACGACACGTCCCCCCACCTTTTCCCCGACCCTCTCTCCCCAACCGACTCCCCCACCACTGCATTCCGGAAACCCAGACCCACGCCGCCCCAGCTCCGGAAAGGGTCAAACAGTAGTCAATCTACTAGGAACGCGTCAGGTTTGTCAACAAGGTCCGCAGCAACTGCGGATTCCGTGTGAAGATGCGCATTCTGGGCGGGCTTTGTGAACCCCCGCGGCCTCGATCTGGATGCGTGGTGTCCGACCTTTGCCGTCCGCGGCGACGCGACCGGATAACCCGCCCGATACGGAAAAACCGCATTTTCTGGCTCGACTGATTCGTTCGGGATGAACCGCGAAGTCGGCATCGCCGATTCCTTGGCGTCTCGGGACCGGTGTTCGGGTCCCGAACTGCGTTGTGGGCGTCATCCGTCGCCCGTTGTGTACCCGCGAGGTGAAGCGATGGCCATTGACAAAGAAGTGCTGACGACCGGCGAAGTCGCGAAGATCTGCAATGTCGCGCCGCGCACGGTTTCGAAGTGGTTCGATTCCGGTTCGCTCAAGGGCTACCGCATCCCGGGCAGCCGCGATCGCCGGATCCCGACCAGCGAGCTGATCCGTTTCATGAAGGCCCACAACATCCCGCTTGAGGGGATCGCGTCGGGTCGCACCCGTGTCCTGATCGTCGACGGCGACAAGGAAGTCGCCGCCACGCTCGAGAAGATTCTCAGCGAGCAGACCAGCTACGAAGTTCGTGCCGCGTCGACGGGCTTCGCCGCCGGCGTCGAGGCCGAACGCTTCAAGCCGCATGTGCTGCTGATGGACCTCGAACTCGGCAACGGCGACTCCAAGGCCCTCACCGACATCGTCAAGAAGAACGAGAGCCTGCAGATCACCAAGCTCATCGCCATGAGCAGCAAGCTCACCGACGGCCAAGCGTTCAGCCTCAAGGGCCAGGGCTTCGATGGCTTCCTCCGCAAGCCCTTCCAGGTCCGTCAGGTCGTCGAGGCGATCGAGAACGTCACCAACCTCGTGGCGTAACCCAAGGATCGAGCGTCAACCCATCCGAATCACTGGGACCGGCCTCTGGCCGGTCCTTTTCATTGTGCAATGCCGTGGCCCCACGACCCGTTGGCTCAGGCCCGCTGGCCCAGCAAGACGATCCCACATCCTCGTACACTCGCGGCTTATGCCCCTCACACTCCGCCCCGACTCGCTCACAATCGATGCCGTCGTCGCCGTTGCCCGCTCTGGTGAAAAGGTCAAGCTGTCGCCGGCCTCCATCGCCGCGATGAAGCGTTCTCGGGCGGTCGTTGAGACGGCCCTGACCGACGGCCTCCCCCACTACGGCATCAACACCGGCTTTGGCTCGCTGAGCAAGCAGCGCATCGGTCACAACGACCTGGCGGCACTGCAGCGGAATCTGGTGCGCTCGCACGCCGCGGGGGTGGGTGAGCCATTGCCGCGCGATGTCGTGCGGGCGACGATGCTGCTGCTCGCTGCCTCGCTCGCACGCGGGCTTTCCGGCGTGCGCCCCGTCGTCTGTGAGACAGTCGTCAAGATGCTCAACGCCGGCGTGACCCCAGTGGTGCCAAGCGTGGGCAGTGTGGGTGCTTCGGGGGACCTGGCACCGCTGGCCGCGATCGCGCTGGTGGCGATCGGGGAGGGTGAGGCAACGGTTGGGCGGAGTGCGCGGGTGATTCGCGGCGGCGACGCGTTGCGCAAGGCAGGGATCAAGCCGCTGGCGCTGTCGGCGAAGGAAGGGCTGGCGCTGATCAATGGAACGCATTTGATGGCGGGGTGGGGTTGTTTGCTTGCGCATGATGCCGATGTGTTGCTGGATGCCGCGATCACGGCGCTGGCGATGTCGATTGATGCGTGTCGGGCGACGGACCAATTCCTCGACGATCGACTCTATCAAGCGAGGTCCAACGAGAGCATGCGTGCGGTCGCACAGCGTGTTCGCGAACTTCTCAGAGGAAGCCGCATCGTCAAGAGCCATGTTGAGAACGACCCTCGCGTGCAGGATCCGTACTCCCTGCGGGCCGCTCCCACGGTGCTCGGAGCGTGTCGCTACGCCGCTGGGACTCTCTACGCGTCGCTCGAGTACGGCGAGCTGAACGCCGTCACCGACAATCCGCTCGTTTTCCCGAAGGGCTCCCAAAGGGGCGGCGACATTCTCTCCGGGGCGAACTTCCACGGCATGCCGCTGGCCATTCCGCTCGACACGCTCGCGATTGCGCTCTGCCACATTGCTGGGATCAGCGAACGCCGTACGTATCTCATCACCGGCGCGTTCGAGCCGGAGAGTCATCTAAAGCCGTATCTGTCGCCGCGGCCGGGGTTACAGAGCGGGCTGATGATTGCTCAGTACACGGCGGCGGCCTGCGTGAATGAGATGATCGGGCTGGCGACACCTGCGAGCGTGGCAAACCTGTCCACCTCGGCGGGCATGGAGGATTACAACTCGTTTGGCCCGCGGAGCGCGGCGAAGGCGGCGCGGGCGATCGACTTGGCGCGGCGTGTGGTTGCGATCGAGTTCCTGTGCGCGGCTCAGGGCATCGAGTACCACCGCCCGCTCAAGAGCGGCAAGGGCGTCGAGGCGGCCCACAAGATCGTCCGCTCCAAGGTCAAGAAACTCACCGAAGACCGCCCGCTCACCGCCGACATCGAAGCCATCGCAGAGCTCATCCGTACCGGCGCGTTCGTTGGTCTGTGATCAAGGCACCTCGTCGCCGCGATAGAGCCTCTGGCGTAAGCCAGAGGTCACCAGGCCATCCTCCCCCGGATGCATACTTCTCATCACCATCGACTCGCCCTCATCTCCATGCCTTCTTGCGTCAAACCCATTCCCCGCGTAGCCTGAGGCTCCATGCCAACCAAACCCGCAACCGAAACCGTCGGCAAGATCCTCGCTGACGCCGCCAAGCATCAGCCCCGCACCTGCCGCGCCCCGCGCGGCAACCAACGCACCTGCAAGACCTGGCAGGCCGAGGCCGCCATGCGGATGCTGATGAACAACCTCGATCCCGAGGTCGCCGAGCGTCCCGAAGACCTCGTCGTCTACGGCGGCCGCGGCCAGGCCGCCCGATCCTGGCCAGCCTTCGACGCCATCGTCAAGACACTCGAACGCCTCGAACCCGATGAGACACTCCTCGTCCAGTCCGGCAAGCCCGTCGGCGTCGTCAAGACCCACACCGACGCACCCCGCGTGCTCATCGCCAACAGCAATCTCGTGCCACACTGGGCAACCCAGAAGCACTTCGATGAGCTCGCCGCCAAAGGCCTCATCATGTACGGCCAGATGACCGCGGGCTCGTGGATCTACATCGGCACCCAGGGCATCGTGCAGGGCACCTACGAGACCTTCCGCGAGCTCGCGCAGCACCACTACAAGAGCGACCTCTCCGGCAAACTCAACGTGACCGCCGGCTGCGGCGGCATGGGCGGCGCACAGCCCCTCGCCATCACCATGAACGGCGGCACCTGTCTCATCGCCGATATCGACCCTCGGTGCCTGCAGCGGCGGGTGAAGGACCGGTACCTCGACCAGACTGTCGAAGGTATCGACGCCGCGATCGACGCCGCCGTCCAAGCCGCGAAGGCGAAGAAGGCCATCAGCATCGGTGTCTGCTGCAACGCGGTGGACTTGCTGGAGCGTTTGCTCGAACGCAACATCACGCCCGACACGCTCACCGACCAGACCAGCGCCCACGATGTGCTGCACTACGTCCCGACGGGCATGTCCATCGCCCAGGCCGAGCAGGCCCGGAGTTCTGACGCCGCGGTCTACGAGCGGCAAAGCCTCGCCACCATGGAACGCCACGTCCGCGCCATGGTCGCCCTCCAGAAACGCGGCAGCATCACCTTTGACTACGGCAACAACATCCGCCAACGCGCCTTCGACCACGGCTTCCAGGACGC
The DNA here is from genome assembly GCA_044375915.1 of Phycisphaerales bacterium. Lineage (GTDB taxonomy): Bacteria > Planctomycetota > Phycisphaerae > Phycisphaerales > UBA1924 > JAFEBO01. Next base: position 5,362 of record JBILLU010000169.1, read on the forward strand.
CTTCGCGTTCCCCGGCTTCGTCCCCGCCTACATCCGGCCCCAGTTCTGCGTCGGCCGCGGGCCGTTCCGCTTCGTCGCCCTCAGCGGCGACCCGCAAGACATCTTCACCGCCGACGCCGAGCTGATGAATCTCTTCCCCGACGACAAGGGCCTGCACCGCTGGCTCAAGATGGCGAAGGATCGCATCGCGTTCCAGGGACTGCCAGCGCGGATTTGCTGGCTCGGCCAAGGCCAGCGCGACAAAGCAGGCGTCATGCTCAACAACCTCGTCGCCAGCGGGAGGATCAAGGCCCCCATCGTCATCGGCCGCGATCACCTCGACTGTGGCAGCGTCGCCAGCCCGAACCGCGAAACCGAGGGCATGAAGGACGGCAGCGACGCGATCAGCGACTGGGCGATCCTTAACGCCATGGTCAACGTCGCGAGCGGCGCGAGCTGGGTCAGTTTCCACCACGGCGGCGGCGTCGGTATCGGCTTCAGCCAGCACGCGGGGCAGGTGATCGTCGCCGACGGGACGAAGGAGGCCGAGGCCCGGCTCCGCCGCGTGCTCACAAACGACCCGGCGATGGGTGTGTTCCGGCACGTCGATAGCGGGTACGGCGAGGCAGCGTCGTGTGCGGATGAACAGAAGCTTGATATCCCGATGCGTGGGTGAGTTGATAGAGCCTCTCGCGTAAGCGAGAGGTCGAAGTGATCCGATCGCACCAACCACCTCTCGCTCACGCGAGAGGCTCTATCAGAGTCGCAAGCCCAGATACAAGGTCTCGGGCTGTGGGTCGTCGTTGTACCGCGGGATGTCGATGAACCCGAGCGTTCGGTACAACGCGCATGCCGCGTCGAGTTCAGGCTCCGTGTCGAGCTTCATGAGCGTGTACCCCGCTCCGCGGGCGAACGCGATTAATTCCTCGCACAATCGCCGCCCCGCACCGAGGCCGCGAGCCTCGGGCCGTGTGTAGAGACGCTTCATCTCGCAGATGCGATCGTCCTCGCGATCGTGCGCCGCGGCGTCGATCGGGCGCAGCGCGACACACCCGATTGGTGCGTCGGTCGCATCTCGGGCAAGCAGGATGCAGCCCGCTGGCTCGGCGTATTTGCCCGGGAGCGAGCGAAGTTCTTCGTCGAGGTTCTGCTGAGCGAACGAAGCGGCGCAGAGATACGCAATGCTCTGGGCGTACTCGCGGAACAACGCCGCCGCGAGCGGCATCTCTGTCAGCGTTGCGCGCCGTACCGAGATGTTCCTCGCCGCGCTCACGATCGCCTCCGATACACCACCTCGAGATCGTTCTCGATGCGCTTGGCCTGCAGCAACTCGTATCGCTGTGCCATGCTGAGAGTCGGCGCAATCCGCCCTGCCGCCGCGGCTCGCGCCATCTCGTCGCCCAGCATCATCGGTGCGACGTAGACGACCAACTCGTCCACCAGGTCGGCATCCAGCATCGACCCCAGCAGCCCGGGGCCGGACTCGACCAACACGGACGACACGCCGTGCTCGCTCGCCAGCCGTCGCAACAGAGCCGCGAGGTCCAGCCGCTCCCCGATCGTCGGCACACCGATGACCACGGCGCCTGCTGCTGCCAGCCGTTCGCGCTTCGCGCGGGTGATCTCTCCGTTCGCCAGTTCCGCCGAACACGCGACGACTGTCTTCAGCGAGTGTGCCGTCGTCACCAGCTTCGCCGTCTCGGGCATGTCAAGGTCCGTGTCCGCCACCACGCGGATCGCCGCCCGCCGCACGCGGCGAACGTCCCGTGCCGTCAACATCGGATCATCCGCGAGCACGGTGCCCATCCCCGTCAGCACCGCGTCCACCCGAGCCCGCAGCCGGTGCACCCGCTTGCGCGAGCGATCGCCGCTGATCCACTTGCTCTCACCATTCCGCGTCGCGACCCGCCC
>JBILLU010000170.1:0-7121 GCA_044375915.1 Phycisphaerales bacterium
ACGTGCACGACATCATGCGCGGCGATGAGCGATCGCAGCAGCGAGCGGCAGTCGGTGCCGCGGATCTTCGCCAGCGTGCCCATCGGCTCCACCCGCTCGATCCGCACCTTCTCCGACCCCGCGATCTCCGGCAGCGGCGTCTCTTTCGTCGCGCTCCGCCGCGTCAGGATCGTCACCTCGTGCCCCAGCCCGGCCTGTGCCGCGGCGACTCGGGTGGTGACCATGGTGGGCCCGCCCTGATCGGCGGCGAGCGAGTATGTCACGTGCAGGATGCGCATCGTCACAGAGTATCGGCTCGCGCACTCCCCCCGGCGTGCTTCGGGGAGTGCGCGTTCGGTTTGCGCTCACTGCGTCGGCACGTTCGCGACAGCGGTGTTGGGCAGCGGGTTCACGGTCCTCACACCCGGCGTGGTCGTTTCGCGGCCACGGTTGGCGCGGGCGAGGGCCGCGGCCAATTCCTGGTACGAGAAGCCGCTGCGGAGCATGTCGGGTCCGGGCACGACAACACGCCCGGTGCGACGCTGGGTCTTGGCGAGCTTGGGGTCCGGCGTTGCACCGGGCGGGAGCAGGAAGAGCGGGTTCAAGGGCGCGCCGGTCGCCACGGGCGTCTCGATGGGTTCGGACGTCGGCGTCGGCGAGACATCGCCGGGCCCGGTGGAGCTGCCGCTGAACGACGCGACCTGACCGTTGCCAGCCGAGCCGCCGCCGCCGCCACCGCCACCACCGAAACTCATGCCGCCGCCGCCACCACCACCGCCTCCTCCGCCGCCACCGCCGCCACCGCCGCCACCGCCACCACCGCCGCCACCGCCACCACCGCCTCCGCCGCCACCGCTGCTGCTGGCGGCGACGTCCGCCGAGCTGCCGGTGTCGGAGCCGCTGGAGACCGGGTCGACGCCCGGGCCGACGGGATCAACACCCTCGCCGAGGCCGGGGTCGGTTCCGGGGTCGGTTCCGGGGTCGGTTCCGGGGTCGGTTCCGGGGCCAGTTCCCGGGTCCGTGCCGGGGTCGGTGCCGGGGCCCGAGCCAGGATCGGTGCCCCCGTTGTCCGGGTCGGGGTTGCCGCCGCCGCCGGTACCGCCGGGGTAGACCATGGGGTAGAGCAGCGGGCGGGCCTTGGTGTCGTAGTAGTTCTGCCAGGCGGCGATCTCTTGATCTCTATAGAAGAAGTCCCAGAGAATGATGCCCGAGGCGCCGGCCTGCTTGCTGAACTTGAAGCCGTACTCGAGATTCATGTCGTTGAGGAACTGACCGGCGAAGGTGGAGGCTTGGTGGTAGCGGAACTGGAAGAAGGGGAGCACGGGCTTGCCCTTGGAGTAACGCACGGCTTCGCCCACAAGGCCGGTGATCCAGCGTTCGGTGCCGAGGGGATCGGTCTGCCCGGGCGCGGGCGTGTTGGAGATGGAGTAGTTGGCGTAGATGGTGGGGGTGACGACGTCGACCAGATCCCAGTACCAGGCCAGTTCGCGTTCGTGGATGTCTCGGTAGCGGGTCAAATTCACGCCCGCCTGTGAGTAACCGTTGAAGATCCAGTAGGTGCCAAGGGGCAGGCCGTAGTAGGTGACCTGGGCCTTGGGACGCAGCTGGCGGGTGAGGTTGGCGGTGAAGACCCAGTACTTCTTCACCTCATCGCGGAACGACTGAGCGAAGATGGCCTCCCACTCGGACTCCAGTTTGCCCGCGAGCAGATCGGGGCGCTGGGTCTTGATGTAGTTGCGCCACGCCGGCTGCGACGGGCCGCTCCACTCCCACGCGGGCCAGAAGTGCTCGTAGTCGATCATCACCACGCCGGTGAAATTGACGTCGGGAATGGTGGCGTTGAGATCGGCGGTGTACTCAGCGGTGTGCCGCGCGTAGAAGGTCGGATCGGACGCGATCTCGTCCGGGCCGTCGGGGTGGAGGCCCATGGCGCCGCCGATGATGTTGTTGGGCGCCGGGATGCCGCGGGTCTGCAGCCCGCCGGCGTTGCGGCTCTGGATCGAGAGACGCACGTCCCACGCCTGTGCGGAGGCGAGGCTCGTGATCGAGCCAACGGCCAGCACGGCGCGGAGCACAACCGACAACGGACGGTGCGAAAGGACCATGGACTTCTCCTCCAGCGGGGACCAGACCTGTCATCGTCAAAGGTCGAATACAACTGGGACGGCGTGTGGCACGCGGGCCGTCCGAGAAGTCGAGTTCGGCGCCACCGTGCGGGATAGACGGAATAAACCCCATCGCATCCCGGTGCGAACGCCCGGGTAGGCACTCGCGTACATCACGCCACGGAGTCATCCATGCCCTATGTCAATGTGAAGATCACCAAGGACGGCGTCACCCGCGAGCAGAAGGCTCAGATCGTGCGCGAGATCACCGACACGCTGGTCCGCGTGCTCGGCAAGAAGCCCGAGCACACCCACATCGTCATCGACGAGGTCGAGACGGACAACTGGGGCTTCGCCGGCATGCTCACGACCGACTACCGGAAGCAGAAAGCGTGACCACGCTCCGCCTCTCGCGTATGCTCGGCCATGACGTCGGCGGGCGATGTTGATTACGCGGTGATCGGAGTCGGCTACGCGAATCTGCGGCGGCCCGACCCGCGCATCGGCGCGATCATCCATGCCGCGCTGGGCGATGCCAAGACCGTGCTGAACATCGGCGCCGGCGCGGGTTCGTACGAGCCGCTGGATCGCGAAGTGATCGCGATCGAGCCGTCAGAGGCGATGCGGGCGCAGCGTCCCGGCCACCTGACCAGGGCGATCGACGCGCGTGCCGAGGAACTTCCGCTCGCCGATCAGAGCGTCGATGCGACGATGGGCATCATCACGGTGCACCAGTGGCAGGACCTGCATCGCGGGCTGCGAGAACTTCTCCGCGTCACCCGGGGCCCGATCGTGCTCATGGTCTTTGAGCCTGCGGCCGCCAAGACGTTCTGGCTCGGTGATTACTGCCCCGAACTGGCGGCGGTGGAGGCACGCCGCGACCCGCCCATGCACGTGCTGCGCGACGCCCTCAGCGTCGGTGGCCGCCGCGTCGACGTGCGACCCGTTCCGGTGCCGATCGACTGCACCGATGGCTTCAGCGAGGCGTACTACGCGCGGCCGGAGCGGTTCCTTGATCCCGCGGTCATCCGGTCGCAGTCTTCGTGGGCGTTCGTCGGCGAAGACGTGCGCGAGCGCGTGCAACGCGAACTCGCGGCCGATCTCCAGAGCGGAGTCTGGGATACGAAGTACGGGCACTACCGCACGATGCCGACGTTCATCGGCGCGCTGCGGCTGGTGGTCAGCACGCCCATGAGTTCGTAGCCCAATCGCCGCGAGCGCCGCAGAGCGAACAGACGATCAACCCTGGGCTCGACGCGGATCCCATTTCGATCCGGCCTTCTTCTCGTAACGCTTCACCAGCGCCGTCACCAGGTCGATGGCCCGCCGGGTCTCCGGATGGTCCTTGGCGTCACGCTCCGCAAGGCGCACCGCGCGGACGCACGCACCCAGCCGGCGCGGGAGGTTGTCCTGCTGCTTCGGGTCGTTGTCGCTGTCCACGACGTTGTCGTACGCGTCGGCGAGCTTGACGAGTCGCACCCGCCAGTCGGCTTTGGCCAGCCGCTGCTCGTAGTCACGCTCTCGCGCGGCATCGGGCAGGGCCATGTTCTTGGTCAGGGCCACGACCATGTCCGCGACTTCCGATCCGAAGCGCTCTTCGAGGTCCTCGTAGTCGGTTGTCGTGTCCTCGATCAGGTCGTGCGTCAGCGCCGCCGCGATCGCGGCGGGATCGCTGCACCCGAAGAGCGCGCTGGTGGTGAACGCGACGCGGACCACATGGGCGTAGTACGGCGTGCGTCCGTCCTTGCGGAGCTGCCCGTGGTGCTTGCGAGCCGCGAACGACGCCGCCGCCTGCCACGCGGGGAAGAAATCAGCCTTGGAAAGGCTTGCGGGCTTCTTCACACGGGCGGGCTTTCGGGCCATGCTCACACACCCTCCGGCGTGACGCCGGTGGTGATGGGCATCACGGTGTCGTCGAAGACGAGCTTCACGCGCGTCGGCTTGGCGCCGTGCTCGTCGAAGATCATCAGTTCGTTCATCGGCGGCTGCTTGGTCTCGCCCTTCTTGTCGGCTTTGTGGGCGCCCTCGTGCTTCAGCCCCTCGTGCTTCAGCCACGACCCCGGGACCCAGTAGCGACGCTGCGGGCCGACATCCTTGCCAGGCTTGGTCGCCATGAAGTAGCGGCCCAGATGCTTGCCGTTGAGATAGAGCTGCCCCTTGGTCAGGCCGTCGAGCTCAAGGAACATCGGCACGCCCGTGACCGGCGTCGTGAATGCCGTCTTCCACCAGCACGGGCCTTCCTCGTGCTTGGCCCCGGCCTTGAACGCGGCGGCGGTCGGAACATCGAACTTCGCGAACGACCACTGCGACTTCTCGGTCACGACCGAGTCCACGGTGTGGAACTCGATCGCGTGGGCGGCGGAGTCGATCAATCCCGCGGCGACGCTGTCCTCTTCGCCATCGAGCGGGAAGAGCGCGAGCTGGATGGTCACGTTGCCGCGGCCGAGCTTCTCGTGATCGATGAGAATCGTCGACGGGCCGGAGACGTCGATGACGCCGATCGGCTTGTCGTTGACAACCAGCAGCGCGCCGAAGCTCACGCCCTTGTTCACCATCACGATGTCGCCGGAGCGCTTGCCCAGGTGCCAGGTGATGCGTTCGGGCAGGGTGGCGTCGGACTGGCGCACGCCGAAGACGGGGTTGATGTAGCGCAGGATGTCGATCGGGGCGCCTAGCTCGGCCTTGGGGGCCGCGGTCTTGATCGGCGAGACTTCGAGCAGGTGCGATACCAGACCCTTGGTCTCGCCCATGTGGCGCCCGTCGCTGTAGCGACCCAGCGCCTCGCCGAGGACGACGAGCGTCTGCTCGGGCTTGTGCAGCGAGAGCCCGACGGTGGCGTGCGAGCCCGGGCCGACGCCCAGAAGCCCGACTTCGCGCCCGCGGTCAAAGAAGTGCAGCCGATCGGCCGAGCCCGGCGCCGAGATGATCACACGCTCGGACTTGCTCGGCTTCATCTGGATCCGGTACCAGCCGTAGCTGGTGCTGGTCCCAAGCGTCGCCAGGTCGGCCGGGCCGTCGATGGCGGCGTACCGCGCGCTCTCGCCGCTGACGTACTCGTCCAGCGGCGCACACGCCCAGTTGGCCAGTGCGATCTTCTCCGGAGCCTTCTCCGGCTTCTTGTTGGTCGAAAGCTTGGCGACATCGACGGTGCGAACATCGCCCTCGCCATCGACGCGGGTGATCTGCTTCTCGCCCGGGATCGGCAGCGGACGACCGTCGGTCGTCAGGCCCGCGGCATTCACATACAGCGCGTCGTCGGCGAAGTAGGTCGCGTCCGCCAGTTCCTCGCTGAGCACCACGATGAACATGTTCTCGTGCTCGATCACCTCGGGGCGACGCTCCTTGGCGTCGGGCACGCGGAGTTCCAGCGGCGAGCCGTTGATCGAGATCGTGCCGTGCAGGCCGGCGGGTCCGAAGATGACGAGCGTGCGGCCCACCGCGCCCAGAGCGCACAGGGTGCAGTAGTCAACGTTGGCGCGACCGCCCACGCTGGCGTTGATGAGACACCACGCGACCGACTGGTTGGTCATGTGCACGGGCAGCACCGTGCCGTCGTGCATCATGAGCTCAACGGTGCGGACCTCGCCCTTGTCGGCGGGGCCGGGGGTGAAGACGAACGCGACGCCGCCCTGGCTGCCCGAGGCGTGCACCACCGTCGCCGGCGGCTCGTGCGGATCGTGCTTGCCCTTCTTGGTGTGCGTCAGCGCGAGGCGCGGGGCGACCATCACGGGATGGAACGTCGGGTCAAAGCCGCTCAGCACGCGGGCGAAGCGGGTGGCGAAGGTGTTGAGGCGCTTGAGGAACGCGAACGACTCGTTGGGAGAGCCGGTCTCGGTCAGCGGCGCGTGGCTCGCGACCGCGGTCGCGCCGAAGTGATCCGGCGCGTTGTCCAGACGTCCGGCGCTGGTGCCGAACTGCGTGCCCGCGTGGAAGGGCGACAGGTTGTACTGACCAGCGCCCGCCAGCACCTCGGCGATCTGACGCTGCAGCAGCCACGCCGGCGTCGGCGCCGGTTGCTCGACGCCCCAGGCGTCGGGCTTGGCGGTCTCAAAGTCCACCACGAACCGCGGCTGCAGCGAGCGCACCATCGCGAACTGGCGCATCGCGCTCAGCATCTCATCGCTGCCCGACCAGCCGTCGATCTCGCCCTCGACGCCCGCCCACAGGTTGTTGCTGTTCACGATCGGCACATCGAAGCCCGACTCGCGGATGTAGCGGAGCACTTCGCCGAGGTAGGCGTCGGCGACGGTCTGATCGCCGCAGGTCCAGTTGGCCTCGTTGTGGATGAGCACCAGGGGCCCGCCCTTGGCGGTCGCCGTCACCTGCAACCCACGCACCTGCGCGGACACCGCGTTGATGAAGCGCGATGCGGCCTCGAGGAACGGCTGGCTGGGAGCGCGCAGGCGCATCACCTTGGCCTTGATCGCACGCGTCTCGGCGTTGTCGTCGCCGTCGGGTTTGACGGGCAATTTGCCCTCGGCCACCTTGGCTTCCGCGGCCTTCGCCTCGGCGCTCTTGTTGGCCACCAGCCACGCCGGCATCCCGCCCATGTCAAACCCGGCACCCACGTGCGGCCCGATCCGCAGCGAGGCGTACATGCCCGCCTTGCCGACCAGATCGATGAAATGCTTCAGGTCGTTGTCGCCCTTGAAGTCAAAGTGCCCGGGGCGCGACTCGTGCCGCGCCCAGACCACGCTGGTATCAACGCAGTTCAAGCCGGCGAGCTTCGCGGCGTGGATGCGGTCGGCCCAGTACTCGCGCGGAACGCGGGTGTACTGGATCGAGCCGGAAACCAGCCAGATGCGCTTGCCGTCAATCAGGAGGCTGCGACCGTCGTATGTAATAGAAGCCATCGCGAAAGGGTCCTTTCCCCGCCAGGATGCGGAGGAAGCCCAAAGGGCCTTTATGCACAGATCACGCCGGACTCCGCCGCCGCATTCTGCGATCCGAACGTGAGCGTCCCGGCTCGTGAGCCGCTGGGCCGACAACGACAGCCACCAGTGCTCGAAGGCCTCGAGACAAGGGCGCGCCTGAATG
>JBILLU010000025.1:0-26931 GCA_044375915.1 Phycisphaerales bacterium
GCGATCTCAACACCTTCTTCTACACGCTGGGCGGCGCGGAGGCCAACGAGAACGCGATCAAGGCCGCTCGGCTGTTTACCGGTCGCCACAAGATCCTCGCTCGCTATCGCAGCTATCACGGCGCGACAAACGGCGCGATCTCGCTCACGGGCGATCCACGCCGCTGGCCCACCGAACCGGGGATGCCCGGCGTTGTGCGGGTGATGGACCCTAAGCCGTACAACTTCTCCTTCGGCACGAGCGACGCCGAGATCGTCGCCAACAACCTCAAGTACCTCGAAGAGGTCATCGAGTACGAAGGCCCCAAGAACATCGCCGCGATGTTCATCGAGACTGTCACCGGCACCAACGGCATCCTGCCGCCGCCCAAGGGCTACCTCACAGGCCTCAAGCGTCTGCTCGAGAAGCACGGCATCCTTCTCGTCACCGACGAGGTCATGTGCGGCTTCGGGCGCACCGGCAAGCTCTTCGCCTTCCAGCACAGCCAGGACGACCCGGGTAATCCGGAAGGCATCGTCCCCGACATCGTGACCATGGCCAAGGGGCTGACGAGCTCGTACATGCCGCTGGGCGTGATGGCGCTCAGCGACCGGATCGCGAACCACTTCCGCGAGAACGTGTTCTGGGGCGGGCTGACGTACAACGCCCACCCGATGTGTTTGGCGGCGGCCGAGGCCGCGATCGACGTGCTGATCGACGAGGGCATGATCGAGAACGCCGCGGCGATGGGCAAGGTGATGCGTCGGCACATGGACGCGATGCAGCAGAAGCACCGCTGCGTGCGGGAGTGCCGCAACGCGGGACTGTTCGGGATCATCGAGCTGCGAAAGAACTTGAAGAACGACTACCTCGTGCCGTACGGCGGGTCCCATCCGGTGATGGCCAAGGTCGGCAAGCACTTCCGCGAGAACGGCCTCTTCACCGTCCTGCAATGGGGCGGCGTCATGTGCAACCCGCCGCTGTGCATCAACGAACAGCAGATCGCCGAGGCGTTCACGATCATCGACCAGGGGTTGGCCATGGTCGACGAGGTGTTCGAAGGGTGAGGAAAAGGGCCAAAGGGCCCAATGGCCGAAAAAGCAGGGCTAGCAAGGACGTGCGTCGCCGCATGAATTGATTTAGCCCTTTGGATCTTTGGCCCTTTCGCCATTTCACCAAGCCATCCGATCCCGACCACAGTCATAGAATGGACCAACAAGCGCGGCCCGCGCCGCCACCCCACCTCCATGCCCGACGACCCGAACGAACCTCTGCTTCCGATCGAACCGACCCCTGTCCCGCGCACGCGTGAGGACCAGCGGTTCACCTACGAACGCCGCATCATCGCGCTTAAGCGCCGGCTGGTGCGTGAGGCCAGCATCGCGATCTCAATGCTCGACGCCTCGGTCGAGGCCCTGTTCAAGCAGGACATCGACGCCGCCCGCGCCGTCCGCCGCGAGGACGATCGCATCGACGCCGAAGAAGTCGCGATTGAGCAGGAGTGCTATGAGATCCTCGCGCTCCACCACCTCTTCGCCCGCGACTTCCGCGCCATCACGTTCGTGCTGAAGGTCAACTCCGACATCGAACGCGTCGGCGACCACGCCAGCTCGATCGCCAAGGTCGCCTCCAAGATCGCGCAGAAGGCTCCCGTCGCCCCGCAGTGGCCGACCTCGCTCCTCGAACTTGGCCAGCGCGTCCCGATGATGTGCCACCAGTTGCTGCGTACCGTGCTCGACGAAGACGTCGCGGGTGCGCAGGCCCTCGTGGCCAGCGACGAGATCATCGACCAGCTCGATCGCAAGCTCTTCGAGGAGATTCAGGACTTTATCCGCGCCGAAGGCAACACCGACGCGGCCCTCTCGACGGGCATGTACATGTACCGCCTCGGCCGCGAGCTGGAGCGTGTTGGCGATCTGATGACCAATATCGCCGAGGACATTGTCTACCTCGCGACGGGCACAATCGTGCGGCACAAAGAAAAGCGGCGGCTGCGGACCGGCGCCTGATGCCGCTGCCGCACTCCCTCGCATTACAACTTGCCAGCAAAAGCAAACGGCGGCGTCTCTCGACGCCGCCGCTCTACGCGATTGACGATTCCAAAGCTCAATTGTCCTGAGACAAGATAATCACCGTGTACGGCCCGATCCCCACGTTGCCGTTGAAGCCCAGGCCGTCCTTGGCTCCCGCGTTCGCCGTGGTGTCGTAGCTGTTGGTGTTGGCGAAATCGCCGCTGTAGCCGTTCCAGTCGCTGTTGAACCGCACCTTCCACGTGCCGCCGCGGGGGAAGCCGATGTTGTAGCTGGCGTAGCTCGTGTTCGCGAAGTTCGCGACGATCACGACATCGTCCTTGGCCCCGCCGTTCTGCCAGCGGTGGTAGGCAATGACCTTGTTGGTGTTGTTGATGTGGAACACGTTCGTGTTGTTGCCGCGCAGCCCGCGGGTGGTGTCGAACCAATTCCGCCGCAGGCGGATCATGTCGCGGTACATCGTCTGGATGCCCGCGTACGTCGTGAGCTTGGTCCAGTCGACCGGATCGGTGTCCTGGAAATACGTGTCCTCGAGCACTTCCTGACCCTGGAAGATCATCGGGATGCCGGGCGACGTGAAGACGAGCCCCGCGCCCAGGGTCGACCGCTTCTTGCTGAACCACGAGCTGGCGTTGCCCGGCCAAATCTCCTCGGGCACGCGGGCGTGCCCGTTGGCGACCTCGTCGTGGCTCTCGGTGTAGATGATGCGCTGTGTCTGGCTGCCGTTGTAGAGATGCACGATAGCGTCGCGCACCGCGAACATGTCGCGATTCGCATCGTTGCCCTCGATGACGGCGGCACGGATCGGGTGCACGAACTGAGCGTCCCACTGGCTGTCAAAGCCCGCCCCGCCGGCCCCCGTCGTCTTGGTGATCCAATCGTTGTTCTGCAGGTCCTCGGCGATCGAGATCTTGCCGGCGAACTGCACGTCCACTTCGTTGTTGCAGTACTGCAGCAGGCTCCAGCCATCCGGGATGTCCGTGCCCACGCCGTTGTTGGTGTTGCGGATGTTCACGGTCGAGTCCCAACGCAGGCCGTCGACGCGGTACTCCTGCAGCCAGCGGAGAACGTTGTCGCGGATATAGCCCCGGACTTCGTTGCGGCCGTAGTCCGGCCGCGTGTCGCCCCAAGGCGTGCTCGAGCGGTAGTCCTGATAGAAGTAGATGCCGCCCTTGTTGTTCTGCTGCCACCCGTCGAACTGCCACATGCCCAAGTCGCTGGGCCCGTAGTGGTTGTGCACGACGTCCTGGATGACCGCGATGCCGCGCTGGTGGCACGCATCCACAAAGGCCTTGTACCCTGCCATACCGCCGTAGATCGACTCGATGGTGAACGGATCGGACGGGTTGTATCCCCACGAGAAGTCGCCCGCGAACTCGCCGACCGGCATCACCTTCACCGCGTTGATGCCCATGTTTTGCAGCTGGGTCAGCCGCGAGATCGCCGTGCTGAACGTGCCAGGCGTGCCGCCGGCGGTGTCGTTGAACGTGCCGATGTGCATCTCGTAGATGACCATCTCGTTCCAGTTCGGCGACACGAAGTTGGTCTTGGGCTTGCCGGTCACCGAAACCTCGTCGATCGCGATGCCGTCGCTCGACAGCGGCGAGTTGTCGTACTGCTGCCAGCGAACCTTGAACGCCGACCCCGGCGTGTACCCCGCGGCCATCGCGCACTGCGACAGGTGCACCGTGTAGGTCGAGAACGTCGCCCCGATCGCCGGGAATCCGTTGACCTTCGTCCAGGTCGTGCCGTTGTTGGAGATGTAGACGCCGTCCTGCGACTGGGTCTCGTCGCCTACGTTGCGGATCTTGTACGTCAGCAGCAACTCGTCGTGGTTGGCGCAGTTGAGCGTGAGCGTGAACTGGCTGGTGGCGTACGTGCCGCTCACCGAGCTATCGAACGCCACGCCACGCGTCCCCGCGGCCTTGTACGTCGTCGACGACGCAACGCGGTACGGACCAGTCCCCGAGACCGCCCACGAGGACCCAAACGTGCCGGACTCAAAGGTGTCGGAGAAGATCGTCGCCGTGGCACCGTAGTCGGACCACGCGTACGTGTTGTTGCGGATGATCGAGTTGCCGGAGCTGTTGGTGACCTCGCGGCCGCGCGGGTCCTTGCGCCAGTACGAGTTGGCGCCATTGGTAACGTAGAACTTGTACTCGTGCCCGGAACCGGCGCCCGAGACATCCGCCGACCAATTCCCGTTGCCCTCACTCACGAGCGGATTGGCCGTCGTCGAGAAGGCATTAAACGTCCCGCCGACCGACACCGCCGTGGCGTTGGGCGCCCAGACCCGGAACGTCGTACCGCCGGAGTAGATGGTGGCCCCCATCCCCGGCCGTAGTGACTGCGCCGACGCCCCGGCAGCCAATAGCAGAGCGACCACGCCCACACGACAGATTCGAGTGATCCCACGTTGCATGCAATTCTCCAAGAGCCAGGCCCGGGCAAAGGGGCCGGCAATCGCTGCTCAGGCTGAAGCACGCAGAGCACGACCAGCGTACAAAATGGTGCGGAATTCCGGCGGATAATTTCGAAAACCACGCCAGAACGAGGGCATGCGATCGGAATGATTCCGGAGATCGGGATTCCCGCGCGAACACCCAGTTTGCGCCCGTGATCGCGCCGGGGAGCGAGCCCTACGGGCAACCAGCGACAGCCCAACGCGACAATGTGTGACAAAACGAAAACACCCCGCCGTAAAGCGGGGTGTATCGCCGGCAATTGCCGGGTCAGCAAAGAACAGTTGGGTCGCCGGGACTTGCGTTGCCGCTCGTCCTCACGCGGGTCGAAACCCGCGGCGAGAATGTGTTGACATACCAGAGTGAGATCGCTCTCAGACACGAGACATGCTCGCATCCTCTGGTCTAAGGAAATCCCTTAGAAAGGAGGTGATCCAGCCGCAGGTTCTCCTACGGCTACCTTGTTACGACTTCGTCCCAGTCACCAGCATCGCCGTAGACACCTTTGAATTAGGGCGGCTTCGGGCGCTTCTGGCTCCCATGACGTGACGGGCGGTGTGTACAAAGCTCAGGAACATATTCACCGGAGCGTAGCTGATCTCCGATTACTAGCGATTCCGACTTCATGCAGGCGAATTGCAGCCTGCAATCCGAACTGGGGTGCATTTTTTGCGATTTGCTCCGCCTCGCGGCCTCGCGTCGCTTTGTATGCACCATTGTAGCACGTTTGCAACCCTGGATGTAAGGGCCATGAGGACTTGACGTCATCCCCGCCTTCCTCCGGTTTGACACCGGCAGTCTCGCTAGAGTACTCAGCATTACCTGTGAGCAACTAACGACAGGGGTTGCGCTCGTTAAGGGACTTAACCCGACACTTCACAGCACGAGCTGACGACAGCCATGCAGCACCTGTGCTTGTTCCACCCGAAGGGCGTGGCCTCTCTTTCAAGAGGTTAATCCAAGCATGTCAAACCCAGGTAAGGTTCTTCGCGTTGCCTCGAATTAAGCAACATGCTCCACCGCTTGTGTGAGCTCCCGTCAATTCCTTTGAGTTTTAATCTTGCGACCGTACTCCCCAGGCGGCGCACTTATCGTTTTTACTACGACCGATACGGCGTCAAAACCGCACCGGTCTAGTGCGCATCGTTTACGGCGTGGACTACCAGGGTATCTAATCCTGTTTGCTCCCCACGCTTTCGTGCCTCAGTGTCAGGACAAGCCCAGCTGACCGTCTTCACCATCGGCGTTCCAGTAGATATCTACGCATTTCACCGCTCCACCTACTGTTCCGTCAGCCCCTACTTGCCTCAAGCCTGCCAGTATGCCCTGCTGTTCCACGGTTGAGCCGTGGGATTTCACAAAGCACTTGGCAAGCCACCTACGCACCCTTTAAGCCCAGTGATTCCGACTAATGCTCGTGGCCTCTGTATTACCGCGACTGCTGGCACAGAGTTAGTCGCCACTTCCTCTGGGGACAATCATTGTTTCCGTCCCCTGACAGCGGTTTACATACCAGAGATACTTCATCCCGCACGCGGCATTGCTCCGTCAGGCTTGCGCCCATTGCGGAAGATTCGTTACTGCAGCCTCCCGTAGGAGTCCGGACAGTGTCTCAGTTCCGATGTTGCGGGCCGTGCTCTCACACCCGCTACCCGTCTAAGGCTTGGTGGGCCATTACCCCGCCAACTACCTGATAGGACGATCGCCGCTCCCAAGGCGCCAAAACTTTGGTCCGAAGACATCATGGAGTATTACCGGCAGTTTCCCACCGCTATCCTCCACCTCGGGGTACGTTCGATCGTATTACTAACCCTTTCGCCACTCACCCTTGCGGGTTCGTTCGACTTGCATGTTTTAGCCATGCCGCCAGCATTCAATCTGAGCCAGGATCAAACTCTTCAATTGATTTTCTTGGTCCCACCGATCGCCTTGCGGCTCCCGGGAGGGGAATTTCAAGAGAAGCGTTGACCTGTATTCCCCATCCCCGATCCCTCGGCAAGCCGAGACATCGACGACAGGGCGGTCTTCGCTTGCCAGACCTTGCGGTCCAACAAGCCCGTTGAAGTTCTCAACGGTTCTATCACTCTCGTGAATCGATAGGTATTTCACCTTCAATATCAACCACGACGAGAATGAAGTCCAAGCTGTGAATCTTGGACGGCTCACCCGTACCGACGTGTTGTAGCGTCGATCGGGCTGTTTGATCTATCGGCAACGGACAGCCTGAGCCTGGCCTCCACATGGTGTGGATGTCCGTGCCGCACATTCTCGCGCGGATCCCAACTGTTCATTTGTCAGAGAGTGACACCTTCAGGCCTTCGCCCGTTGGCGTGCCGATGTGATTCGGCAGGGGTGGAGTTTAACCCGCCACCCTCGCCGGTCAAGTCACCAAGCCTTCTCGAAACGTGAAATTTCGCGCAAGGCTCCAAAAATCAGTCGCTTGCGCCAACGGCTTTCCTGATCGCTTCCCCCCGCAAGGCACCCCGCCACCAGGCTCAGCCACCCCCAAAACCGTCCCCAGCCGCCGATGGTGCCCCCAATCGCGGCCCCAGACGACGGTATCGACCACACCCGCCGCCAGCGTCCAGAGACTACCTCTTGCCGCGAATATTCGCCGCTGCCACCGTGGAAGCAATTATTATAGGACTATCTGTCGCGCTGCCGACCGCCAGTGCCCGATCCAGAACCCGGCACGCCTCCGTCATCGTTGCGCCGGTCGTTCGAACATCGTCCAGTACGACCACGACGCGGCACGTCCTGAGCCGCTCGATCGCGCCGCGTGAACCACCAGGTCCGCCCCACCACCCCTTTCTGACGCCAAATGACCCGATGACATTTCGCCTTCGCTCGCTCGTCGGTACCGACCACTGGGTTGGACGATGCCGCCGCCAAAGGGCTCGCACCAGGGGCACGCCCGCGACGCGTGCCGCGCTTCTTGCAATCGTGGTCGCGTGATCCACCCCGCGTGCGATCCGCCGCCACGGCGTCATCGGAATCGGCACAACCGCGGCCTCTCTGCCGTGGACTCCCATCTCACGCAGCAACGCCGCAAGCCTCTCGCCGAGCAACGCCCCGAGCCGCTCCCCGTGCGCCCGCATCGCGTGAAACTTCAGCTCGCGGATCGCGCTCGCCATGACACCTTCGTACGCCCCGAGCCGCACGAACCGATCCCACGTGAGCTTCTGATCGCGACACGCCGGACACGTCGGCGGATCCGTCAGCGTGTCGAGCGCGAACTCCCCCACCGTCAAGCCGCAGCGGGGGCAATAGTCGCCCTCATCATCCGCCCGCCAACCCGCATCGCGTGCCCGCACATCCCACGACGCCGACACTCGCCCCAGATACGCGATCTCGAACGACTCGATCCATCGCGCAGCCCCACGCGTCGGCGAAGGAGCGACCGCCCGGTCTCGCTCAACACGCGAGACGTCCTCGCCATCCGCCCCATCGGCATCAACGTCGTGCTCCGGCTCGTCCCAGTCGAACGCGCGGAGTCGATCCCCATCGAGACCCACGTCGTCATCGACCGCGGCCCGCGACCGCGACACGATGCGGTACCGTCCGCCCGCATCCAGCGGCTTCGCCGGGGCGTTCAGCTCCGACTCCGCAACACGCTGCGGCGGCCACTCGAACCGCTTCGGTTTCGCATCGTCAGCCGACATCGGCGAACAGTGTACAAACCGGCCCCAACCCACAAGCAATGCGCATTACGCCGCGACGCGTTTCGTCTTGGCCGCAGCCGACGCCCCAGTCCACGCCAGCACGATCCGCTTGCCGGGGTACCGCAGCCGCGCCTCCGCGGCGGCGTCGAGCATCGGCCCCGGCGAAAGCGTGCCGACCACGATGACATCGGCCCGTTCGGCTACGTCTTCCTGCCCAGGCCTGACCATCCGGCATGCCACGCCTCGTTCCTTCAACGCCTGCATCACGAGCCTGGCGTTCTTGCCCGCCGCGATGACCGCAGCGCTCGCGAACTCCTTCTCCGCCATCGCGTGTCCGATCGCGTCGCGGGCGTGCGCGAGACCAGTCAGCCTGTCATAGTGCCCGCGCGTCAGCGGTGCACGCACCTGATCGGTGACCGTCGCCAGAAGATCAAGCACCCCCCGCGCGTACCCGCGGAGCACCCGCTCTTTCCAAGCGATCGCCGCGTAGCGTGACATCGTTTCCCAGACATCGCCGAGAACGTTCGATGCGGGTGCGTACCGCATCTGAACCCACGCGTTGTTCCGCACCAGTCGGCGCACGATCCGTCCAAAGTCGCGGTTCGTCGCCACCTTGCGATGCAGCACTCGGAACCGGGCGTCATAGCCGATTCGGTACCCGGCACCGATCATGCGGGCTGCAAGGTCGTACTCCTCCGCGTAGTAATCGAACGTCGCGTCGTAACCGCCAAGCTCCTCAAATACCCGCCGACGGATCGCGACACCACAGCCGATGAAGACTTCCGGCAAACCGCCCGACTCATGCCTAGCCGGCTCGCTGCGATCGTGCGGCAACACGATCTCCGCCTGGATCGCCGCCACATCGGGCTCCGCGTCACGGATCGCATCAAAGAGCCCGCCATCCAACGGCGCCGAATCATCGTCGAGCATGATGATCCACTCGACAAGTGACGACGCGGCATGCACACACGCGTTCCGGGCCGCGGCCGCCTCATTGGTCTCGCGCTCCAGCACCCGCACCGGGAGTCCGTTCCGCAGCGCACCGGGCAGATCGAGCGGTATTGCACCGGCGTTGTCGGCGATGATCACCTCCGCGCCGCCGACGGTCGCGTGGCTGCCCAGTGCCTCGATCGCGAGCAGTGTGCGTCGCACGTCATCGTGCCGGTCGCGAGTGGGAAAGACATAGGCGATCATGGCGCGTCTCGTTCTCGTCCGGAATTGAGCGTTCTAGGCACCGAGCGCCACCGGATGCCCGGGGCGTGCACCGGTGCTCGGGGCAAACGCCAGCCGCGCCGTGTGCGCACGAACGACACCGTGGCGCAGCTCCGAGGCGGTCACGGGCACGTTGCCGAGCCGCTGCGCCTGAGCTGCTGCGCTGATCGAACCGAGGAACGCGGCCTGCAGCAGCGTGCCGCCGCTCGCAAGCGCGAGTGTCGCCGCGGACAACAGTGAATCGCCGCAGCCGAGCGGATCCACCGCGTATCCAGCCATCGCAGGCACATGCTCGCTCTTGAGCCGCGTCGCAAAGCCCGCCGCCTCGGTCGCGTGCTCGAGGCGGTCGAACGCGATCAGGCCCTCGGGTCCCATCGTCACCATCGCGGCCCGCGACTGCGTCTGCTCGAGCAAGTCGTACACCGCCGTCGGAATCGACTCATCGAAGCGCCGCGTTGCCTCGCGCAGCTCGCGCTCGCTCGGGCACAGAAGATCCATGCCGCGGAAATGCATCAGCGCCGAGCGACGACCGGACACATCGCCGGTCAGCGTTCCGACCCGGGGCCGGAGCCCGCTCGCAAGCCGCGACACCACACCCGCGCTCAGCAAGCCATTGCCAAAGTCCGCGATCACCGCCGCGTCATATCCATCCACCAGAGCCCGCTCGACCAGCTCGTCCTGCGCCTTGGCGTCAAGCACCAGCGGCGAGAGGTTGTTCAGCTTCATCACTTTCTGGGCGCCCACCAAAAACCGCTGTTTTTCAGCCACGGGCGCATCGATCTCGATCGCCTGCACATCCACGCCATCGCCGATCAGCCGCTGCGCCATCGCGTGGCCCTGGAGCGATGTCGGCAGCGCCGTGAGCAGCGTCGGTCGTCCCCCCATCGTCGCGATCTGCCGCGCGATCACCGCGGCACCGCCGTCGTAGGTGCGGCGCTCCAAAGGCCGAAGCGTCAACACCGGCGACTCCGACGCCACGTCTGGCTGGTCGCAGTGCACGTACGTATCCAGGATCGACTCGCCGATCACCAGCACACGCTTGCCGCGAAACGCCGAGATCAACCCCGTCAGCGTCGGCCCGTCGAGCGACGGCGCTTCCAGCAGTTGCTTCAGCCGCGTGTGATACGGATCGATCGACGCTTCCATCGCACCGATCAGCGCGGTGGATGAGAAAACCACATCGCCCGACGAGAACACCACCCGTCCGCCATGGCGTTCCACGGCGTCACGCTCGGCCTGAAACCTCGGATCGTTGTTGGTTTCGTATTCCCGCCCCTTCACGTACACGTCCGGACGCACCGACTCGAGCAGCTGCAGCGCGGTCGGGTCCGGGTCAATGAACACCCAGTCCACGCAGTCAAGCTCGGCGAGATTCTCCGCACGAAGTTCCTGCGGAATCAGCGGCGATCCGCCGCGCTTCTGGTAGCTTTCGTCGCCCGTGATCGACACCAGAAGCACATCGCCGTGGCTGCGAGCCTGACGAAGGTGCCGAACATGGCCGGGATGCACGATGTCGAAGCAGCCGTGGCACTGGACCACGGCGCGACCCTCGCGCCGCGCGATCTCGCGGCGGGCCAGGAGCTCCTCCCTCGTCACGATCTTCGAGGCCCGTTTGCTCGACAACGACATGCTTCAGTTATCGGCCAACCCAGCCTTCCACTTCCGCTGAAACCAGCCGCATAGGCCAACCTCGACGCGCATTTCTCGCCGGTCGAACAACCCGCCGCTCGAGTCTCGTACGCTCATCTCGTGCCCGCTGCCTCCACCCAGCCCGGCCTGCTCGCCCGCACCCTTCAGGCGGTCACGCTCGCCTTGCGCTGGCCCGACTGGCTGTGGCTCGCGGGCTGCGTCCCCTCGCTCTGGGCCATCGGCATTCTCCTCGGCCTCGACGACACCGAACGCCTTGGCGTCGGCTACGACCCCGCCGCCCCGCACGTCGCCGCGTGGGGCCTCGCCATCGGCGTCGCGTCCATCTGGATGTGGCGTCGCTGGCTCATACGCAATCACCCCGCACGCCCCGCCCACGATGCCGCCACCGACGTCCTGCTCGTCCTGGGCGCGTTCGGCGCTCTCACGCTCTACCTCCTGCTCGTGCCCGGGCACAAGCTCCTACCGCCCAACCGCACCCTCTGCACCCTCAGCGGCGTCGCTGGTGCCGCGTTGCTTGCGTCGGCGTGGACACGTCGCATCGGAAACTCGTTCCACTGCACCCACTGCGGCTACGAGATCGAGGACTTCAGCCTCCCGCGACGCTGCCCCGAATGCGAAGGCGTCTGGGCCCATCGCCTTGTCCGCGGCCGGATCGACCGCAGCACGCCGCTCATCGCCATCGCCGCCATCCTCCTCTTCATACTCACACTCGCCCCGCTCCCGCGTCTGGATTCCACTTCGCCGCTCGTCCGTAGCCTGACGCCGCAAAGCTGGATCCTCGCCCGCGCCACCGAGCGCCTCCAAGCCGCCCGATCCCTCGAAGCCAGCTGGTGGCGTGAACTCACCCGGCGTCGCCTCGACGATACCGACGCCGAGAAGCTCCGCGAGCTCATCCTCAAGGAACAGCTTGCCGCACGTCTCGTCGATGCGAACGCCTATGCCTGGTTGCAGGGCGAGCTCTTTTCCGGCCGCGGGAGCGATTCCCAGTATCGCCGCTTCCTTGAAGACGCCATCGCACCCACGATCGTGGTCCGCGGCGGCGGCGGCGCGTCGCCCATCGCCGTCGCCGGGGACACCATCGAAGTGGTCCCCCGCATCGAGGAATCACGCCGTCTGCCCCGGGACCGGCTCGCCGTCTATGTCGAAGGCATTTGGAAGAACGACGATGCCACGCCGCTCGTCCGATCCAGCCGTTGGGAACTGCTCAGCGACCTGCTCGCCTTCGACGCACCGCCCAGGCTCGACGACGATTCCGTCCGCAACGGCAGCTCATTCCCGACATTCAAGCCCGAGCGGCTGTCATTCAGCGGCAAGTTCTGGATTGCCGTCGTCCCCGACGGAAACGAACCCACCGCGATGCCGAAGGACATGAGGAACCAACGTCCCTCCAACGTGCCATGGATCGGAGAATTCGACGCGCGACGCCAGCTCGATGTCATCCCGCCGCGCAAGGTGACCCCGCCAACCAACGCGGCGCCCAAACGAACCGCGCCCAGCACAGACCGCTAGTGCGTTCCGGTCGATCCGAACCCGCCGCCCCCGCGCGCCGTGTCATCAAGCTCCGCGACGACTTCGATCTTTGCGTGCGCCACCGGAGCGATGACCAACTGCGCAATCCGCAGTCCATGTGTCACCGCGAAGGGCTCACGGGAAAAATTGATCACCGCAACCCGAAGCTCGCCTCGATAATCGCTGTCGATCGTCCCGGGCGCGTTCGGCAGGCCGATCCCGTGCTTGGTGGAAAGCCCCGACCGCGCCCGCACCTGCCCCTCAAACCCCCGCGGGATCGCCAGAGCAAGCCCCGTCGGCACCAGCGCGATCTGCCCGGGCGCCAGTGTCATCGTCTGGTCCGCATCAAGACATGCGCACAGATCCATGCCCGCCGCACCTTCGGTCTGATACGAAGGCACCGTCGCCCGCTCGCTCAGCTTCTTCACCCGCAATGCCGGCTCCGCTCCACTCATGATGCTCGCCCCGATTGACGGTCGTACGCCATCGCCAGTTCGTCCGGCGAGAGTTCCTTCTTGAAGTCATCCAGCGCCCGTGTCAGCATGTCCACCGTTCGCTGCGCCGATGCGACTGCATTGTCCATCGCGCTCTTGCCGGTCACCTTCTTCATTTGGTCACTCAGATTGAGCTCGCTCAGCCGCTTCTCCGACGCGCTCCGCGCCTCCTGCAACGCCTTTAAGAGACTCTCCGCCTTCTCGCGAGCAGCGATCGTCTCGGCCAGAACCCGTTGGCGTTCAGAAAGCGACATCCCGGGATGGTACCCGGCGGCCCGGCGACGGGGATTCCCCCAATTCGACCTCGGACGTGAAGCGTCGAATGTCGGCCGGAGCGTGGTCGCTTGATGCGCCAGGTCCAGTGTGACGCAGACGAGCCTCAGCGCAGATCTCAAGTCTCACATTTCGACCGTCAGAGCTGGCACAGAGATCGCGAACCGACAGCGATTCGGGCATGCGCTGCGACACCCGCGGCTGGTTCCTTCCTACATCGCGGACCCGACATCGCAGACCGGACATCCGAGATCCGCTACGCCGCCTTCCCCATCACCGCTTCAGTCTTCACCTCAGCCGCCTTGACCTCAGCCACCGTGAAGCCCTCGGGCCTCATCTCCGGCACATGCTTACGGATCGCCCGCACCACGCCCTCACGATCCGTGAGTGTCCGCGCGACACCCAACTCCGCCACCATCGCGGCAAGATTGAAGTCCGCGCGCAGCTCGCCCGCCCAGGCGTTGATACCCGGGAACGGAGTCTCTCTCAGTTGCTCCGCGGCGTAGCACAGCTCCTCGTGCAGCTTTTCGCCCGGCCGCTTCCCGGTGAACGCGATCTCCATCGCCGGCACCCCCAAGTCGTGCTGGATCGCAAAGTCGATCGCGCGCCTTTCGTCGTCAACCGCCACCGTCGCCGGCAGCTGCGGCACATACCCGTGCGCCGCCACAAACCGCATCGCCAGTTCCAGAATCTTCACCGGTTCGCCCATGTCCAGTACGTGCACCGCTGCGTCGTCCGCAGCAGGAATCGCCGCGGACTGGATCACCAGCATCGCGGCCTCGTGGATTGTCATGAAGTACCGTGTCATCCGCGGATCGGTCACCGTCACCGGGCCACCCTCACGGAGTTGATTGCCCCAGATCGGCAGCACGCTGCAGGCGCTTCCCAGCACGTTGCCGAATCGCACCATGCCGAAGTTGGTCGAACGCTGCCCGTTCATCCGCCGCCCGCTCTTGTGCAAGCCCTGGATGTACATCTCCGCGAGCCGCTTCGTCGCACCCATCACGCTCGTCGGGTTCACGGCCTTGTCGCTGCTGATCAGAATGAAGTGCGACGCACCCGCCGCCAGCGCTGCGTCCGCAACGCTCTTGGTTCCAAAAAGGTTGTTCGTGAGCGCGTGCGCCGGATGATCTTCCATCAGCGGGACGTGCTTGTGCGCCGCCGCGTGGAAGATCACGTCGGGCCTGTGCTCCAGCACCAGCCGCATGGTCGCGCTCTCGTCGGTCACGTCGTGCAGCAACGCCGCTCGGGACACACCCGGGAACTTCCGCCCGATCTGCCGATCGATCTCGAAGAGCGCATTCTCGCTGCGCTCCATGAGCATCAGCTTTCCGGGCTTGAAAGTCGCACAGATACGAGCGATCTCCGATCCGATCGATCCACCCGCGCCCGTGATCAGCACTCGCCGGCCCTCCAGCAAGCCCGCCACCGCACGCCGATCAATTCCATACGGCGTGCGCCCGATCAGTTCGGTCACATCCACTTCGCCACGCAGATCAATATTCCCTCCAACCGACGGCGCGCGCTCCAGTAGCTCATTCAGCGGCGGCACCACGCGCTCGGCGATGCCCGCATCCCGCAGCGCCGAACGCGACGCCTGCTCCACGCTCGCCAACGCCCGCGGCAATGACACGATGCCGACCAAGCCCGGCGTCGATGCCGCAAGCCCGGCAAGGTCGCGCAGGCGCAGCGTCGGCTCCACTTCCGCGCTGTCACCGATCGCCGGCGCACCGTCGTCCTCGAACCGCACAATCCCGCGTACCAGCGGCGCATCCGGTAGCAGACGCAGCTGATCGAGCAGCAGGCTCAGCGTTGACGCGGTTCCGATCAAGATGGCTTGCGGCCCAGTCATTGGTTGAAGCACGGCAGTCTCCCGTCCGGTTATCGGCCTTCCAACCACCGAACTTGCGGGAACCCTTCCACCAGCCCTGCCGCAGGCACGTCCTAGCAGAATCTGAACGACCATGGAAACCGCCGGGGCGCATTCGCCTGGTTCTCGAGTGAAAGTCCTTTCAATCACGCGTCTTTCGGTCACCCGGATTGTTCCACGCCCACAACCTGCATTTCATTGGGCGCGTCGGGGAGGGGGGTGGGATTCCCATGCGAGGACGCTGACACGACCGGACGGGCCTCGGCCCGCCCGTCGGTGTCGGCAGCATCGCAGCGGCCTCAGACGCAGCCGCGGCATCGGGTTGCCGCGGCACGCACGCTGTCACGGGGTGGGATTCGGGAGATCGTTCATGTCGCAGTCTTCACTCGCCGCCCGCGCACTCGCGCTGGGCCTCGTCGCCGGTTCCGCGTTCGCCGCCCCGGCGATCAACGGCTCCATCAACCAGGCCGCCGACGACTGGTCGCTGTTGACCGAGTCGCTCCACGCCGCCCCGCTGTCAGGCGGCTCCTCGGCCAAGTCCGATTCGTCCGTCGAATCCTCCACCTTCCACTGGTGGAACGGTCTCGCCAACCAGGACGTCGCCTTCTTCGACAACCGCGGCGACATCATCAACCTCTATGTCGCCTACGACCGCGAGTACCTCTATCTCGCCGTCGCCGGTCCCACCGGCCCCTTCAACAAGTTCACTGACCAGTCCGCCAACGCCAACAACGACGTTGCCGATCTCTTCCTCGCCATCGATGTCTCCGGCGGCCTCGCCCTTGGCGAACTCAAGGCCACGAGCGCCCACAACACCTTCGGTGTCAAGGCCGTCGACTTCCTCGGCTGGACCCCGACCCACTTCGTCGGCACCCAGTACGTCGACAACGGCAACGGCGGCGGCGGTCTGTCCAACCTCTTCACCGTCGGGGCCCCCGGCGTCGTCAGCCGCAGTGCCAGCCAGGGCGTCACCGACCGCGGCTTCGTCTGGAACGCCGCTATCAACGGTGCCGCCGCCTACGACAATCACAACGCCAACGCCGGCGAATTCGAGTACCGCATCCCGTGGAAGGCCTTCGGCTTCGCCCAGCGCCCGGTCGCCCTCAACCTCCGCCTCGCGTCCTACATCACGCAGAACTTCGCCCAGGCCGACGCCTATGACAGCGCTCCTGGCTGGGGCCAGGGCTTTGCGTTCGAAGAAGTCGGCGATTGCCCCGGTGACCCGGACTCCGGCGGACAGATCGGCGCCTGCAACCCCGGCTCCGCCTTTGGCTCGACGGCCAGCAGCAACTTCGTCGCGAATATCTCCGGCACCCCGGGCCGCGACGATCAGGTCGACACCATCGAGGGCTATATGCAGTTCCTGGTGCCGCAGTTGCCCTGCCCGTGCGATCTCAACGTGGACGGCTTCGTGGACGATGCCGACTTTGTGATCTTCGCCGAGGCCTACAACAACCTGTTTGACCCCTCGGGTGATTTCAACGGCGATGGCGTCACCGACGATGCCGACTTCGTGATCTTCGCCGACGCATACAACGCGCTGCTCTGCCCGTAAGCGACCTCTCGGAATCGACCGCGTCGCTACCCGAACTCGTTGAAACGTGTGCAGTAAGACAGCAAACCTGTGCGGGCCGGCGCCATCACGCCGGCCCGCTTGCTTTTCGGCGGACCCGTCGCGGGCTCGTCATTTCTTGATCGGGTCCGCCGGTGGAGCGGCCGCGTCCAGCTTCGTCTTCCATTCCTTCGACTTGTCGCCGTACCCCGATCCTGGTGCCGCAAGGTCCCACGACGAGTAAAGATCGATCAGCGCCTGGTTGCAGTTGCGGGTGTCCTTGTGGCCTGCACCCCGCATCTTCGCCGCGATCCCCTGCGCTTCGACCAACGTCTTCTCCGCCGCCGCAAACTCTCCCACGCGGCACTGGGCATTCCCCAAATTCCACAAGAACCGGTGCAGCCGCGCACTCCCCGCCAGCGTCTTCCGTGCCGCGGCCTCGCCCGGCGCAAGCGTCGCCAGTGCTTCCTTGTTCTGCTGCTTCGCCAAGAGCAACCCGCCCAGACTGTTCACCGAGATCAGCGTATCCACGCTCTCGTAGCCGAACAACTTCAACTGCTTCTCCAGCACCTCACGGCACAATGGCTCGGCCTCATCGATCTTCCCCTGCGCCTGCAGCAGGATCTCCAGTTCACTGATCGCCACCATCGTGTCGGGGTGCTCGCCGCCCAGCACACGCCGCCTCCCCTCGACCGCCTCGCGCATGAACGGTTCCGCCTCGGCGTACTTGCCCTGCGCCTTCAGCACCGTGCCGATGTTGCCGATCGAGACCAGCGTGTTCTTGTGATCGTTCCCGTGCGCCCGCCGGTTCAGCTCGAGCCCCTCGCGGTTCATCTTCTCCGCCTCGACGTACTTGCCCTGTTCGTTCAAGAGCGTCGCCATCGAACCGAGCATGTTGATCATCACGTCATTGGGCTCATCCTTCAGCCGCCGGCTCCGCTCGAGCGCTTCCTTGTAATACGGCTCGGCCTCCATCGGCTTGCCCAGATAGATCAGCTGCGAACCCATGTTCGCGATCGCGGCGATCGTCTCCTTGTGATCATCGCCCAGCACCCGCCGCTTGCGCTCCAAGCACTCCCGAAGATACGGCTCCGCCTCACTCAGCTTCCCCCACCACTGCAGCAGAATCCCCATGTTGTTGATCGAGATCATCGTGTCGATGTGGTCGTCCCCCAGCACCTTTCGGCGCGTCGCCAGCGCCCTCTCCTGCAAGGGCAGCGCCTCGGCGAACATCGCCAAATCGCTGTAGCGGTCCGCAATCGCCTGGCGCAGCGCCGCGTCCACCGCTGGCTGATCCTTGAACTCTTTGTCGATCGCCTCGATCGCGGGCTTCAGAATCGTCCGGTCGATCAACTCCCGCGCCGCATCCGTCGCGTTCACCCGCTTCCACTGCGACGTGAACATCTCCATCTGCTTCGCCCGCTCAGCCTCCGGCACACCCTCCTTTGCAATCGCCTCCGCAAGCCGCGCCGCCACATCCGTCCCCAGCCGCTTGCCCGCTTCCACCGGGTCCACCTGCGAGAGCATCTTCGACTGAAAATCCGAGACCTTCTTGAGCTCGTCCGCGCGCTTCGCCGTCTCCGCCTCCGCCATCACCGCGCGATTCCGCTCCGCCGTCGCAACATCGCGCTCCCGCTGCGCAGTGCGCGCCTGCCACGCAAAGCCGATCGCGCCCGCAAGCAGCGCAAGGCCGACCGCGCCCGTCGCCACCACCGCGCTTCGATTCCGCGTCACAAACTTCCGCGCCTGATACCCGCGGCTCGGCGGCGCCGCCACCACCGCATCGCCCCTCAAATACCGCCGAATATCCGCACCAAGCGCCCCCGCCGAGTCATACCGCCGCGCCCGATCCTTCTCCATCGCCCGCATCACGATCCAATCGAGTTCGCCCCGCACCAGCGTGCCCAGCCGTGCCGGCACCGTCGCCCGGGTTGCCGCAACAAGGCCCGCCGTAGCGCCCAGCGTGCCAATCCGCGTGCTCGGCCTGGGCGGATCTTCCTCACGGATAATCCGCAGGAGTTCGCCGTACGCCGCGGAACGCAATCGCTCCGAATCAAATGGCGTTGCCCCGGTCAGAAGTTCATACAGCAACACCCCGATCGCATACACATCCGTCCGCGTGTCCACATCCTCTGCCGACTGCCCCGCCTGCTCCGGGCTCATGTACTCCGGCGTCCCGATCAACTGCCGGAACTCCGTAAAGATCGTCTTCTCCGTCAGCCGCGCGCTCGTCGCCTTCGCGATCCCGAAGTCGATGATCTTCGGCACCACCTTCCCATCGATCGTCGCCACCAGCACGTTGCTCGGCTTGATGTCTCTGTGAATCACACCCTTCTGGTGCGCGTGCTGCAGCGCATCGCACACCGTCGCCACGATCTCCAGCCGCTCGGGAATGCCCAGTTTCTGCTCGTCGCAGTACTTCGTCGCCGGCAGCCCCTTCACCAGTTCCATCACGAAGTACGGCCGCCCCGTCGCCGTCGCTCCCGCATCGAACACCTTCGCGATGTTCGGGTGATCCATCAGCGCCAGCGCCTGCCGCTCCGCTTCGAACCGCGCCACCACCTGACGGGTGTCCATCCCCAGTTTGATCACCTTCAGCGCGACCCGCCGTCGCACCGGTCGCTCCTGCTCCGCGTCATACACGACGCCGAACCCGCCCTCGCCGATCCGTGAGATCAATCTGTAATTGCCGATGCGGTCGCCATCCGAATCCGCGCTCGCACGAGTCTCACCATTACCAGCTCGATCCGCCGCCGCGCGAATGTCGTCGGCCAGCCCCTCGATCGGCATCGGCGCATCCGCGCCACGCAGCAGCAGCATCACCAACCCGCGCAGTTTCGTATCGCCCGCGCAGGCCTTCTCGATTGCTTCGTCCCGCTCCGCGAGCCCGAGCCCACGCACCGCAAAGAAGATCTCGCTCGCACGCTCCAATCGCGCCGCGTCGTCGGACGCGCCAGTACCCGCATCATCCCCCGCACCTTGCCGCGCCTCACTCATGGCCCGACTCCGTCATCTTCCCCGCCAGCCAGGCCCGCGCCAACTCCCAATCCCGATCCACCGTCATCCGCGAAACGCCGATGACATGCGCCATCTGCTCCGGCGTCATCCCGCCAAACAGCCGCATCTCCGCCACCCGCGCCGCCCGCGCGTTCATCCTCGCCAACTCGGCCAGCAACTCGTGCAGCTCGAGAACCTGCATCTCCTGTGTCGCTTCCGCGCCGCCGGCAAGGCCCGAGATGCTCACCCGATCCCGATCCCCGCCCCGCTTCTCTGTTCCCTTCTTGCGCGCGTGATCCACCAGCACCTGCCTCATCGCCGTCGCCGCGACCGCCATGAAGTGCTCACGCCCGTAGCGCTTGCCGGGATCAACCATCTTCATGTACGCCTCATGCACCAGCGCCGTCGGCTGCAGCGTGTGCGAGCGCCCATCCCCGTCGCGATGTTTGTTCAGGTAACTCCCCGCGAGTGCGCGCAGCTCCGCATACACGAGCGGCAACAACTCGGCCATCGACCGCTCATCGCCCGACGCCGCGTTGGAAAGCAGGTCGCTCACAGAGAGTTCGTATCGCAGCAAAGTCGCTCCCATCCTACCGCACACGCTTCCGAAGCGTTTCGACCGGCGGCATCACCCCCATCCACGCGGTCTCACGCCCGTGTTCACATCCCCGTCATCCTATTTGTGTTCAATCTTGAGATTCGTGTGATCGGGACGCGACGGCCGCGTGGATTCTGATGAGATCGTGCCGGGGGCCGCATTGAGCGGCCAGCACTTTCCGGTATCGCGGCCCGCCCCCAACTGGGCGGCCCAGTCCAGGGGACCACCCAATGTCTCACACACGCACCTTGGCCTTCACGCTCGTCGCCGGCCTTGCCCTGCCCTGCACCGCACAGACCATCAACGCCGCGGTGAACGGCAACGCCCTCACCATCAACGGCAACGCCGCGACTTTCAACGGCGTCCCCTTCCGCGCCGTCCGCGATGACGCCGCCAAGACCATCACCTTCTACTTCAAGGGCGACCTGAAGTTTGCCGCGGCCAACCCGGTCAACTTCACCGTCTCGAACGCGTCCTACCCCGTCCGCTTCATCGTCGGCAACGACGCCGAGTTCAAGGGCGGCCTGACCGTGATCGCTGGAAACGCCGGCGGCGGAGCGGGTGGCGCGGGGGGTTCGGGAGGTGCGGTTTCGCCCGGCCTCAATGGCGATGGGATTGGAGCTGTCGCGCCGGGAGGCGCGGGGGCAACGACCGATTGCTTTACTTACAGATTTTTCGGCTATGCTGGCAGCCCCGGCTTGGCCAATTTCGGCGCGGCGCTGCCGAGGGGGGGCAACATTGGGACTTCGGGAAGCGACGGGACTCTGGGTGTGCAACAAAGTGCGGGCACCGGTGGCGGGGTCGGTCGGGGTGGGGTAAACGGCGCGGGCGCGCCGATCATGAACCGCGTGTCACTCGATGCCCGTGTCAATGGCGGTGCAGGCGGCGAGTCGGCCATTTTCCCCTTAAGCGCTTCAAACGGGGGAAATGGTAGTGATGGCTTGCCCGGGCCGAATCAAGCGAACTCCAATCCGGGCTTTACCGGGGGCAACGCCCAGAATTCATTTAACCCCTTGAAGCTGGATCTCAGCAGAATCCTGATCAGCGGCAATGGCGGAGGTGGAGGAGGGGGTGGCGGAGGGGGCGGGCCTGGCAATGGCGGCGAAGGCGGCACTTCCGGGGGAGGTGGGGGTGGTGGCGGCGCCGCGTCATGCAATGATGGAGGCCTTGGCGGGGCCGGCGGCACCGGGGGCGGGGGTCGTGCGGGCGGCAACGGCGGCTCGGGTGGCAGTGGTCGGCCGGGCGCTGCGGGGGGCGGCGCGATCGAACTGACCGCCCTGGGCAGGTTGACCGTCAGCCTTGGGAGCTTCGACGCCACGGGCCAACCGTCGACGGGCTCGCCAATCCCGGGCACCGTGGGATTGCCGGGAACCGTCGGCTACAACGGCGGCCCCGGAAAGCCCGGGCTAGAGGGTAGCAGCCTGGCGGGGGATGGAGGAAAAGGTGGGAATGGTGGGCCCGGCGGCATGAGTGGAAAGGGTGGGGATGGCGGTGCGGGCGGGCTGGGAACGGGCGGGTCCGGAGGCACCGTGTTTCTTTCGGCGACTGAACTGGATGTGACGGCGTTGTTCGATGTGCGGGGCGGGTCAAACGAGGCGGGGCTGCCGCGGGCGGACTCTGGGCGGGCGATCGTGTCGTACAACCACCGTTTCAGCGGGCAGGTGATCGGGAATCCGTCGCTGGACAACGGGCCTTTGCTGACGTTGCCGGGGCTTGTGCCCGAGGCGAGGCAGGCTTCGCCCTACATCAGCGGCGGGCCGACCGTGCCCTACATCGCGGGGCTTGAAGCCGGCGCGGCGGTCGCGGGCGTGATTCCCGGCTTGAAAGCGACGACGGTTGTGAACCCGGCGACGCTGCCGCCCAACACGGTTGGGGCGGTGCTGATGCTCAACACCGATGTTCCGGGCATCACGTACGACAAAAGCAAGTACCGCGCGTTGCTCTTCCTCAACTACAGCCCGAGCCCGGATGTTCAGCTGTTCGCCATGGGCATTGGCGGCCCTCAGTTCGGTCAGGTTCTCAACACCTACGGCTGGGCGAATGACTCTCGCTTCGGCGGGATCAACGGGCCGCAGAACATCCTGGCCCTGGGTGACGCGGTGTATGTGACGCTGGTTCCGGTCGCGCAGCTCAATCAGAATCTGGCTCGCATCGGCGGCTACTTCCGCAATGCCACGAACACGGGCGTTGACTTTCTCATTGCCGACAGCACCACCTTCGGCGTGGGAACGAGCAACATGCTCACGTTGCAGCGCAAGGTGTGCGAAGGCGACTTCAACAACGACGGCCTCGTGGACGACAACGACTTCCAGATCTTCGTCGTCGCCTACGACATCCTCGACTGCACCGACGCGTCCATGCCCGCGGGCTGCCCGGCGGACATCACCCGCGACGGGTTCGTGGACGACACGGACTTCACCAGGTTCGTTGTCGCCTATGACGTCCTTGTGTGTCCGTGATCGTGAAGACCGGGGTCAGAACGGGAGTGCGAGAGCAGAAAAGCACCCGCGCCCTGCGCTCACAGAAAAAAGCCCACGGACCGGACGTCCGTGGGCTTGCTTGTTGAGTGGCTGAGTTGAAAGAACGAGAACTACCAGCCGCCGTCGCCGCCGCCACCGCGGTCGTAACCGCCGCGGTCGCCACCGCGTCCGCCGCCGCCATAGCCGCCGCGACCACCCCCACCACCGCCACCAAATCCGCCGCGGCCGCCACCACCACCGAAGCCGCCCCGACCACCACCGCCGCCGGCCTCACGGGGCTTGGCTTCGTTGACAACGAGCGGACGCCCACCGAGCTGCTGCCCGTTGGTCGCGGCGATCGCCTTCCTGGCTTCCTCGTCGTTGGCCATCTCCACGAAACCAAAGCCGCGGGGGCGGCCGGTCTCGCGGTCGATCACGATGGCGGCGGACGTCACCGCGCCGTGCTGGGAGAAGAACTCACGCAGCTCGTCCTCGGTGCTGCTGAACGGCAAGTTTCCAACGTAGATCCTCATACCGATTCACGATCCTCGCCCGAGCGCTCGAACCCAGACATTGAAACCTCGACAATCCCTCGGGCGGATGATCCGATCGGTCCCAAGACCACCCGCGCCGCAGGCCGGGTGACATCGGGGAAAAGTATACAAGTCGGCCGTTTCGGGTCGCGATGACGCGACACCCGCCACGACGATCGCAATCACGATCCCCCCGCCCCCATACACCTTCCTGAGTCCCCTCTCCTAGCCTTCTGCGTGCCTCCCGGCAACGCCCCCACATCCCGTATCGTCGTTGCCTCCGGCCTCTCGGCCCAGACCGACCCGGTCAAGGCCGCTGCTGCCGCCGCCGACGAATGCCTGTTCCAACTCGCCGGCAATCCCTGCGACCTTGCCTTTGTCTTCTTCTCCTCCCACCACGTCGAACGCGCCGCGCAGATCTCCGAGAAGGTGCGCTCGCGACTCAAGCCCATCCACACCATCGGCGTCTCCGCCGAGTCCGTCGCCGGCGGCACCACCGAGCTGGAGCGCACCCCCGGCCTCTCGATTCTCGCCCTCTCACTCCCCGGCGTGCGCCTCAGCGCCTTCACCTCCGATTCCTTCCCCCCGCTCGACGCCACAGAGCCCGAGCATGTGGCCGTCCTCGCCGGAGGAATCGGGGCTGCCACCGACACGGCGGCTGTGTTCGTCTTCGCCGACCCCTTCAGCATCCCCGCGCTGCAACTCATCCCCGCCCTCAACAAGGCTCGCCAGCGTGACGACTCCGGCAAGCCAGCCGGCATCGTCTTTGGAGGCCTCGCCTCCGCGGCCCGCGCCCCCGGAGGCAACGCCCTCTTCCACAACGATCGCGTCCTCCGCTTCGGTGCCGTCGGCGTCACCGTCTCCGGTCCCATCATCGTCGACGCCCTTGTCAGCCAAGGCTGCCGCCCTGTCGCGGCGCCCATGGTCATCACCAAGGCCCGCAACAACCTGATCCTCCAGCTCGGCGGCCGTCCCGCCCGCGATGTGATGCGGGAGGTCGTTACCGACATGAACACCGAGGAACGTGCGGCGCTCTCCTCGGGCCTGTTCGTCGGCCGCGTCATCAACGAGTACAAGGATCGCTTCGGCCGTAGCGACTTCCTCATCCGCGCCGTCGTCGGCGAGGACCCCGGCTCGGGCGCCATCGCCGTCGCCGACTTTGTCCGAGTCGGCCAAACTGTCCAATTCCACGTCCGCGATGCCGACACCGCGACCCAGGACCTTGGCCTGCTCCTCGATGCCCAACGCCTGCACGAACGCCCCGCGGGCGCCCTGCTCATCTCCTGCAACGGCCGCGGCACCCGCCTCTTCCAGAATCCCAACCACGACGCCGAAGCTGTCTCCCGCGGCTTCGCCAGCGTGAAGGCCGGCGAACAGCTCGCCAAACCCGGCTCCATGATCCTTCCCGGCACCGGGACCTCCACCGCTTGGAGTTCCAGCACCACTTTCCCCCTCGCCGGGTTCTTCGCGTCCGGCGAGATCGGACCCGTCGGCACCGACTCCTACCTCCACGGCAACACCGCCTGCGTCGCCATGTTCCGCGAGAAGAAGTAGCAGCCGCGCCAGATGTGAGAGCTCAGGGTCGCCCGAATGCCAACAGCGAGCCGGGACGACCTCGCCCCGTGCGCACCGAATACCAATCCGCCAATCCAAAGGCCGTCCCGCAGAATCTCCAATCCGACACCCCGGTCGATCAAAGCCCCGTGTCAATCCTCCGTGATCTCAGTGATCTCCGTAGTAAATTGACGTTTCCCGATCCAAAACGCACAAGGCCGCCCCGATCGGGACGGCCTTGTGATTGAATCGTCAACGCGGATCAGCTCAAGCCGCCCTTGAAGTTGGTCTTCTTGAACTTCTCGCGGAGACGCCGCAGGGCCGGGGTCTCCTTGAGGATCTCATCGGGCGTGCGGGTGTCGCGCGGAGCCTTGCCGCCGCCGCCGAAGCCGCCGCGACCACCACCGCCGCCGCCAAACCCGCCGCCACCACCTCCACCACCCGGGCCGCCGCGGCCGCGAGCCGGACGCTCGCCCGCCTGACCACCGGGTCCACCCTGGCCACCCTCGCCCACCTTGATCTCGGGCAGAGGCTTCAGAGCCTTGATCGACAGGCTGACGCGACGGCTGCCGGGATCGATCTTGAGCACCTTGCAGCGCACGACCTCATCGACTTTGAGCACGTCCTCGACCTTGCCGATGCGCTTGTGGTCGATCTCGCTGATGTGCACCAAGCCCTCGACGCCCGGCGCGACCTCGATGAACGCGCCGAACTCGAGAAGCTTCGTGACCTTGCCGGTCATCTCCGCGCCTTCTGCGAGCTTCTCCGCCGCCGCGGCGAACGGATCGCCCTGCACCTGCTTCAGCCCGAGGCTGATTCGGTTGTTCTCAAAGTCAACCTTCAGCACCTTCACGCTGACCCGCTGGCCTTCCTTGACATGCCGCTCGACGGCCTTCTCGCCGAAGCCGATCTTGTCGTACGAAAGGTCGCTGATGTGGATGAGACCGTCCACGCCGCCGATGTCCACGAACGCGCCGAACGGCATGATCTTGCGGACAATGCCCTCGACGCTCTGGCCTTCGACCAGCTTCTTCTTCGTCTCCTCAGCGAGCCGCTTGCGCTCGGCGCCGAGCACATCCCGCCTCGAAAGGACGATGTTGCCCTTGCCGAAGCGCTCCACGCGGACGACCGAGGCGCTCATCTTCTCGCCCACAAAAACCGACAGGTCCTCGATTCGATCCAGCGCCACCTGGCTCGCCGGCATGAATGCCCGATGCCCGGCGACCTCAAGCTCCAGCCCGACCTGTTTTCCGTCCTTGCCCGTCGCCACGCCAGTCACGCGACCCTCGACCACCTGGCCCGGCTCGAGCAACTCCCAATCGGCCTTCTGCACGCTGCCCGGCCGCGAGCAAATGAAGATGCTCTCCGCGGCCTCGAACTTGTCCACCACCAGTTCCAGCTGATCGCCCGCCTTGGGCAGTTCTTCTTCCTTGAACTGCAGCCGAGGGACAATCCCCAGTTCCTTGGGTCCAAACTCGACGAAGATGTCGGTCGGCCCGACCGTCACCACCTGCCCGGTGCGGTGCTCACGACCCGCCTGCACCAGCCGCGGCCCGCGGATGTGCGCCGGACGCCCGGTCCCCGACGCCACCCGGGCCTTGTCGAGGTTCTTCGCCGCTGCCTCCGTCTCTCGGTCGAGTTCGGCCATCGCGGCATCGATCTCGGCGTTGAGTTCGGCGGTCAGATCGCCGTCGGCGGGCTTGGTGGACAGGTTGGGATCGGAATGAGTGGACATGCGTGTGACTACTGGACGGAGCTCTCGGCGTGCCGCGTCAACAACGCGATCAACGCCCCCGACGCGCCGCCCAACGCGCGTGCGAACCCGTGAAATCACGGGAAGAGAAGTGTAGCGGCGTATGCAAGTCCCGGCGCGACCGCCACCACGCAAACGCCCGATGAGATTCAGTTTCCGGACGACACGCTCGCGATCCGTTCGCGCGGCCAAACCGCCGTCACGCCCCCCGCTACATCGCCCACATCACTGCATTGTCCGCTTGATGGCGTCCACAATCCGCTGGGCCGTCCGCACGTTTGCGAACCCCGCCTCGGCGTCGATCGCAGGCCGCCGCCCGTCCCGCAGCGCCCCCAAAAACTCCT
>JBILLU010000171.1:0-7043 GCA_044375915.1 Phycisphaerales bacterium
ATCACCACCCACGAACTCACCACCGTCACCACGCCGACGAACGTCGTGTCGCCCGCGCCGCGCAGCGCGCCGCTCAGGGCCATCGCCAGCCCGTCGAAGATCTGGAACACCGCCGCCGCGATCAGGAATCGACCGCCCAACTTCAAGAGCTCCTCCACCACCTCCGGCGGCGTGTTCTTATCGATGAACAGCCGTACCAACTGCTCGCGGAAGACCACGAACACGATGCCGCACAGCCCCATGTACGCCATCGACAGCATCACGCCCGTCCACGCGCGCTGGGCCGCGAGGTCCGGACGCCCCATGCCCATGCACTTGCCCACCATCGCCGTCACCGCGACCGAGATGCCGACGGCGGGCATGAAGCTCATGCTCATCCACTGGTGCGCGATGAACCCGGCCGTGGAATGCTGCGCCCCGAAGTGGCCCACGAAGTAGACCATGAACGCGCCCCAGCAGATCATCTCGTTGCCGAACATCAGGCCGGGCGCCCAGCCGATGCGGAAGATGTCCTTGAGGTGCGACCACGAGGGCCGCCAGCCGTGCCGCGTGTTGAAGCGGCGGTTGAAACTGGGGGAGAGAAAGACCACGAGCAGGACCGCGAGCTCGATGATCGTTCCCAGCACGGTGCCGATCGCCGCACCGGGCACGCCCAGCGCAGGAATGCCGAGCGTCCGCGCCACCGACGACGCGCCGCTGAACCACCAGTGGGTGACGGCGTCGAACCCGACGTGGTTCCCGTCCGCCGGACCGTTGGGGCCGTAGATCAACACCGAGTTGAACACGAAGTTCGCCACGTTGCCCGACACACCCGCCAGCAGCATGATCGCCGGCCTGTGCAGGCCGTAGAAGAACTGCCCGATCGCCTGCCGAGCCATGGTGATGATCGAGCCCAGGAGGAGAATCTGCGCGAACTGGGCCGCCATGCCGTCGCGGCGAACGACCGCCTTCGTCGCTTCCTCACTCAGCGACGGATCGCGCACCATCTCGAAGATCGTCGGCAGCGCCGCCGCGTACGGCACCATCACCAACAGCCACGCGATCAGCGCCAGCCACACCCCGTTCCACGCGTACGCCGGAGCCCGATCCGCCTTGCCCGCACCAAAGTTCTGCGACACGAACGTGTTCACCACGGTCAGCGTGCCGAAGACGATCGACACCGCGATCCAGCTCGTGATGCCGCCATTGCCCTGAGCCCCGACGTAGATCGGATCCGGCCCGATGCGGCTCACCATCAGCTTGTCCACGAACGTCATCAGCGTGTAGCTGGTCATCGTCGCGACCGTGGGGATCGCGATCGTCAGCAGTTCAACCAGCGGACTTCGCTCGCGCGCAGCCACGCCGGATGGAGTTGGTGTCGGTTCCTGGGACATCGGAGCCGGGATGGTATGGACCATCCCGACCACGGTTGCGTTTCAACGAGACACGCCTCAATCGCACAGCAGCCGGTCGTACGCCAGGGCGAACGCCGCAAAGTCGTTGTCGTCCACGAATCCGTCCTCGTTGAAATCGCCTCGACAGACATCGCTGCGGTCGCACTTCATCTTGGCGTACTCGACGATAAAGCCCTCAAAGTCCGCGTCGTCCACGACCGCGTCGTTGTTGATGTCGGCGCGACAGGCGTACGTGAAGCTCACGTTTCCGGACATGCGAACCTGGCCGCGTGCGAACTCCAGCACGCCGCTGTCGGACGCCGGAGCACCGAAGCGCTCGCCCCGCATCGTCATGGTCGCGGATGTCATCGTTCCGGGTGGGATCACGCCGTCGAGCAAGGGGCCGCGCTCGACGCGAGAAGGCTTGCTTTGGTCGATGTACATGTTCATGACCCAGCCAAGCTCGCTTGGGCCGGCCGCGATCCATTCCATGGTTCCCTGGTCGAAGTAGATCGTCATCAGCTCGGTGCGCTGTTGATCCTGCAGTCGGATTGCCATCGATCGCACAGGACTACGCAGCCAGCCGCCCTCGAGGGCGTACGGACCGTACCCACCCGTGACAACCTGCTGGATTCCGGAGAAGGTCTTGTCGCTGCCGCCGACCTGCGAGCCCAGGATCTTGATCGTCAGGCCGACACCAGCCTGGTAATTCGTGAACGCTCCCGCGTCTGTGCCGACGCGATCGCCGTACAACGTCCACCAGCCGGTCTCGTGCTGCAACTTGAACGCCGCAGGAGCAGCGAGCACGCTCGTGCACAACGCGACACCGCTGCAAACTACGGCCGCACTCACCCTCTTCATCTGTGGACTCCATGCAAATCCCGCCGAGCGACTCCCCGTGGGACACCAAAGTTCGGCCCGGCGTCCACTACCAAAACCATACCACACGCGCCGAGCGAACGATTTCGTCGATCTCGAAACGCCCAAATCGACGCGACGCGTTCGCATCCTTTTGCATGCAACACCCTTGGCCACCGCCTCGGTGTTTCTTCGGAAGAATGGCCGATCCACCCGCCGACCACCGTCAATGAGGCAACGGGAACTTCGCGCACAGCGCCCGCACGTCCGCACGCACGGCCTTGGTGGCGGCTTCGAGTTCGCCCGGGCCCTGCACACCCGCAGAGAGCACGCGGTCGATGAACGACGCAATGGTCGCCATGTCGGCTTCCTTCAGGCCGCGGGTGGTGGTGGCGGGTGTGCCGAGGCGGATGCCGCTGGTCACCTTGGGCGGGCGCGAGTCGTTGGGCACGCCGTTCATGTTGGTGATGATGCCGGCGGTTTCGAGCCACTTGCTGGCGTCGTAGCCGGTGAGGGCCTCGCTCTTCTTGCGGAGGTCGACGAGCATGAGGTGGTTGTCGGTGCCGCCGGTGGTGATGCGGTAGCCGTGCGACACGAGAGCCGCGGCCAGCGCCTTGGCGTTCTTCACGACCTGCGCCGAGTAGGTCTTGAACTCGGGCTTGAGGCACTCGCCAAACGCGACGGCCTTGGCGGCGATGACGTGCATGAGCGGGCCGCCCTGCATGCCGGGGAAGACGGCCTTGTCGATCTTCTTGGCGATCTCCTCGTCGTTGGTCATGATGAGACCGCCGCGGGGGCCGCGGAGGGTCTTGTGCGTGGTCGTCGTGACGACGTGGGCATGCGGGAAGGGATTGGGGTGGGCACCGCCGACGATCAGGCCCGCGATGTGGGCGACGTCGGCCATGAGCAGGGCGCCGGCCTTGTCGGCGATCGTGCGCAGGCGGGCGAAGTCGATGACGCGCGGGTACGCGGAATAGCCGCAGAGGAGCATCTTGGGCTTGTGCTCGAGCACGGTCTTCTCGACGGCGTCGTAGTCGATGCGTTCGGACTCGGGGTGATCGAGGCCGTAGTGCAGAGGGTAGTGGACGGGGTTGTAGTAGCGGCCGCTGAAGTTGATCTTCATGCCGTGGGAGAGGTGCCCGCCGTCCTTGAGGACCAGACTCGCGAACGTGGAGCCCGGCTCCATGAGTGCCATGAACACCGCGGCGTTCGCCTGTGCCCCGGAATGCGGCTGCACGTTGGCGAACTTGCAGCCAAACATCTGTTTGGCCCGGTCGATCGCGATCGACTCGATCTGATCGTGGAACTCGCAGCCGTGGTAGTAGCGGGCGCCGGGATATCCCTCGGCGTACTTGTTGGTGAGGCAAGTGCCCATCGTCGCCATCACCGCGGGCGAGGTGTGGTTCTCGCTGGCGATCAGTTCGAGCGTGGATTCCTGCCGATCCGCCTCGTGCTGGATGAGGTCCGCGATCGCCGGGTCGGTGGCGCGGATGGTGGCCAAACCCGCAACGGGCGCGTGGGCGGCGGTGGAACGAACAGGCGTCGCGGTCGTCATGGAAGCATCCTCCGGGGCAGACGTATCGGCAGAACGCACAGAGGGTAGAAGCCGAAACCTCCACCAGCACGGCCGTCCGGCACCCACGGAATACCCTTGCCCGATGCCGCACGGCACGCCCGAACAACACCCCACGCCTCACCACCCGCCGCTCGACGCCGAAACCCGCGTCGAGTCCGGACGCCCCGTCGACCCCGACCGCCCCACCGTCGACGCCGCCGCGCCGTCGGTCTTCGGTTCCCTCGGCGGCGGCTGGCTCGCGCCCGGCGATCACGTCGGACCGTTCCAGATCAACCGCATGCTCGGCGAGGGCGGCTTCGGCGTCGTCTACCACGCCGAGCAGCTCCGCCCCATCCGCCGACCTGTCGCGCTCAAGGTCCTCAAGCCCGGCATGGACTCGCGCGAGATCATCGCGCGCTTCGAGGGCGAGCGGCAGGCACTGGCGCAGCTCGACCACCCAAGCATCGCCACCATCCTCGACGCCGGCGTCACCGACAGCGGCCGCCCGTACTTCGCCATGGAGTACGTGCCCGGCGTCTCCATCACCGCGTACTGCGACGAGCACCATCTCTCCATCGCGCAGCGCGTCGAGCTGATGCTCGAGGTCTGCGACGCCGTGCAGCACGCCCATCTCCGCGGCATCATCCACCGCGATCTCAAGCCCGCCAACATCCTCGTCAGCCGCGACACCGGGGCGGCGACCGCGACCACCAACCCAGTCGTCGGCGCCCGCGTCCGCATCATCGACTTCGGCATCGCCAAGGCTCGCACGCCCGGGTCGGGATCGGCGCGCACGATGGATGGAACGTTCCTCGGCACGCCTGAGTACATGAGCCCCGAGCAGGCGGGCAGCCTCGGCGTGGATGTGGACACTCGCACGGATATCTACTCCTTGGGTGTGGTGCTGTACGAGCTGCTCACCGGCCGCCTGCCCATCGAACCGCCGACACGGGAAACCAATCCGTTCGAGCTGATCGCGATGGTCCGCGAGAAGGAGCCGGCCAAACCCTCGGACCGCGTGGCCTTGCAGACGCGGCAAAGCTCGTTCGCCGATCTCGGATACGACCCGCGGGGCGTGGCCGTCCGCCGCGGCACCGACGTCGCCACGCTCCGCACCGAGCTCGCCCGCGACCTCGACTGGATCGTGCTCAAGTGCCTCGACAAGGACCGCGAGCGCCGGTACACCACAGCACGCGACCTCGCGTCGGACCTGCGCCGGTACCTCGGCGGCGAGACGGTGCTGGCCAGCCCGCCGACGCTCGGTTATCGCGCCACCAAGTTCGTGAAGCGGCACAAGCTGCTCGTGACCGCGGCAAGCGCCGTCGCGCTGGCGTTGATCGCAGGGACAGCCGCGGCGACGTGGGGTTTCTTGCAAGCCCGCACGCAGCGCGACGCGGCGATCCTCGCACGATCCGACGCTGAGCGCGAGACCGCAACCGCGCAAGCGGTGCGGATGTTCCTGCAGGACGTGCTCGCCGCAGGCGACCCGGAGAAAGGCGCGACGCCAACGACGACGATCCGCGAAGCACTCGACGCCGCTGCGAAGCGGGTCGAAAGCGGCGCGTTCAAGGAGCAGCCGCTGGTGGAGGCGGAAGTGCGGATGGTGCTGGGCGACACGTACATGAGCCTGGGCCTCTTCGACGCCGCCGAGCCGCACACGACCAAGGCGGTGGCGATCCGCAAGAAGGAACTGGGCGAACAGGACATCAAGTACGCCGAGGCAGTAAACAGCCTCGGGTACCTGCTCGACGAACTGGCGAAGTACCCCGAGGCCGAAGCCGCGTACCGCGCCTGCGTCGAGGCGTTCCGTGCCCATCGCGACACGCAACCGGTGAATCTGGCAGTGGCGATGAACAACCTTGCGTCGCTGCTGCGGCGGACGGGGCGATTGGCGGACGCGGAGAAGACTTGGCGCGAAGCGATCGACATTGTGAAGGACTTTCCGGGGCGCGACGAGACGTCGTTTGCGCAGATGCTGGACAACCTCGGGCTGTGTCTGCGGCTGCAGGGCAAGTTGGACGCGGCGGAGACGCTGGCGCGGGACGCGCTGGACTCACTGAAAAAGTCGAAGGCCGAGAGTCCGAGCGTGGCGCGGTCGCTGGGGAACCTGGGGTCGGTGCTGCAGGAGCGTGGGAAGCTGGCGGAGGCGGAGGGGTTGTTTGTGCAGGCGCTGGCGATGCAGAAGACGTTCTTCACGCCGCCGCACCCGGAGATTGTGACCGCACTGAACAACCTGGCGATCGTGAAGAACCTGCGGGGCGATGCGGCGGCGGGCGAGCCGTTGATGCGTGAAGCGCTGTCGATGTGCGAGGCGAGCCTGGGTGCTTTGCACCCAGAGACGATCTTCACGCGGCTGAACCTGGCGGTGATGCTCGGCAACGCGGGGCAGTTGGACGAAGCGATTGCGCTGACGACGCGGGTGGTTGGGGAGTGCCGCGAGCACTTGCCGGAGTCGCGGCTGCTCGGCCGCGCGCTGGCGACGCTGGGGGATTGGAAGCTCGAGCAGATGCAGTTCGCGGCGGCGATCGAGCCGCTGCGCGAGGCGGCGACGCTGCGGGAGAAACTGCTGGGCCCGACCGAACTTGAGACCAGTGGCACACTGGCGACGCTAGCGGAGGCACTGGTCTTCGGCGGCAAAGCGGAAGAAGGCTTGAAGGTTGCGCGGGACGCGGCGGACCGGCGGGCGGAGAAATTGAGTGAGAGTGACTACGGCGTGGTGCAGGTTCGCGCGACGCTGGCCGCGGCGGTGGCGATGACGACGCGGGATGAGACGGAGCGGGCGAAGAGCGTGGATGAGATGAAGAAGGCGGCGGAGACGCTGGCGAGTGATGCGGCGGTGCCGCTGGATCGGGCGCGGCGGGCGCTGGCGCGGGTGGGGTGGTGGGAGAAGAGCCGCGGGGGGACCGGCGATGCGTGGTTCGCGCGGGCGAAGAGCCTGAAGCGGTAGAAATGACACGACGCTGTTCGGCGCGGTGGATGTCGAGGGCGAGTCGTGCGGTGGCGCGGGTGTGGGTGAGGATGGCGGTGGCGGAGCGGCGCTGAATGTTGCGGGTGTCGTCGTCGCCGAGGGAGTCGGCGTCGGTAAGGGCGTGGAGGGTTTGGAGCGCGGCGGCGTGGGCGGCGGCTTGCAGAACTTCGGCGCGGCGCTTCTCGAGGGCTTCGACCTGGGCGAGGATGTGTTGCGCCTGCGGCGAGGTGGCGATGGCGATGAACTCGGAGAGGGGGAGCTTGAGCGCGGCCGCGGCGTCGGCGATGGA
>JBILLU010000172.1:0-7009 GCA_044375915.1 Phycisphaerales bacterium
ACTCGCCGAGGGTGATCTCGATCATCTGACGCGCGTCGGCCTTGGCCTCCTCGCGGAGAATCTGGTCGACCTCGTGGCTCTCCTTGCCCTTGAGCC
Organism: Phycisphaerales bacterium; assembly: GCA_044375915.1. Classification (GTDB taxonomy): domain Bacteria; phylum Planctomycetota; class Phycisphaerae; order Phycisphaerales; family UBA1924; genus JAFEBO01. The sequence continues at coordinate 97 of JBILLU010000172.1, forward strand.
GCTTGGGATCGACGGTCACGCCGATTGCGTTATTCGCGTAATCGGCAATGCACTGCTCGACATAGTTCTCGGCGAGGTATTCGTCCACCGAGTCCTGCACGCTGTCGCGGATCCACTCAAGGAGAAGGCCCTTGACGTCGCGGCCCTCGAGCACCCGCTGGCGCAGTCCATAGAAGGTCTGACGCTGGTGTTCCATGACCTCGTCGAACTCAAGGACGTTCTTTCGAATCTGGAAGTTCCGCTCCTCGACCTTGCGTTGGGCGTTCTCGATGCTCTTGCTCAGCATCGGATGCTCGATGCTCTCGCCCTCCTTCATGCCCAGGCGGCTGAGCAGACGCATGGTCGTCTCGCCCGCGAAGAGCTTCATCAGGTCGTCTTCGAGGCTGACGAAGAAACGGGTCGAGCCGTTGTCGCCCTGACGACCAGAGCGCCCGCGCAACTGGTTGTCGATGCGTCGCGCCTCGTGCCGCTCGGTGCCGATGACGTGCAACCCGCCCATGTCCTCGATCGACCCAAACCAGCGGATGCGGTGCAGCAGGAATCGCCCGGACTCGTCGAGCCAGCGGCGGAGGGTGTCCGCGTCGGCCCGCTCGATCGACTTGGGCGACTCGAGCGTGTGCCGCCCCGCCCAGACGCGCAGCAGCTGCAATTCAAGCTCGGCGAGCGGCATCGTCTCGGCGTCCTTCTTGTTGACGTCGAGCTCCTGCGTCGCGACCTTGCGGTAGATCGCTTCCTTCAGCTGCTCCTCGCTCGCATCGGGCGTCAGCGTCCGCGGCGCGAGGCTGCGGCGCTGCCAGTGCTCGATCAACTGCTCACGCGTCACCTTGCCCAGCTTGATGTCGGTGCCGCGACCGGCCATGTTCGTGGCGATCATCACCGCGCCGATCTGACCGGCGGCCTCGATGATGTTCGCCTCGCGCTCGTGCTGCTTGGCGTTGAGAATCTCGTGGGCGATCGCGTGCCGGCGCATGAGATTCTGGCCGAGGTGCTCGCTCTTCTCAACGCTCGTGGTGCCGACCAGAATCGGCCGCCCCACGTCGTGGAAGGCCTTGATCTCGTCGGTGATGTAGTTCCACTTGTCCTTGGCGGGCAGGAAGACCAGGTCCTGGTAGTCCTTTCGCACCGCGGTGCGGTTGGTCGGGATCGCCACGACGTCCAACTTGTAGATGTCGTGGAATTCCTGCGCCTCGGTATCGGCGGTGCCGGTCATGCCCGCGAGGCGCTTGTAGGTCTTGAAGTAATTCTGGATCGTCACTGTCGCGACGGTCTGAGTCTCTTCCTTGATGTTGACCTTTTCCTTGCACTCGATCGCCTGGTGCAGGCCGTCGGACCACTGACGCCCGATCATCGGGCGCCCGGTGTTCACATCGACGATCACAACCGCGGGCTGGGCCCGTCCGGTGTACTGATCCTCGATCGGCATCACCACATAGTCCTTGTCGCGCGTGTACACCGCATGGGCACGCACCGACTGCTCGATCAGGTGCGGCAGGTCCATGTTCTCATCGACGTAGAACGACCCGATCCCGGCGACCCGCTGGGCTTCGGCGATGCCGTCATGGGTCAGGAACGCCTGCTTGCGCTCCATCATCACTTCGTAGTACTGGGTGAACTTGTTGCGCTCGATCTCCGCCTTGGCCGCCTCGGCCTTGGCTTCCTTCATCTGCGCCTGCAACTGCGGCACCTTTGCCTTGTCGCGAGCTTGCCGGATGTCGCCCTCGAAGCCCTTGGCCTGCATCTGCAACTGACGCACCCGCTCGTCGTGCTCCGCCCAGGGACGCTGCTTCTCCAGCAGGTGCCGTGCGAGACGGTCGGCGAGCTCGTACCGCGGCTTGTCGTTGTGGGCCTGGCCCGAGATGATCAAGGGCGTCCGGGCCTCGTCGATGAGGATGCTGTCCACCTCGTCCACGATCGCGAACTGGCGGCGGCGCTGCACCTGCTGCTCAACCGATCGCTTCATGTTGTCGCGCAGATAGTCAAAGCCGAACTCGGCGGTCGTGCCGTAGGTCACGTCGCAGCGGTACATCCGGCGCTTCTCGTCCTCTCCCTGCATGTGCATCGGGTGAATAGCGCCGACCGTGAGGCCAAGCGCATGGAAGTACGGGAAGGTCCAGTCGCGGTCACGCTGCACGAGGTAGTCGTTGACGGTCACGACGTGCACACGGCTGTGCTCGCACGCGGCCATGTAGCAGGCCAGAGGCGCGACAATCGTCTTGCCTTCGCCCGTCTTCATTTCCGAGATCTTGCCCTGGCAGAGCACCATGGCGCCGATCAGCTGCACGTCGAATGGACGGGCGCGGAACGGCGGGCGGCTCTCGGGGTATAACGCCCGCACCGCGTCGTAGATCGGCATCGGAATCTCGACCTGACGCCAGCCGGGCTGGGGCTCGCTGCAGCCCAGGAACTCGCCCACGGGCTCCGCTGGCGGAGTCGCGTCCATCTTGGCCTTGGTCTCGTGGTAAAGAGCCTGAATGGCCGGCGGCAGCGTGCTGGGATCAAAGTTCAACGCCGAATTGAAGATGCTCCGGATACCAACCGACCGGTCCATCGCCTCACGGGCAACGGCGAAGGCCTCGACCATGAGGTCATCTTCCTTCTCTCCCTTGTCGAAGCGGGCACGGAACTCATCGACCTTGGCCCTGATCTGCGCGTCAGAGAGCTTGCGGATCTCCGGCTCCAGCGCGTTGATCTGGTCAACCTTGTTGGTGTACCGCTTGACGAATCGCTCGTTGCGCGTGCCGATGAGCTTGTTGAGGAACCAACCGATAACAGGAATGCCCTGCTCTGCCATGACTGCCTTTCCGACGAGACGCGGCCGCGAAAACAACGCGAGCACGCACACGCCGTGATGAATCGGGGATTGAAATGTTGGAAACAGCCCGGTTCACGGACGCGCGAACGCAGCGTCGGACCGGGGATAGCCGTGGCCGCTGGAATCAGCGGAGCGTCGCGGATCAGGCCCGCGGCGGAGGCAGCGCGATCAACTCCGGCCGCGGCAGCGAGCGCGGGAGCGCCTGCGTCGGTACGGAAGCCGCCACCGCAGTCGCGTCCAGCCGCACCGGGCGGGTGAATGCGACCTGACGAGCAGGCACCTCGCGGGTGTCACGCGTCGGACGGGCGGCGGTCGCGGTCAGGGACTGCGCCAACGCTCGCACGAAGGTGGGCTTGGCCAGCGTGTCGCGGAAGAAGGCGTCGGAGCGGGCGTAGCCCAGACCGACCTGGAACGCGAACGCGAAGACCAGCAGCATCGAGACACCGCGCCACGCCACCTGCTCGGCCCGTGAGGGTCCCAGGGGAAGTTCGCTGTCGAGGCTGTCTCGGAACTCGTTCACGCTCAGGAAGTATCGGACAGGAAAGCGGATGAAGCAAGACCGAATCCGGCTCCGCCCGCCAGATCGACGCCCGCCGCCGCCAGATTTCCCCGACTGTCACATCGGCAGCCCGATATGTGCGGCGAAAACCGCCGTGCGTCCGATTCGTTGTGGTCGCTTTTCGGTTCCCGCGTCCATCGCGCTGGACCCGAGGCGGCGTGCTCTGTATCGTGCCGGTCCTATGGACAGCCCCGCCTCGGAACCCGTTTCCAACGTCAAGGAAGACGCCCCCATGGTTGCGACCCGTCAGAGCCTCCCCGGTACCCGCGCCTCGATCACCCACAAGTTCATGATCGCCCGCCACGAGGGCTATCTCACCATCGGGCTCTACCCCGATGGCCGCCCGGGTGAGATCTTCATCAAGATGGCCAAGGAAGGCTCGACGATCTGCGGCATGGCCCAGGCCTATTGCCGCGCGTTCAGCCTCGCGCTCCAGTACGGCCTGCCGCTCGACGAAGCCGTGCTCCGCTTCAAGAACATGCGTTTCGAGCCGATGGGCCCGACCAGCAACCCCGAGATTCCCGAAGCCCAGTCGATCATCGACTACGTGGCCCGGTACCTGGAAGTCGAATTCATCCAGAAGGGTCCGAAGCGGTTCTGAACCGCTCGCGTTTCGCGAGTGTCCAGTCTTCAGCGAAAGACGCCGAGGCTGACGAGTCTTCGAGCAAGCCTTGGTTTCGTCTGTTGCGTGCAATCAACCACACTCAGCGAACTCGATTCGGCGGCTCCTGACCCTGCAGAATCGCCGCGGCGTTCGCGCAGGCCATCTCGGTCATCATCGCCCTGTACTTGGCTTCCGCGCTGCCGATGTGCGGCGCGAGCGTGACGTTGGGAAGCGTCAACAAATCCGGATGCACCTCGGGCTCGCGCTCGAAGACGTCGAGCCCCGCCCCGAACAGACGGCCAGCTTTCAACGCATCAACCAGCGCCTGCTCATCCACCACCGGCCCGCGGGCGGTGTTGACGAAGATTGCCCCGGGCTTCATCGCGGCGAAGGCCTTGGCGTCGATGAGGTGCCGCGTCTCGGGCGTCAACGGCGTGTGCACGCTCACGACATCGGCGCGGGCCAGCCCCTCGTGCAGACTTACCCGTTCCGCGGCAAGCGGCGCTAACTCGAAATCCCAGTGCCGCGTGCGGGCGACGTACAGCACCTTCATGCCCCAACCGATCGACCGCAGCGCCGTCGCGCAGCCAATGCGGCCCGCACCGACGATCAGCAGCGTGCGGCCCGTGAGATCGGCCCCTAGAAAATCGGCCATGCTCAGGGGCCCCTGCTGCTGCCACTGGCCCGAGCGGACGAACCGGTCAGCCTCGACCAACCGGCGGGCCACCGCCAGGATCAGCAGCCACGCCATGTCGGCCGTGCCCTCGGTGACCGCGTTGGGCGTGTTGGTGACCACCACGCCCCGGCGGGCGCACTCGGCGAGGTCGAAGTTTTCATAGCCCACTGCGAGATTGCACACGCCACGCAACTGCGGCCCCGCGGCGTCGAGAAACTCGGCGTTCACCTTGTCGGAGAACATCGAGATCACCGCGTCGGCTCCGCGAACGTGGGACAGCACTTGCTCTCGCGACGGCCGCTCCACCGGGCCGTTGCGGAAATCGATGCGGATATCCCCGGCCGGAACCGAGGGCGTGCCCGGCAGATTCCGGGTCGCGACGACGAGTGCTGAAGAGAGCGGCGGCTTAGGAGCATTTGGAGATGAGGCTGCGGCCATGCCCATAGCCTACGGGCGTTCAAGAAAGAGAACTTCACCACCGAGATCACGGAGAACACAGAGCAAGCCATTGAGTGAGCCGGATGGACTCCTCGCCTCGAATCAAGCCTTCTCTCCGTGCTCTCCGTGGTAAATTGCCTTTCCCTCTGACTCGCGATGCGCATCCTCCACTGGAACATCCTCCACGGCGGCGGCTCTCGGCGGATGCCCGAGATCGTGCTCTCCCTGCTCGCCCACAAGCCCGACGTCGTCGTGCTCACCGAGTATCGCATCACCATCGGCGGCCAGATCCGCGGCGTGCTCGGGGACCATGGGCTCGTGCACCAACTGTGCACCGACCCGCCCAAGGGAAAGAACGGCGTCGTCATCGCCTCGCGCTGGCCGCTGGTTCGCGTGCCAACACCAGAGCTGCTTCCCGCCCCACTGCACGTCCGATGGCTCGACGCCCGGATCGCCTCGGCAGACGGCGATTTCTTCCTGACCGGCGTGCACATTCCCGACGACTCCCGCCCGTCGCCCAAAGCCGCGTTCTGGCGGCAGATGCTCGTTCTGGCGGAAAAAAGATGTGCACAACGCCATCTTTTCATCGGAGATTTCAACACCGGGCGGCACCGCCTCGACGAGGCCGGGGCGAGCTTCGGATGCACCTCGATGCTGGGTGCGGTCTGCACGCTGGGCTACGCGGACGCGTTCCGACACTTTCAACCCGAGCGCCGCGAGTGGACGTGGTTGCCGCCCACGGGAGATCGCGCAAGGCCTGCAAATACAGGCACTTTCGCACCACCGACCGCGGGCTTTCGCATTGATTCAGCGCTCGTCTCCGGCCCGCTCATGCCGCTGCTCAGGACGGCTTTTTACTCCCATTCCGAGCGGGAAACCGCGGTTTCCGACCATTCGGCGATGCTGGTCGACCTCGAGATTTCCGCGCCCGAGGTCAAAAAATGTGCTGATTCTGCACCGGAAACGGCGATTTTTTGACCTGCGTGACTTGCAGAGCGCGTCGCTCTGCGATACAAAACGCACGAAATCCCTGTGAGAAACGTCATTCTCGCGGGACCGATCGCGTCCGGAGGACGCGGCAAGCCTGTTACGGAGTAGACATCATGGCCAAATCGAAAGCCCCCGCAGCCAAAGCCCCCGCAATCAAAGCCCCCAAGCTCACCCCCGCCCCCAAGGTCCGCAGCAAGGGTGACGTGTACACCACCATCGCCAGCCACACGGGCCTCGCCCGCAAGCAGGTCGCCGGCGTGTTCGACACCCTCGGCAAGATCATCGAGACCGATCTCGCCAAGGGCTGCGGCATGTTCGCCGTCCCCGGCATGATGAAGATCACCGTCATCAAGAAGCCCGCCACCAAGGGCGGCATGCGCCCCAATCCGTTCAAGCCGGGCGAGATGATGGAAGTCAAGCCCAAGCCGGCCCGCAAGGTCGTCAAGGTCCGCCCGCTGCGCGCCCTCAAGGCCATGGTCTGATTGCCATAGTCTGAGAAACGCACGCGAGTCGATTTCGACTTGTGAATGAACCACTCCAAGCCCGCGAAAGCGGGCTTGTTGTTTTTGAGAGCGGGGGTGCCGTGGGTCGCGGCTCGCAGCGACCCACGTAAACGTGTCCTTCGACGCCATCGCGTGGGACGGCTCCGAGCCGCTGACCCACCGCACCCGATGCATCAGCGACTTTCAGAACTCCTGCGTCAATGGCGGCGCGTTCCGCACCGAGCGGATCGCGCAAAGCACCAAGTACGCCGCCAGCGAAAGCAGCAGCAGCCCCACCGCCGCGTTGATCGAGGGAGCGCTCAGGAAGTTCTTGGTCTTGAACGCCGCCGCG
>JBILLU010000173.1:0-6996 GCA_044375915.1 Phycisphaerales bacterium
CCGTGTCGCCGGAGAGGGCGACGGAGATGCCGAAGAAGTCGTCCAACGTACCGCCGGTGGCGGTGAGCTGGGCCTGCTGGGTCCAAGTCGTACCACTACGGGTGAAGATGTACGCCGAGCCTTGGTTCCCATTCGCACCGACATCGTCGTTGTACGCCCCGACGATGGCGGTGTCGCCGGAGATGGCCACGGAGTAGCCGAAGTTGTCGAACGCCGCGCCGCCGGTGGCGGTGAACGTGGCCTCGAAGGCCCAGCCCGAGCCGGTCCAGCGGTAGATATAGGCCGAGCCCTGGTCGGAGTTGCTGTCCACACGGTCGTTGGGCGCACCCACGATCATCGTGTCGCCATCGAGGGCGAGGGCGGAACCGAACCGGTCGTTCCCTCCACTGACGGGCTGAAGTACCTGGAGCGGCGTCGAGCGCTGGGCCAGCGCGGGGCACGCGACCAAAAGAACCACGATGGTCGTGATGCGAAAGATCCAGTTCGGCATTGAGTCGTCTCCTCGAGCGAGCCGTGCAGTATCCCTGAATGGGTCGGATGACGCAATACAAACCTCCGGGGTTTGCGATGATCGTGTCCCATAATCAAGCCCGGGGATCCCACGGCGTGCGTCGGCTCGGTGGAGCGACAACGCCACGCTCCGTGGCGCATATCCAAATCGCCCCGGCCCGCAACCAGCCAGCCCGACCACCTCGGTCACAACTTCTTGATCACGCTCACCGCTGCGTACAAGCCTCCGACCTCTTCGCGTGCGACGACTCGCGGCGCGTACGCCGGGTTCAGCGGCTGCAGGCGCACCTTCACGCCGCTCGCATCGTCCTCGAACTTCACACCCGCGTCGCTGTCCGGGTCGCCGCGCTCGCTCTCAAAGAACACCCGTTTGAAGGTCGTCTCGCCGTCGGGCTCGAGACGTGCAAAGCAGTCCATGCCGCTCTTGATCTCGCGCAAGGGGCTGAAGACCACGATGTCGCCCTCGCGATACTCCGGCAGCATCGAGTCCCCCACCACTCGGGCGGCGAACGCGTCGGGATCATCAATGTCCGGGCAGCGCACGTACTCGTCGGCGACGCGGGCCGGGTAGCCCATGTCGGTGAACTCGCGCGGATAGCCCGCCGCCACCTTGTTGATCAGCGGCACCTCGAAGGGCAGCACGCGCGCCAGGTCGCCGACCAGCGGAGCCGCCGCGGCCGTCGCTGATCGATCCGCCCCCGGCTTGGTGTTCATGCCCAAGAGGTTTGCCAGTTCACCCGACTTGTACGCGTCGTCGAGCGCGCCGAGCAATCGCCCGCCCTCGTCGATGCCGCTACGCGAGAAGATCGACGCCAGCTTGCGCTCGCGCTCGCGGTGGGCCGCCTCCCGTGCCGCCAGCTTCACCACCTCGCGCCGCACATGCACGGGCGTGCGTTCCCATCCCGCGGCACGCACCAACTCGCCCGCCGCCAGCCCCAGCGCCACCTCCAGCCGCACGAGGATCTCGTCCGTTGGCACACCCCGCTTCTCGTTCTCGACGCTCGACAGATAGCCCTTGGTGCAGCCCGCGGCCGAGGCAAGACCCTGCAGCGTCAGGCCCCGAGCCTCACGCAGCTCCCTCAATCGCGGCCCAAAGGCCCGAGCTCTCGCTTGCCCGCCATCCATTACAGGCTCCTGCTCTGCAAACCCCTCCGGCCAACGCCGATCGCCAAATCGATCACTTGAACGATCGCATTCTGTTTGGTATCCTATCCTGGCAAACGCCGTCGTTGTGCGCACAACCGCGTCACATCCAAACAAAATCCTTTCAAAGAGCTCCAAGGGGATTGTTTCAGTCGATCCACTGTGGGAAACTATACGTCTTGTTTGCTGACTTGTAAACACATTGGGAACCCTGTTCCGGGGGCGGGCTATTGGAGGCCTGACCGTCGGCGGCGGGATTGAAGTGAGGGCCTGATCCATGCTGACCGCCATGAGCGCCTGCCGCGCCGTCCCGATTCCGTCCGTCCCGGTGCCGACAGTGACCCGCATCGACCGACGCCGCCGCGACGCCAACGCGGCCCGTTTCGCCGAACGGGTGATGCAGTTCTCGCGGTGGCTGCCGCTGGACGAAGCCGCGCTGGTCCGAGGCGTCTACCAGGCCGGACGCTCGGCCCGTGAACTCGCCGCGTTGACCAAGGTCTCCAGCCGCGCCGTGCAGCGACGACTTCGCCGCATCGTCGAACGCACGCTGAGCCGCGATTTCCGATTCGCCGCCCGCCAGCTGGAACTGGCCCCGATTCAGCCCGACTGGCCGCCGTCCCCGGGCTCGCTGCACAACGCCGACGAGCGCAGCGTGCATCTCGCGACCTTGCGGGCGATCTTCATCGAAGGCCTTTCGCTCCGCGCCGCCACAAAGAAGCTCGACCTGCCGCTGCACGTCGTGCGGCGACACCAAGAAACAGCCCGGCTCGAGCTCGAAGCACGCCACGACTGACGAACCGCCCGCCCGGAATCGCGACGCACCGCCTCGGCACGCGTCGCAGCAGAAACACACCACGTTGGGGGACTTGAATATGCAAGTGATTGCGATCGGTGCCGCACCCTCGTCGCCGCGGCTGAGAATGGCGTGCGCCCGCTTCGGGCTGCGCCTCACACACGAAGACCCGCACCCGCCACGACACGCCGCCGCGCTTGCGCGCGTGGTCGCGACCCCGCCGGGCTCCATCACGCTCATCACCGGCCGCAGCGGCAGTGGCAAGAGCGTGCTGCTGCACGATCTCGAACGCGAGTGCCGTCGCCGCCAGCAAACCGCCATCCGAGTCGCGCCGCCGGCCTCACACGTGCGCCTCATCGACGCCATCGGCGGCACGTTGACCGCGGCGCTCGCCACACTCGCTGCCGTCGGGCTCGCCGACGCGACGATACTGCCCCGCTTCGTCCGCGACCTCTCCGAGGGCGAGAACGCACGCCTCGCGCTCGCCGTCGCGATCCGAGCCGCTCGCGTGCGACGCGCCTCGTGGCTTCTGCTCGATGAGTTTCTGGCCGTGGTCGATCGCCCCACCGCCCGCGGCGTCGCGACCGGCATTCGGCGCACCTGGAACCGCGACGACATGCCGCGCCTGGTCGTCGCGACATCGCACGACGACCTCGCCGCCGCGCTCCGCCCGGACTGCACGATCGCTCTTGACGACGCGAGCGAGGTGACGCCATGAGCGCGGCACAATCGCTTCGCATACGACCCGTCGGCTTCGATCGCGTGCGTCCGCTGCTCGATCGCCACTACGCGAGCCATCGCCCGGCCCGGCTCTGCCGCGTGCTGGGGGCGTTCGTGCCCGACGAGCCCGCACCGATCGCCGCCCTGCTGGTGGCATTTCCACCACTGAACGCACGGTGGCGCGAGGCGGCGTGGCCGGGGGCGTATCGCCTCGGCTCTCGGCAGCACATCGCACGGCGTGTGAATCGCGATCTGCGTGTCATCGCCCGCGTCGTCGTCGATCCACGCTACCGGGGCCGGGGCATCGGCGCAGCGCTGGTGCGTGCATACCTCGCCCGACCCGCGACGCGGCGCACCGAAACCAGCGCATCGATGGGCGAGCACTGCCCGATCTTCGAACGCGCCGGCATGAAGCGGATCGCAACGGCGCCGATCCGGCGCGACCGCGAACTCCGCCGCGCCCTGCGACACCTGCGCCTGCGTCCCGACACGCTCGTCGATCAGCGCCTGCTCGAGCGGGCCGTCCGCCGCAGGCCGGAGTTGATGCTGCTGCTCGCCGCGTGGGCACGCGCCAGCCGCGGCACACGAGCCGCACTCGACCGCCCCGACTGGCTGCCCGACATCGCGGCCCAGGCGGCACGAGCGATCCTCGCGCCGCCGGCGGTCTTCGTGGCGGAGAAAGGCCGTTCACCGCGGAGAACGCGGAGAACGCGGAGGGATGCGGGGAGAAGGCAATGTACCACGGAGATCACGGAGAACACGGAGTAAAGGCTTTGTTCAAGACAGAAGAACCGCAGCACGCGGCCGGACTGGCTCGCTTGAGTCCCCAATGCCTTCCTCTGTGTTCTCTGTGATCTCTGTGGTGAACTCCCCTGCCTTCTCTCCGCGTTCTCCGCGTCCTCCGCGGTGAAACGCCTTTCCGATCCACACTTGGAGCACTCATGACCCGAAAACGATCTTCGCGATCGAACGACGCCGCACACCGTGCATTGGCTGTTGCATCTTCGATGAACGCGCCGGAAGTGAGCGACGATCTGCTCGCCGCAGCTCCGCGTGATCGGGCGGCACTCGAGCGTTGGCTGCGCGACGCGCTCGCGTTGTCGTTCGCTCCGCCGCTGGTGAAGGGGCACCGCTCGCCGCTGGATTACCTGTGCCATGCGTTCTTTCAGGGACGCGCGGGGTTCGAGGTCGCGACCGCGCATGGACCAGCGCCCGAGCCGCCCGCCGCGCTCGACTGCGTCGTCTGGGCCTGCCGCGGCGGGGGCAAAACGTTCCTCGGCGCCCTCGCCACCGCGCTCGATCTCATCTTCAAGCCGGGGATTGAGATCCGCATCCTGGGCGGCAGCATGGACCAGTCGCGCCGCATGCACACGCACCTGCGCCGGCTCTTCGCGCGGCCGCTGCTCGAGCCGCTGGTGAAAGGCAAGCCCGGCGAGACGCGGCTGATCCTCAAGAACGGCTCCGAAGTGGAACTGCTCGCCCAGTCCCACGCCTCGGTCCGCGGCACGCGCGTCCAGATACTCCGCTGCGACGAGGCTGAGTTGTTCAAACCCGATGTGCTGGAAGCCGCCATGCTGACAACCCGCTCGCGCACCATCACCATCCCCGGCGTCGGCCCGGTCGCGCTCGCGGGGACGGTCGAGTGCCTGAGCACGATGCACATTCCCTTCGGCGTGATGCACCGCCTGCTCCGCGAAACGCTCGAAGGCCGACGCACGCTCTTCAAGTGGGGCGTGGCGGACGTTTTGGAGACGTGCCCGGTTTCGCGGCCGTGCGAGGGCTGCGTGCTGCGGCCCGAGTGCGACGGGCGTGCCAAGCGCGCGGATGGCGTCGGCGGACACATCGCGATCGACGACGCCGTGCGGATGAAGCGGCGGGTGAGCCTGGCGACATGGAACGCCGAGATGCTGTGCCTGCGGCCGAACCGCACGCACGCGGTCTTCCCGGAGTTCGACAGCGCCGTGCACGTGTTCAGCGACGAACGCGTGCCGGCAATGACGCCGCGAGACGGGAGCGAGCATGCAATGCCCACGGCCCAACAGGACGCGATGCGGGTCCTCTGCGGCATGGACTTCGGCATCCGCTCGCCCGCGGTCGTGCTGTGGGCGCTGCTGCGCAACGACGTGCTCGAGATCGTGGAGGAACGCCACCTCGAGGGCGTCACGCTGCCCGAGCACATCGCAGCCATCGTGAAGGGCGGCGAACTCGGCTGGCCCATGCCGACATGGATCGGCATCGACCCCGCCGGTGCGGCGGAGAACGACCAGACCGGCAAGTCCGCGGTCCAGCTCCTGACCGAGGCCGGACTGGATGTGCGAAAGAAGAAACTCAAGGTCAACGACGGCCTCAACCTCGTCCGCGCCCGCCTCGCCCCTGCCGACGGCTCCCCGCCGCGGCTGCGCGTGCACGCCCGCTGCGAGAAGCTCATCGAAAGCCTGGAACGCTACCACTACGACCCCTGCAAGCCCGAGAGCACCGACCCAGTGAAAGACGGCTTCGACCACGCGGTGGATGCGCTGCGGTACTTGGTGACGAATCTGGACAAGGTGAGCCGGACGGAGGCGCGGACGTACAACCGGTGACCGCTCTGCATCAGTGGGACCGGCCTCCGGCCGGTCTGCCTTGAATGCCCGTCCGTTCGTCGGCGAGTGTTGCAGTCCACCCGTCGGTCGACCGGCCGGAGGCCGGTCCCACTGGCGTTTCACGGGCGCGATGGAAAGCGACAACCCCCGCTCTCGCGGGGGTTGTGGGACTCACTCTCTTGATTGGATCGACTCAGGCCGCGCGGCGGAAGCTGCGGCGGGCGGTCGAGAACTTGTAGGAGAACGCGCGGCGAGCGGCGGTCTTGCGGGCCGAGCGCTTCGCGGTCGTGCGCTTGGCGGTGCGCTTGGTGTTCTTCTTGTAGCTCGAGAACTTGAACGAGCTCTTGTTCGAGTTGGTCTTGCGGGCGGTGGTGCGGGCCGACTTGCGGGCCGTCGTGCGACGGGCCGTGCGCTTGGTCGTGCGGCGCGTCGTGGCGCGTTTGGTCGTGCGGCGGGTCGAACGATTCTTGCGGGTCGCCATTCTGTGGTCTCCAATGTGGCCCGGCGCGAGCGCCGAAGCCGGCTGTGGAGGCCGTCCGTACGGGCGCCCTCCGAGTCGCGGCGGACAGGCTCTTGCCCGTCCAGATAACCGCTCCTCACCCCGATCGGCGACGGGTCGGCGCGACTTTGGCAATCTTGCGGAAGATTGCGAAGAATCACCGCTCGCTCGCACGCCCCGGCGTCGAGCACCTCGGGGCTTGCACCGATAGTCGTTTGGGCTTTCGCGGAAGAGTTCACCACGGAGGCACAGAGACGCAGAGAGAAACAGTTCAACTCAAAGGGCTCGAAGGACTCGAAGGGGAGGGGACGAGGGCAACAGGGGAACAGCGCGACGGATCTTGTGTGCGATCTCGCGGCTGCGCCTGATTCTGGCCCTCCCAGTTCTTTGAGTTCTTGGAGCCCGTTGAGTTGAACGCCTTTCTCCGTGCCTCTGTGTCTCTGTGGTGAAGATCGAATCTGGAATCGCATCAAGGAAGGACCCAGTCATCGCTTCGCACGATCCATCATCTGTCTGGTCTCCCGATTCCTGGCGTGCGCGGCCGGTGCAGCACGCGGTCGCGTACGACGATCCCGCCGCGGTCGAGGCGGCGGTAAAGGACCTGCGGCGGTTGCCGCCCTTGGTCACGTCGTGGGAGATCGAGCGGCTGCGTTCGCTGATCGCCGAGGCCCAGGAGGGCAAGCGGTTTGTGCTGCAGGGGGGCGACTGCGCCGAGACACTGGCGGATTGCCGTGCTGAGACGATCACCA
>JBILLU010000174.1:0-6988 GCA_044375915.1 Phycisphaerales bacterium
GAAGGCCCGAACTGGCTGCAGAACTCCAGGTGGGCGATGCCCTCGATCCTGATGATCTCCTTGTGGAGCATCGGGCAGATGGTCGTGGTCTATCTGGCGGCACTTAAGGAAGTGCCCGACGAGTTGCTTGAGGCAGGCGCCCTCGACGGCATGGGCCCGGTGCGGCGGTTCTTCAACATCACGCTGCCGATGATCTCGCCGGTGATCCTCTTCAACATCATCACGCTCATGATCGGCTCGCTGCAAGTCTTCGCGATCCCGTACGTGCTCAGCGCCGCAACCCCGGGCAACGACCCGCGGGCGATGTACTTCTTCACCAGCAGCATGTACGACAACGCGTTCCGGTACAACCAGATGGGGTATGCGAGTGCCCAGGCGTGGCTGCAGTTGCTCATTACGCTCGGGCTGACGGCGATCATGTTCGCGGCTAGCAAGAGGTTGGTGCATTACAGGGCGTAGGAAGAGACGAAGAGACGAAGAGACGGAGAGACGGAGAGACGAAGTGACGGACAGAAGAAGGGACTGAAGCGAAGGATGGCACGGGAAGGTTCCAGCACGGTGGTCGGTGTTCGCCGCGGGTTGATCTCGCGGGTGCTGGTCTATGGCACGCTGATCGCGATCGCGATCACGTTCCTGATGCCGCTGGTGTGGATGTTTGCGACCAGCCTGAAGACCGCCGGAGAAGCCTCGCGTTCCACCTTCTCGCTCCTGCCCACGCCGCCCTCGGCCGCGGTGTCGAACGCGGTCAAGAACTACAGCGATGTCTGGAACGACCCGACCGTCCGCTTCCCGCTCTACCTTCGGAACACGCTCATCATCGCCTCGCTCTCGGTCATCGGCATGACGCTCTCGAGCGCGATCGTCGCCTTCGGCTTCGCACGTTTGGAATGGCGGGGCAAGAAAGCACTCTTCGCGTTCGTCCTCGCGACCATGATGATCCCGTTCCCGGTGGTCATGGGCCCGATGTTCCTGCTCTTCTCGCAGATCGGCTGGATCGGCTCGCTGAAACCCCTGTGGGTCCCTGCGTTCTTCGCCAACGCGTTCAACGTCTTCATGCTGCGTCAGTTCTTCATGGGCATCCCCAAGGAGCTCGACGAGGCGGCCCGCATCGACGGCTGCTCGAGCTGGGGCATCTTCTGGCGGATCATCGTGCCTTTGAGCAAGCCCGCGCTCGCGGTGGTCGCGCTCTTTCACTTTGTCTTCGTGTGGAACGACTTCCTTGGGCCGTTGATCTTCCTGAACCATCAGGACCAATTCACGCTGGCGCTGGGCCTGCAGCTCTATCAGAGCAAGGCCGGGCAGACGCCGTGGAACCTGCTGATGTCGGCGAGCACGCTGGTGATCGCGCCGGTGCTGGTGATCTTCCTGCTCGCGCAGGGTGCGCTGGTGAAAAGCGTGGCGACAACGGGCATCAAGGGTTGAGCGGGCGTCCGGGGCGAGGCGGGTCCGAGGGGTGATTGGGGCTCGCGCCCGCCGTCCGGCCTTCAGCCGGAGCGGAAGCCGCGTCCGAGAACACGAAAACCGGGCAAGGGTTCTTTCCCGATTTCCCTAAGGTGGCACAGGACCTGAAGTTGTGTCACACTCCCAAGGCTCGGTTTTCTCACTTTGGACTTGCAATCCGGCCCCGGATCCGCGAGAATGTAAACGGTTTCATTGGAGCGGTTCTGGGCCGCCCCGAGCGGATCGATGACAGCACCCACGCTGTCGTCGCACCCCCGCGAGACCGCATCACGTTGCCGCGGCCAAGCCGCGTCAGAAGGAGTCGAGTATGAAGTGCAACCAACTTGCCGCGTTCGGAATCCTCGCCGCGCTCTGCGGCCAGGCCATGGCGCAAACCCCGCTCCCCATCACCAACGGCTCCTTCGAAGACGATGACTTCATCTTCGGCGGCGTGCTCGGTTACAACGTTCTCTCGCCCGCTGAAGTGCGGTCGCTCGGTGACGGCGGCTTCCCCGCCCCCGTCGCTCGCACCGGCAGCCGCTCGATGCACCTGCCGCCCCCGAACGTCGGCCAGTACCTCGGCGTCACCACCGACACCATCAACATCTACATCCCGACACGCCCGTTCTATGACCCGTCCTGGAACTGGTACGGCGGCAACCTCCGCCTCAGCGTCTGGTACCTCACGCCCGCGAATCAGGCCGTCACCGGGGGCTTCGGCAACCTCAAGCTCAACGTGAAGCAGTTCAATCAGGACTACGCCACCTTCGAGCAGTTCATCCTCTTCGGCGACACCAACGGCCAGTGGCAGAAGGCCGAAATCGTCTGGAACAAGAAGGACATCAAGCAGACCGTCTGGGACCTCGCCACCACCGGCTGCGGAACCGGCTGCTTCGTCAACAACGGCACGCCCCCCTACGGCCTGCCCCCCTATCCGGCCCGGGCCAAGGTCACCATCGGCCGCTTCGGCGGCGAGAACGCTGGCGGCGTCGGTATCGGCCAGATGTTCATCGATGACATCGAGATCTCGCAGGACCCAAGCTGCCCCGCCGACTTCAACGGCGATGCCCTTGTCGACGACTCCGATTTCGTCGATTTCGCCGCCTCGTACAACGAGCTCGTCGACTTCCGCTGCGACCTCGACGGCGACTCGCTCACCGACGACACCGACTTCGTGCTCTTCGCGACGGCCTACAACGAACTGCTCTGCCCGTAAGCCGCGACAACATCACGCGACTGCACCAAGCCCGGCTTCTGCCGGGCTTTTTTCATGTGGTTTCAGGCAATATCACGGAGCGACACATCCGACACCCGCCGGCATCGGAAGAAGGTCGTTCGTCCCGGAACGACTGGGAGTCGCTCATGACCACGCTTGCATCGCGTCGAGAAGATCTGCACGCCACGCCGACGCCGGGGTCGGCCGCCGCGCTCGCGCAGCCCGTCGTCGCCCTGCTCCGTGAGCTCGCCGGCGTTGTCGAACAGCTCTCGCCGGAGCAATACACCCGGCACGCCGACGAGGCGTTCTTTCACGGCACCATCGGCGGCCACGTGCGCCACTGTCTGGACCACGCCCGGTCGCTCCTCGACGGGCTCGCCGTCGGCGTCATTGATTACGACCACCGCGTGCGAGGCACCGCGATCGAGACCGACCCGAGCGCGGCCCGCGCGGAGATCCGCCGCCTTGGCCACCTCGCCGAGCGTGCCGCGACGCAGAGCGCTGCTTCGCCCGTACGGGTTGTCGTCATGCCAACCCGCGACGGCGCGTCCATGCAACTCGGGTCCACATTGGGCCGCGAGCTCGCCTTCGTGCTGTCGCACACGATCCATCACAACGCCACCATCAAGGGCATGGCCGTGGCCATGGGCGTCACGCTCCCGACCGACTTTGGCTACGCACCCTCGACGCTTGCACACCAGGACGCCGAGGCCGCGCACACGACGCCCCTCGCCGATCCCGGAGCGTGTCGATGTGCACACTGACCGCGATCCAGCCGGAAAGCCGTGGCGGCGATGATTCGCCGCTGTTTCGCGTGGTCGTGAACCGCGACGAACAACGCGCCCGCGCCGAATCGCTTCCGCCCTGCATCACACGCGCCGGTCTCCTCGACGCGATCTACCCCATCGATCCCGTTTCCCGAGGCACGTGGATCGGCGTCAACACTGCCGGACTCGTGGTCGGGGTCCTGAACTCCAACCCCGTCGAGAAGCCTTCCAATCGTCTCGGGCTCCGCAGCCGTGGCGAGATCGTTCCCGCGCTGCTCGCGTGCGACAGCGTCTCCGGGGCGATGACCGCCGCGTCGCAACTTCCGGCGAACGAATTCCCGCCATTTCGGGTCGTCGCAGTGGAGCGCGACCACATCGGCGTTATCGTTGGCGACGGCGCACGAACCATGGTCCAGACCCTTCGCCGCTTCGACACTCCGTTCTTTGCCACCTCTTCCGGACTCGGCGATCACATCGTCGAGCAGCCGCGCCGCGAACTGTTCGATGCCACGCTCCTGCGGGGCGTCTCCGACATCTCCGATCGTCAGGACGCGTTCCACCGCCACCGCTGGCACGATCGCCTTCACGTCAGCGTCGAGATGTCACGCAGCGACGCCCGAACCGTGAGCCGAACCGTCGTTGAGGTCTTCCGTGATTCCGTCCGACTCACCTACTGCGGGCTGCGCGAGATCGACGCTCGCACCGCGATGGCCGGCCACGACGCCCACGCCCAGGTGTCGCGACGGCCCCGCGTCGCCCCTCCGCTCAACAGCGTCGCCCAGGGCTTGACGACGTGACAACGCTTCAGACCGATCTCGACCGCCATAATCGGCCCGCGTCCGGTACCGCCGAGGCTGCTGTCCCTGCGATCTTCACACGCGTCCGCATCGCTGTGCATCGCTGGTCGCGCTGGGAGTTCTGGCCCGCGTGGCTTGTGTACCTGCTGCTCCTGCCGAGATTGGTTGTTCTCGCTCTGCGACATCGCAGCCTGACGGTCTTCGCCGCCGCCAACCCCGGCATGCCTCTTGGCGGATTCGTGGGCGAGTCCAAGCTCGACATCCTCAAACGCCTCCCCGGCGACTGGATCGTGCCGACCGTGTCCATCGAGCCGGACGCGCCCGACGCCCGTCTCGACGCGCTGGACCGCTTGATTCGCAGCAACGGCCTGCATTTTCCGCTCGTGCTGAAGCCCGACGTCGGCGAACGCGGGAGTGATGTGAGCCTCATCCGCAGCCGCGTCGAGGCGGCCGCCTACTTCGAACGAGTCCGCTCCCGCATACTCGTTCAGCCCTACCACGCCGGGCCCTTCGAGGCCGGTGTCTTCTACATCCGACATCCGGGCACCGAACGCGGCTTCATCTTCTCCATCACCGACAAAGTGCAACCCCGGGTCACCGGCGACGGGCGCTCGTCTCTCCGTTCCCTGATCTGGAACGACCAACGTCTTTCGCTCCAAGCCGCGACACTGCTGGAACAACTCGGGCCCGCCGCCGATCGCGTCCCCACCGCGGGCGAACGCGTGCTCCTCAGCATCGCCGGCAACCACTGTCGCGGCACGATGTTCCTCGACGGCCACGCCCTCATCACGCCCGAGCTCGAACGCCGCATCGACGAGATCGCCCGGTCCTACGAGGGCTTCTTCTTTGGGCGCTTCGATCTTCGCTACGTGCATCCCGATGCCTTTGCCAAGGGCGAGGGCTTCCGCATCGTGGAGCTCAATGGCGTGCTCAGCGAGTCCACGAACATCTATGACCCGTCGTGGTCACTCCGCCGCGGCCTGCGCACGCTCGCTGACCAATGGACGCTCGCATTCGAGATCGGCACCGCCAACGCTCAGCGCGGCGCACCCGTTCCGAGCGTACGCGAACTGCTGCACGCGGCGCTGTCTCACCGCGGCCGGACGCGATGAGCGTCCGCGGCGAGCGGCCGTTCCCATGCACATTGAAGATCGCGCGAAAACGCGGCCCTCGCGAGTAAACCCGAGGTGCGGCGGGTTCTCAATGAGCCACGCCGTATGCGGTGCGGCATCTCATCGTCGTCCCCGCGTCGGGTCTGGCCGATCGCCGCGGACCTTGTTCCTTCCTCCCCAGACTGTGAGATGTCCCGTGAACGTTGGTTCATCACTGTCACTCCGCACCCGCTCGACCCACTCCACTTTCCGCGCTCTCGCGCTGCTCGCCGCCGCCGGTCTGTGCGCCGCCGCATCCGCCCAGGTCTCCGTCGGCGGCATCCAGTTCGTCGATCGCGCCGCGAGCGGGGAGATCACCTTCAGCAACATCCGCGGTTCCCTCGGCGTCATCGACTTCGACCGCGACGGCTTCTACGACCTCTTCATCGCCGACAGCTCCGGCCTTCCCAACCGCCTCTTCCGCAACGTCGCCAGCGCCACCGTCCCCGGCGGCCGCACGTTCCTCGATGTCTCCGCCACCAGCGGCGTGAACGACCTCGACGGAACCAACCGCAACTTCGGCGGTGTCGTCGTCTTCGATTACAACAACGACGGCTGGGATGACATCTACCAGACCGGCGTCGGTCCCGGCGCCACCAGCGGCGTGCTCTACCGCAACAACTCCAACGGCACCTTCACCAACGTCAGCATCGCCAGCAACGTCCGCCAGGGCGACTCCAATCCGCTGTGCGCCTCCGCCACCGACTTTGACCACGATGGCTTCACCGATCTCCTCGTGGTCAGCAGTGGCCTGGGCGACGGCAAGGCGCTGCTCCTGCTCAAGAACAACGGCAACGGCACCTTCACCAAGCGCAACGACCTCGTGCCCTTCACCGACTTCTCCGGAATCACCTACGCCCACGCGTGGGTCGATTACGACCACGACGGCTGGGAAGACGCCCTCATTCCCTTCAGCAACACCGTGCCTTTCGCCATGAAGAACGTCTCCGACGGCAACGGCGGCCGCCGCTTCGTCGAGACGACCCAGGAGTCCGGCTTCACCTTCGTCGGACCCGCGCCCATGGGCATCGCGATCGGCGACTACGACCGCGACGGCAACTTCGATCTCTCGATCACCGACGCGGCTGTCGGAACCTACTACCGCGGCACCGGAACAGGCCTCGCCCGTGTAACTCCCTTCACCACGTTCTTTGGCTGGGGCACCAGTTGGCTTGACGCCGACAACGACACCAACCTTGACAACCACCAGGCCGGATCCGCCAGCCGCGCCAACATCGATTTCATCCAGAAGAACAACGGCCTGAACGCCAGCGGCCAGCGCACCTGGACCGACGCCCGGAACGCCCTCAACATCATCGCCCGCCCGACGCAGTTCTCCGCGAAGTTCGACTTCGACAACGACGGCTTCGAGGACATCGCCGCCGTCAACGTCGGCCAGTTCGTCAGTCTCTACCACAACCGCTCAGGCACCCTGCCGGGCGCGGGCCATTGGGCCAAGATCCGCCTGCGTGTCAACGACAACACCAGCCGGGTGAACCGCAGCGCGATCGGCGCCGTCGTCCGCCTCACCAGCAACGGCGTCACCCAGGTCCGCCAGAACATCGCCGGCTCGAGCTACGGCGCAACCGAGGACCCGCGCCTGCACTTTGGCCTCGG
>JBILLU010000175.1:0-6874 GCA_044375915.1 Phycisphaerales bacterium
GCACCGGGGCGGGAACGCCCCGGCTCGCTGATGGCTTACGCGGTCGCGGGCTGGGCGTTGCCCAAGCCACGGACCGAGGCGGCGCGGCGCTTGAGGGCGGGCTCGTTGGTCTCGGCGGTGACGAAGCTCTCGCCGAAGCGGAAGAGGCGGAAGCTGTTGGCGAGCACGAAGATGTCGCCGACGAAGTGGTAGAAGGCTGCGAGGGGCAGGGCCAGGGCGCCGACCTTGTTGAAGTAGCCGGTGGCTGCGAGGAGCAGGCCGACAACAGCGATGACGATCGACGCTGCGATGTTCTGGGCGATGATCGAGCGGGTGCGACGTGAGAGTTCGATCAGGAACGGCACGCGGGACAGATCGTCGTTCATCAGCGCGACGCCCGCGCTGTTGGCGGCGATGTCCGACCCGCCCAGGCCCATGGCCACGCCGACGTCCGACGCCGCCAGCGAGGGGCCGTCGTTGATGCCGTCGCCGACCATCATGGTGCGGTAGCCGAGCTTCTTGAGCCCGCGGATCTGCTCGTGCTTCTCCTCGGGGAGGCACTCGGCCTCGATCATGTCGACGCCGACGACCTGACCGACGCGGGTGGCGACGCTGAGACGGTCGCCGGTGAACATGGCGACGTGCTTGACGCCGGCGTCGCGGAGGTTCTGGATGACCTGGCGGCAGTTGGTGCGGACGGTGTCCTCAAGGCCGACGGCACCGAGGTAGCGGCCGTCCTTCATGACGTGCACGCCGGTCATGCCCTCGATGCGCTTCTCGACATCTTCGAGGTCGTGGCGGGCGGCGGCGTTGCCTTCGACGACCCAGTTGCCGCGACCGACGCGGATCTCGCCGAGCGTGGTGCGGGCGATGACGCCGCGGCCGTGGATTTCCTCGTGGTTCTGCGAGCCGTCGATGTCGACGCGGGCGGCGCGGGCCGTCTGCAGGATGGAGAGGGCGAGCGGGTGGTTGCTGTGCTGCTCGCCGTTGGCGGCGGCGCGGAGGAGTTCAGCGCCGTCGACGCCGTTCGCCGGCGCGAGCTTGGTGACCTGGAACTTGCCGGTGGTGATGGTGCCGGTCTTGTCGAGGACGACGGCGGTGATGTCGGCCGCGGCCTCGAGGTAGTTGGGCTGCTTGATCATGATGCCCAGTCGCGCCGCGGCGGCGAACGCCGCGAGCATGGCGCTGGGGCTGGCGAGGAGCAGCGCACTGGGGCAGGCGACGACGAGCACCGTGACAACGGTTTCCATCGCCCGCTTCTGGGTCTCAAGATCCTCAGACTGGCTCATGAAGAACCAGACGATGAACGCGACGCTGAGAACGACGGGAACAAAGAACCCGGCGGTCTGTTCGATGAGCAGCTGGCGGGGCGTGCGCGAACGCTCGGCCTGACGGATCAGGTCGGTCACCTTGCCGATCGTGGTGTCGCCGCCAATCTGGGTGACCTCGATGTCGAGGCCACCGGTGAGGTTGCTGGTACCGGCGTACACCATCGCGCCCGGCTCGACCTCGACGGGGGCGGCTTCACCGGTGAGCGAGGCCTGATTGACGGTGGAGCGACCGGTCTTGATGCGGCCGTCGACGGGCAGGTTCTCGCCGGCGCGGACGCGGACGAGCGAGCCGACCTTCACCTGCGACAGCGCGACTTCCTTCTCGGTGCCGTTCTCGACGATGCGGGCGATGTCCGGCGTGAGGCCGACGAGCTCGGCGATCGCACGCTGGGCGCCGGTGGCGCTGCGGCGGACGAACTGGCCGAAGATCACGAGGATGAACGCGAGCAGGCCGGCGGTCTCGTAATTGCCGTTGGCGAGCGCGGCAAGGATCGCGACCGCGGCGAGCGCGGAGCTGGACAGTCGGGCGGACTTGACCTCCAGGAACGCGGCGTAGAGCAGCGGCAGGGCGAGCAGGATCGCGCCGATGAGGGCCGGGATCTGGATGATCTGCGGGTTGCCGATGCCGACGAAGCCGGCAAAGGTGGTGGAGAAGACGAGCACGCCGCCGATCAGGCAGAACCAGATCGTGCGTTCGATTTCAATCTCGTGATGCGAGCAGCAGATCAGCTCCTCGTTGGTATCCGAGTGCTGGTGATCATGCTTGTGATCATGCTTGTGATCGTGCTTGTGGTCGTGATGATCGTGGTTGTGATCGTGAGCCATGGTGGCGTCCGAGTAAGGTGCTGGATGGCCGCGGCTGCGTGCGGCGGCGCGACGGACTGACTTCCGATGATCCTTCCGGACCGGCGGTACAGAGCCCGCACGGCCTCTCAGGGCGAGCAGAACGCTCTCCCTCCCCCACCCTGCCCCACCCCCGAGTCGGTTGAACCGACGCCAACAGTACGTCTGTTCCGGTGGGGCGGTTCTGACTCAGGGCGACTGACTTGACGAGCCCTGAGCGTGAAGGCCGCCGGGGGCCCGCCAAACCCGCTCGGGGATCGTTATGCTCCGGCATGGCACGACGACAGGCTTCTGAACCCGCGGTGACGGTGCTGGGGCTGGGCCAGATGGGTCTGGTCTGCGCTGGCGTGCTGGCGAGCACGCCGGTGGATATCGGTGTCGCGGCTCCGTTGGGCCGGCCGGTGCATGTCCGAGTCTGGGGGCGCAACCCAGCCGAGGCCGCCACGTTGGCTCAGAAGAGGGTCTCGCCCCGGCTGGCACACTTCCGGCTGGCGGACGAGGTCGAGGTCTGCCTGTCGCTCGCGGACGCCCTGCGGGATTCCAAACTGATCGTGACCGCGATTCCGGTGCAGTTCTTGCGCTCGGCACTGACCCAGGCGGCCCCCCACTTGCCGGACGGGGCGGGCGTCTTGTCCGTATCCAAGGGCATCGAAGAGAAGACGATGCGGCGGCCGTCGGAGATCATCGCCGAGACGCTGCAGGCGACGGGGCGGGATCATCCGGATCGCAAGCCGCGGCCGATCGGGTGCCTGAGCGGGCCGACGATCGCGGCGGAGTTGTCACGCTGCCTGCCCGCGGCGATGGTGGCGGCGAGCGACGACGCGGAGTTCGCCAAACAGGTGCAGGCGCTGTTCACGACGTCGTGGCTGCGGGTGTACACCAGCAGCGACCTGGTGGGCGTGGAACTGGCGGGCGCGGTGAAGAACGTCATCGCGATCGCGGCCGGCGTGCTGGACGGACTGGACGCGGGGAACAACTCCAAGTCGGCGCTCTTGGCGCGCGGGCTCGCGGAGATCACGCGGCTGGGCGTGGCGATGGGGGCATCGGCGCAGACGTTCTCGGGGATCGCGGGCGTGGGTGACCTGGCG
Source organism: Phycisphaerales bacterium (assembly GCA_044375915.1). Taxonomy (GTDB): domain Bacteria; phylum Planctomycetota; class Phycisphaerae; order Phycisphaerales; family UBA1924; genus JAFEBO01. The sequence goes on from JBILLU010000175.1 coordinate 3,242, forward strand.
ACGAGTTGCTTCAGCCCCGAAGGCCGCAATCGATCGTGCGGCGAGGCGATCGGTCGGGGCGAGGATGTGGAGAAGTACCTGGCCCAGAGCCGCTATGTGGTCGAGGGCGTGGCGACAACCAAAGGCGTGATCGCGCTGGCGGAGAAGTACCGGGTCGAGGTGCCGATCGCGCGGGCGGTGTACGCGGTGCTGTTTGAGAAGATGGATCCGTTGGCGGCGATCGGATCACTCATGACGAGAGCGGCGCGGCCGGAGCGGGATGATGAGGTGCGGCGCGCGTGAACGAGGTCGAACCACTCGACTAGAGCCTCTCGCGTAAGAGAGAGGTTTATGAGTCATTCAAGATCGTTGCGACCTCTCGCTTACGCGAGAGGCTCTATCGATGTGCTCATCGCTACCTGCCGCTGAGCAGCTGCGTCAGCACCTCGAGACCGGCTTCGAGCTTGTGCGGGGGCACGGCGTAACTCAGCCGGAAGTGGGTGTCGCGCTGGCTGAAGGTGCCGCCGTTGACGAGGATGACGTTTTTGGCGATGGCGGCCTCGAGGAACTGGCTGCCGCTCATGCCGAGTTTCTCGGGGATCTTGGGGAACGCGTAGAACGCGCCGCCGGGGGTGGCGAGCTCGGTGACTTTGGAGAGCTTGCTGACGACGAGGTCACGGCGTTTCTGGTAGTCGGCGACTTGGAGCGAGGCGTCAGCGTTGATCGCTTCGAGCACGCCCCACTGCAGGGGCGTGGGCGCACAGACGAAGCTGAACTGCTGCAGCTTGATCATCTGATCGATGAGTTTCTTGGGACCGGCGGCGTATCCGAGGCGCCAGCCGGTGTTGCCGTAGGTCTTGCCGAAGCCGCGGATGAGCAGGGTGTGGGCGGCGGCGCCGGGCAGGCGGCAGGGGCTGGGGCATTTCAGCGTCTTGTCGGCGTCGGGCCGCGCGGCGTGTTGGGTGCGGGATTCGCTGTAGGTGAACTCGTCGTAGATCTCGTCGGAGATGAGCAGGATGTTCTTGCGTTTACAGAGGTCGAGCAATTCGGCGCAGTCGCGCTCTGACATGACCACGCCGCCGGGGTTGCCGGGGGAGTTGAGCAGCACGGCCTTGGTGCGTGGGGTGATGAGTTTCTCGACGCGGGCGGCGGTGAGGCGGAAGTCGGGGTAGGTGTCGCAGTAGACGGCCTTGGCGTCGGTGAGCGTCGAGAGCGCGGGATAGAGGACGAAGTAGGGATCGGGGAAGATGATCTCGTCACCGGGGTTGAGGATCGCCATGGCGATCAGGACCAAGGCGCCGGAGGTGCCTGTGGTCACGAGGAGGTCGGAGGCGTCGGCGCTGGTGTCGCCGAGGTTGGCGAAGGACCAGCCAACGTCGGTCTGGAGTTTGTTGGCGAGGGCGGTGGTGAGTTCGGGGATGCCGCGGCTGAGGCTGTAGCCGTTGCGGTCCTCGTTGATGGCGCGGATGGCGGCGTCCTTGACCGCTCGAGCGACGGGGAAGTCAGGCTGGCCGATCGAGAGGTTGATCGGGTCCTTGAGCTTGGCGCCGAGCTCGAAGGCGCGGCGGATGCCCGAGCCGGACATCGAGAGGGTGCGCTGGCTGAAAAGGGAAGTGATGTCCATTTCGTCAAGAGCGTATTCGCGTTTGTCGCGGAGCCACCCGAACAGAATGAAAATCGACAGCGAGACGGGGGGAATCACGATCCACGGGACCATTTTTCGTGCCGAACCCGGAATTCGATCAAGCGGTGGATGGGGGTGGGACATGTGAAGAGACGCGCTGCCTCCGTCGAGGCGGGCGGATCCAATTGTGCGGGAGGAGAACCTATCAAGACTGTGATGATGGCGATGATCGGTGTCGCCGGTTTGGCGGCGGCGTCGCAGGGCGCTGTGACGACGTATTTCACGAATCTGAGCGGTGCCGCCGAGGCCCCGCCGAACTCGTCGCTCGGCACGGGCTGGGCTCGGGTGGACTATGACAACGTGGCCCGGACGATGCGGGTGCGTGCCTCGTTCAGCGGGCTGACCGGCAATGTGACGGTCTGCCACATCCACGGCGCGACTGCCGTTCCGTTCACCGGGACCGCCGGCGTCGCCACGCCGACCCCGACCTTCCCCGGATTCCCCGCGGGCGGCACGTCGGGCAGCTACGACAACACCTTCAATCTGGCGTTGGCGTCGAGCTGGAACGCGGCGTACATCACCGCCAACGGCGGCACGACACTGTCGGCCGAGACGGCGTTCTTTAACGCGATGACGGCGGGCCGCACGTACTTCAATGTGCACTCCACCGCCTTCCCCCCCGGCGAGCTCCGCGGGTTCCTGGCCATTCCCTCGCCCAGCGCGCTGGCGATGCTCGGCCTCGGTGGCCTCGTGGCCGCCCGTCGGCGTCGTTGAGTGACGCAGTTCACGGTTTGACAGACACAAGCAGTTCTCTCGACGGCCCCGGTACTCGCCGGGGTCGTTGCTTTTTTGGACAGGTCGGAGGGGCGCCAAAAAAGGAACGGCCGCTGCGAGGCAGCGGCCGCGAAACAGACCGAATGGGATCGGGTATCAGCCCTTGCCAGCGAGGGTCTTGGCGAGGCCGAGGACCTTGTCCTTCTTGGAATCGAACTTCTTGTCGGCGACGAGCTTGGCGATGCGCTCCTGACGGGAAAGGACGCTGCGCTTGCCGGCGCTGGTGGTCGAGATCTTGAGGCTGCGGTCGAGGCTCATGGTTCGCTCCGGTTCGTTCGAGCCCGGGGAGTCCCGAGCCATGGTGTGTCAGTTCTTGAGCCAGAACGCGTCGGAGAACGACGCGCTGCCCTTGTGGTCCTTCTTCCAGATGGCCCCGAGGCGGGCCACCTCCTTTTTCAGCTTGTCGCGTTCGACCTGGGTCGACGCGAAGTCCCGCGAGGGCACGCCCTTGGCGGCGTACAGCTGAAACCGGGCGGAAGTATTGCCGCGAGGCAGCCTGCGGTCAACCGGGTCGACCTGCACCGCAAAGGTCTCGACGCCGTTCTGATTCATGAACTGCATGGCCGCCCAGGTGTCCTCGCGGGGCAAGAGACCGAGAACGAGGTAGTTCCAGCCCGTCTGGCGAGGATCGGTCTCGACAAAGCCATTCAATGTGAGCACCCGGCCGGAGCCCGTCAGGGTGGTGGACTTGGGGTCGAACTTGGCGGGACCGGCCGGTTGCTGGGTCTTGGGCGTCGGCGTCGCGGCGGCATCAATGGGAGAAGGCGTGACTGGGGTCTTGGCGACTGGCGGCTGGGTCTTGGGGGCCTGCGTGAGCGTCTCGGTGGGCTTGGGCAGGTCTGGGAAATTCTTCTGGAAGTCCTGCTCTTTCTGGCGGCCGCCGAAGGCGACGCCGAGGCTCCAGACCAGAATCGCGACCGCGGCGATCACGCCGATGCCGACGAGGAGCATCGAGCGGGTGAGCACGATGGGCTGACGCGGGCGGGCGGGTTCTTCTGCGGCGTGCTCGCCGCGGATCTCGGCGGCGAGTTCGGGGAGTGGCTTGGCCTCGAGCGACGCGTAGTTGGGGGCGGTTCCTTTGCCCGGAACGGGTTGCGGCGGGATGAGTGTGCGCAGCGGCTCCGGGCGCTCCGGCTTGCGATCGCCGATGAGCTCAAAGAGCGGCAGAGTTTTTCGCCCTCCGGGCATAGGGAGAG
>JBILLU010000176.1:0-6837 GCA_044375915.1 Phycisphaerales bacterium
ATGTGCCCTGCTGCGGCGGCGCTGTCCATCGAGCGATGCCATGAGTGCTGTGGAGCGTCTGCATCCAGTTGGTTGGGAAATGGGCGTGCCGCCATCAACCTGGCCTTGTGGAGGAGACATCCGCGAGCCTCGACGCGCCACGGACCGCCGCCGTTGCCGGGTGTGAAGGGTTGCGACGAGGGTTGCGGGATGTTCAGCGACACGGTGACCGCAAGCGGTGTCGCCTCAATCGCCGCGATCATCTCGCCGAGATAATCGTGAACTCGGTTGCCACGGCTGATCAGCAGGTCCGAGTCAACCTGGAGGATGTAGTCGCCCGTGCAGGTCTCCATCGCCAACAGCGGAGTTGCCAGGGGAGCACCCTGGCTCGTGTGCGTCTTGTCCGAGTCGATGCCAAACCACTCTTTGACGATCCGGCGTGATTCGCCGCCGACGCCGGGCCCTTGGACGATGCGATCGATGATGCCGCGCCGCAAGAGCCGCTCGCCAGCCTCCTGGAGAGCATTCCAATCCGACCCCGCGTGCTGTCGCACAAATCCATCGCGGAGTGAATCGATGGCAAGCACTCGCTCGTCGAATGTGCGGGGACCCTCAAGCTGTGCGACCAGGTGGGCGACCTGCCGCTCGATGGTCGCGGCCTCCATCGCGCATGTTTTGATGACGAGCGACACCTTCCGGGGCGGTTGGGGAGCCGGAATGGGTCGGCACACGAGCGTGATAAAGTCCGACGCCGGCTCGAAACGCTCAGTGTCTACGGTGCGGCTTTCAACGCGACGATCCACTTGGATGCCGTGGCGAAGGAGGTCTCGCTCCACTCTGGCCAGCGGTCTGTGGAACTCGCGGCGGCCCGCACCGGTCTCGGCGTTCTCGGTGTACCAGAATGTGTCCTCGTAGGTCATGCCTGCCGGCAGATCCCGACGCCGATGGAGCGAAGTGGGGCCGCCGAACGTGCCGAACGGATTGCAGAACGAAATTACTAGCAGGCCATCGTCGCGTACCGATGCGCGGAGATCCGCAAGGACCTGCTCGTATTCCGACCCGTCGTCAAGCTCGCAGATCACTAGCGAGCACACGGCCGCGTCGAATGGGGCGTGAGACAGCGCCGTTATCCTGTCGGTGGTGAGGATCAGGTTCTTCGGGACAGGGCCCTGTTCCGCCCACTTCGCGGGCATCCCTTCGCCGGGATCGAACCCGACCGTCTGCAGACCCGCTTCGGCAAGGCGGCGTGCGCTTCGTGCCTTCTTGCCGCATCCGTAGTCAAGGACTCGCTTCGCCGGGGACTTGAGGAGGATGTCGTCAACCGCTGCAGCAACGATCCGCGTCGCGGAGGGCTTATCCTCGTTCAGCGCCATCCAGAACCGGCTGAATCCATCGAGCTCGGGAAGTGCCTTGTCTGTGAGTGCGCGTCGCATCAGCTCTTCGAGGTCGGCGCGGTGGGGCCATCGCCAGGTCAGCCACGCTCGCTCGGCCATCGAGCGATAGCCCGCGTCCGTAAACGAACGGACGTCCGAGCCGTAGTCAATGAGCTTGAGACCGGTCGCCGACACCCGTAGGTTCTTAGGGTGCATGTTTCTGAAAACGATGCCGTTGGCCTTGCACTCTCGCAGCAGCCCGATGATCTCTGTCCCACGCCCGCCAGCGTACGGCTCGCTCGGCTCGAACGGGTACACCACCAACAGCGTGCCGTCCTTGACCTCAACACGCGCAAGCGGATACAGATGTTTTGCATGCTCGAACTGATCGCGAAAGTGTGTCAGCGTGGCGAGCGTGTCGTGGTTCGGACGACGCTTGAGCAGATCGAAGACCTTATAGACCCGATCCTCGTCGGTGAACACGATGCCCTCCCCGCCCGCCCCCAGGAGGCGAGCGGACTTCACGCGGTACACCGCTTTCAGGAGTGCCCTGGCACGGCGTTCACGGGAGGCCGCCAATCCCTGATCGATGTCGCCGAGGTCTCCGAGCGTCGCTCGGTACTCGCTGATCAGGCCGTCCATTGAGGTGAACGCGGCTCGAATGTCGGCGTCAGGTACACTGTTCCGAATCCGGTCCGCGAACTCAGCCACCGCTGATGGCTTGAAGTTCCCGCAGATGCGGTCCATCTCCTCTCGAATACGTGCGAGGTGGACCGTGTGCTCCCCGACGGCCCATCGTGAGCCCGCCTGTGCCAGCCGCGCGGCCAGGTGGCGGACGCTTTCCGCCAGTCCGACGATGCGCCACCCGTTGAGCGTGAGCGCGGCGAGCCGCTCAGAGATGTACTTCTTGACCAGCCCTACGGCCGTGTCGAGTTCAGTGGAGGTCCACGCCAACAACGGCTCGCGGCGCTTGTTGACGAGACGCTGTTGCATGACCTCGTTGGCAGCGCGGTAAAGCGCGTAGCCGAGAACGTCTTCCCACAGCGTTTCGTTCTCGAGCTTGGCCCGCTTGGTGGAGGAGCGATCGTGGCGCACACCGGCTGCAGGGTGCATGACGATGTTCAGGCCAAGTTGGTCTCGCATCAACTGAGAGATCAGCATGTCCGAGCGGCGGACATACCGGTCACCGAACCGTGCCAGGGTCTGCGGGTACTCCAGGAGGACGCGCGGGTTGAAGAAGATGGTGGAGCCGCCCCGCTGTGCGGACGTCACACCGCTCGATGGAGACAACTCCAGAGAACTAACCCTAAGTGGGCGGAAGACGGCCTCGCCGGCCAGAAGGCGATCGATCTTGGAAGCGACAAATGCGAGAGTCTCGGCAGCGTTGCGGCGGTTCGTCTCGCGGGGCAGCGAGAACGGGGTCTCCAGATGCTCCGTGTACTTGGAGAGGTCGTAGTAGGTGTCGCGCAGAATCGCCCGTGCTACGAAGTCCGCAGAAGAACGGTCGGGCAGCTCTGCATTCGGGGCCGAACTGCCAAGCAATCGAAGATGATTGTTGAGGTCCACCAACTGAACGCGAAGGGTCGCGGTGAACGGAAGCGGAGCGGCTTCGGTATCAGGCCCGATGACAACGTCGACACCGGCGTCCTGGAGAGCGCACAAGGTCGCTAGGTCGGGTGACGGCCGGGAAACCGCAATGCCGTCCCCGCGGTCAACGTGGATGGCCAGACGTTTGTCGTCGTCGAGAATCCATGCCCAGGCGCCGGGGATGTCTGCCGTCGCTCGAGCGACATAGGTGTTGAGAACGGTGCGCGTGACGGCGATTGGAAGGCGTTTGCGTGTCGGATCGGGGGTGTCGATCAGGCGTCCCTGGGCCCAGTCCTCTCGCTGTTGCTCGATTGTCACTAGATGGATGTCGAGACCGTCGGCTCTGAATCGATCAACGAGGGCGCGGAGCGGGCGCTCGTCGCCCGACGGAAGGGGACCGTTCTCGATGACGACAACGCGGACCCTCGAGATACCAGGGTCCGACGCGAGTCGGTGTAAATCGTCGAGCAGGCCATGAACGTGGTCGCGCGGCTTTGCGTCGGTGACGAACCCGATCACCATACCGACTCGCCGCGGCGGCGACAGGAGTGGCGGAATGTCCGTCACGCGGACTTCTGGCGGTTGCAGACTCCAACCGAACCGCTCGTGCGCTCGCTTCGCGGCCTCACCTCGGGCATCTTCGTCGAAGTGATCAGCGTACTTTCTCCAGAATCGAGTCAGACCGTCGAGCTTCGCCGCCGAGGATGGCGCAGAGAGTCGGTCGGACCGAACATCCGCGAAGTGATGCACCGTGTGTTTCTCGGTGCGACCAAAACGCAGGTCCGGCAGCGCGGCAAGCCTGATGCACAGATCCCGATCGGTACAGCTGGGCAGATGCTCGTCAAAGCACCCGGCCTTCAGAATGGCATCCAGGCGGACGAAAAGGTTCGACCCTTGGATGTGTTGGCCACGTATGAACTGCTCGCGCGCGTCAAGCACCTGGGGGATCGCGTGACGGTGTCCCTGGTCGTCCGGAGATTCGTGGCGAATGAGTCCCGCCGCCACCATGCCGCAGTCACCCGCCACCGCCTCTTCGAGGCACATCTCAAGATGATCGGGCTCCCATGCATCGTCATCGTCGAGGATGGCAACAAAGCACAACTCTGGCCGCGCGAGGAGCCGGGCATCACGGTGGAGTTGATCAATGCCGGTGTTCCAAGCGCCCGCCGCGCGACGGGCCGTGCGCACGTTGCGCAGCACGGTCACGCTGACAGACTTGTCACCGACCGACTGAATCTGCCGCGCGAGCGCCGCCATCTCTGCGCCCGACATCTCCTCCTTGGAATGATCGACCACCACGACGAGCCGATCGGGAAGTCTGGTCTGCCGGAGGATCGACGGGATGGCGCGGGAGAGGAGTAGTTCCCGGCGATCACGGGTGGCCACGAGCGCAACGATGGTGCGCCCATCCGAACGAGATGTGGAAATCACTTGACGCCCTTGCCGCGATGCCGGGTCACCCTTGCGGGGTTCGAGCTCGGGAGGACGGCAACACGCCGACTCCGTATGGTCGGGGCAGCCCAGATTTGCATTGGGGCTGCCGGGGCTGTGACCACATCCCACTCCCGGAATCAGGACGCGGCGGGCGGGTCAATCGACCCGAGGCCGGCGGTGGGAGGTCATCGTCATACCCACGCAACCGGCTTTCTCGCCAACGTCCCCGGGCGGGGACGAACTGAGCACCCATGTATACGGATGAGAGCCCCGTTAGTTTCAGAACCCATCGGCTAGCGCGTAAGGCATGGAAAAACCACGACTTAGCAATTTGCATCACGGGGCGGCCAAGCACCCCGTTTGAATGCAGCCGCGAGATCACCGCTGCTGGCCTTGCCGTGCTTCTTCCATTCTTCGTACTGCCCCTGAATCCACAAATAGCGGTCCAGACGCCGGCGCTGTGTGACGAGTGCAGTGCCAATAGCCAGTTCGTTGAATGCGGCCGTGAACGCGGCGAAGTTGCCGTCCAGGCTCGCCACCGATGTCCCGGCGTGCTTGGCCACCATGCGGACAGCGTAGCGGTCGTAGATTGGGAAGCGATCCTCATCGATGAAGAAGTGGGCGAACTTGGCGGCGAGGCTGAGTCGCCGGACCTTCCTTCTCTCGGTGCCGCCCTGTGGCACGTCCGCCAGCGCATCGACCAAGTCTGGGCCCGCCGTCCCAAGATCAGCCAGCGCGAGGACGCCGGAGAAATGCTCCGCCACACGCACGAGCGCGAACACGTTCGTGTAGTAGAGCGCGTTGACGGCGGCGACCTTGGCCAACGTCGCGGCCGGCGAGAAGCCCTGCACGCCTGCCTTGATCGCCAGAAGGGCTTCATCCGACCGATGCCACGGCACTAGGGTCGCGTGCAGGTCGCACGCGGCTCGAACCAGATGCGGAGATAGAGGGACGGGTTCAGGCATGTGAAACCAAGTGTGGAATCAGGAGTCGCCTCGGAGCGCATCCAGCAGCGGTTTCATCGCGCTCCAGCTCTCAACGATGAGCCGGAGTGAGTCCCGAGTGTCGATCCCCTTCGTGCCCCACGGAAGATGCACGCGGTACTGGAACTGAATGTTGGACCGCTTTCGACCGGGGAGCGCCGCGAACAATTCGACCCACTCGGGCTGACGCTTCACGCGCCCGCTGTTCCGAGGCTGGGAAGTCTCCAGTCGGAACGTCAACATGGCGTCGGTGATGGCTGGCGAACGCTGACCCAGATAGTGGCGCTGGAGCGCGTAGGCCTGGACCCAAGCGCCGCGAGAAATGAGCCGTCGCGCTCGGCGCAGAATCTTCGCGTTGATGGCGGTCAGGCGATCGGAGCCAAGATCAATGAGCCGCTGACGGACCGGGCGTATCACGCCGTTCGGGATGGTGATCGCCGCCTCCAAGTGGTCGGCATGAACGGCGAGGGTCAGGTGCGGGTATCCGGTGAACGCGCCGCGCTTTGGGCGGTCCTTCAACGGAAGGAAGTCCCACACGGCACGACCGCCGCGACCGGTGATCGCCGTGCGTCCCGGTGCCTTCGGGTCCATGCCAAGGGCGCGAAGTGTGGGGTCTTTGCGGAGTTCTTCGAGTGCGAGATTTAGCAGGCGCTTCGCCTCGCCGTAGGTGTACGGGTTGTCGTCTGAGAACGGGAATCCGTCGAACATGGTCAGCGTTCCTTCCGTGAGGTATTCCTCCTGAGCCAGACGGACCTCGGCCGCACGGAGGTACGCCCGCAATCGATCCGACCATTCGCCCCGCTGGCCAGCCATGCCGAGCCACTCATACAGGCCAGACCATGTAACGGCGATGGTGCCCTTCGGCGCTCGCACCCCGGACTTCGTCAACGCCACTCGGTGGATCTGCTCAAACCCGCGCCGGCGCAGCGTGCGCTCGTGCCGACGGAGTTGGTCTTCGGTGAGAGAGGCCTGCACCTTGCTCTCTACCAATAGGCACCAGCGGTTATCGTCGTGAACGACGATGTCGGGCAGCCCCTTTCGCTCCGTCTCGGTTTCGGACTCGGGGGGATCGCCGGGCAGGCTCTGTTCAACGATCAATAGGTCCTTCGCCCGCACGGGCGACCGCACCCCGACCCAAGCAAGAAACCCCTGCAGCAGGGCGCGGTCCTCATCCAGGCACACGGCGAGTGCATGGCTGAGACGATTCTCGGGCTGGCTGTATTGATCAAAGAGGTTTCTCATGCGGGCGGTCCGGCCGATCGTATTGGCCGATCGCGGCGATCGGAGTCGATCCCAGAATCAAGGCGAGACAGCGCACTTCACGCCTCTCGGCGCTTGCTAAACGAACATCGAGAAAACCAGTTTGCGAAGGAGCAACAACGGGGCAAGGGACCACTGCTCTTTCATGTAGCAAAACACGACCGCTGCGGCGACGAGAGACGGCCGGTCCCGTTCAAAGCTCTCCAAAAGTGCCGAGAAAA
>JBILLU010000177.1:0-6775 GCA_044375915.1 Phycisphaerales bacterium
CGTCGAAGACCGTGATCGCGTTAACGGTTAGGTCGACTCCTGCACCAAGCGCTGTCCAGGTCCGTCCATCCCATCGAGCGATATAGCTGGCAGGTTCTCCGCCCGCATTAGCGAATGCTCCGCCCGCGTAGAGCCCCGGAGGAACGACACCTTCCGAATCAACAGTCACGAGCACGAGCACACGCGCAGTCGGGCCGCCCCCGACACCTCCACCAACAGAGTTCCACACGCGACCGTTCCAACGTGCGATCCCCTGCGATGCCACGCCACCGGCCGTGGCGAACTGCCCACCGACGTAGAGTTCCTCGCCTTCGCCAGCGTCGTAGACCGCGAGGGCCGCAACCCGTATGGGAGCAGTCCCGCCCGCGACTCCGCCGCCGACGTCGCTCCATGCGGATCCATCCCACTTCGCCAGCCGCAGTGCGGGACTCCCGCCGGCGCTCGTGAACAGCCCGCCCGCAAAGAGCGCTGGGCCTGATCCGTCATCGAAGACCTGCAGCGCAAAGACCTCCTCGTTGAGGCCGGACCCCAAGGCGGACCAACGCGTGCCATCCCACTTGGCGATGCAGTTCGCGGGTACGCCGCCCGCAGCCGTGAAGCGCCCCGCCGCATACATCGCCGGACCCCCGCCGGTGCCATCGTCGAACATCGCAATCGCATTGACGGAAGGAAGGGCATTGCTACCGGGAAGCGACCCAGAGACTCCCGGCGACGAACCGAACGTCGGCAGCCACGCGGGAGAGCACGCGTCGCTGGACGCTCGATTTGACGCGCCTCGCCCCTCGGACGCCAACGTTCGCTCGCGTGAACGATCCGCGTCAGAGTGAAGAAGCGGGGCCAGACCCCTCGCCCCGTCGGAAGATCCGACGTGACTGATCCGATCCGCTGCGAGAGCGCTAGCCGCTGTCCATGCCAGGATCGCTGCGATCACAAGGCGCCTGAGGTTCATCACGATCTCTCCGATGCGAATCCGCCCTTCGCTGATGTTCGCTGCGGCTATGCCGAGTGAACCGGCAGATTCAACTCCACAACTCTGGCCTGACACCTACGATGGGTGACGCCGACAACGCTCGCCCCACGAGGCCTACGAGACGCCGAGGGCCCGACCCCCGAACATCCCCGGTACTCACCGTCTATTGGCAGAGCCCCCATGCACCAAGGAGTACCGCAAGGTCGGCACCATCGGTGACGCCGCTTCCGTCGAGGTCGGCACCCGGTCCGCCCCACGCGCCGAGCATCGTTGCGAGGTCGGCGCCATCGACGGTGCCGTTGCGGTCGAAGTCGCCGGGACACGGTGTGCCCTGTATGCAGCCGGCCCATTGGGCGACATAGCTATCGCCTGCGGGGCTCCCGCCGAAGTAGCCGCCAGCGATGAGCGATGGACCACCGAATGCCGCGATCTCGACGGCTTGAAGTGCCATCGTATGCCCCTGAGGGGCAAGGCCACTGCCAAGCGGCTCCCACGTGGAGCCGTTCCATCGGGCGATCGCGTTGGCGGATGCTCCGCCTGCCACCGAGAAGATGCCCCCTGCGTAGAGACGCGGGCCGACTCCCACGCCGTCGTCGAACCACTCGATCGAGTAGATTGGCCCCACCTCGGAGTTCAGCCCGTAGGGCGTCCATGCCGATCCGTCCCATCGGGCGATGAATCGCTGCGTGCCTTCGGCGAAGTACAGACCTCCAACGATCAGGCCTTCGGGCGTTGTCTGCAGCGCGTACACGTACCCGCCGCTGACACCTGGAACAGGGGCCCAGCTAGCACCATCCCATCGCGCCACCGCATTCGCAGCGGATCCCCCGGCGTTCGCGAACTGCCCACCCGCGAAGAGGGCCGGTCCGCTCCCGTCATTGTGCACCTCCAGCGCATTGACCTGGGCATCGGTGAAGCCCGGCACCGACTCGAGCCCCGCCCCCAGCGCGGACCAGCCGCCCTCGCTCCACTTGGCGATCCGATTGGCCGAAACACCGCCCGCGACCGTGAAATTGCCGGCGGCGTACAGCTCCTCGCCCTGACCGCTGCCATCATCGAATCGCGCGAAGGCCTTCACCGCCGAGGGCCCTCCCGATCCGCCTCCGCTCACACCGCTTCCAAGCGTGGCCCACTCGGTTCCGTTCCATCGTGCAACTCCACTCGCGGGCGTGCTGCCTACGACGGTGAAACCTCCACCGACGAAGAGCGATGGGCCACTCCCGGCGTCGAATGCCGTCAGCGCCCGAACCACTCCGTTCGTACCACCGCCGACATCGTGCCAACCGTCCGCCGTCCACTTCGCGAGGTTGACGATGGGCGACGTCCCTGCTGCACGGAACTTGCCACCGACATAGAGCTCCTCACCCGCCCCCGATCCATCGTCGAAGGTCGTGATGGCGTGAACTGGCCCGCTAAGACCTTGCCCCAATCCCTCGAGCTTGCTGCCGTCGAAGGAGGCGACACTCAGTGCCGGCTTCTGGCCGACTTGTCCGAACTTCCCGCCGAGTGCGAGAGCCGGTCCGCTGCCGACATCAACGATGGCAAGCGACCAGACCTGAGGGACGAACGTGTCAGCGCTGACACCGACGTCCACCGCACTCCATGCGGAGCCATTCCAACGGGCGAGCGACCCGACGGCAACACCCCCGGCTGTCGTGAAGGCCCCACCCATGAACAGTTCACGACCGCTTCCCGCGTCGTAGGTCGCCAACGACACCACTGATCCGTTGGCCCCGCTGCCAAGCGCTGACCACGTCGATCCACTCCATCGCGCCACACGGTTCGCTGCAGTGGCGCCAGCGCTCGTAAAGTCACCACCGGCGAAGAGACAGGGGCCACCACCGGCCCACGTGCCGTCGATCCCGGTGAGCGCGAGCACCTGCGAATTGACGCCACTTCCCACGGTAAGCCAGGTCGAGCCCGTCCATCGCGCGATACGAGACGTCGAGAGTCCGCCAGCGTTCGTGAACTCGCCGCCCACAAACAGGCTCGGCGCAGTCCCTGCGACACCGTTCCATGTGGTCAGCGCACGAACAGTCCCGTTCACGCCCGCCCCGAGAGGCGACCAACTCACACCGTTCCAGCGGGCGATACGCGACGCAGCCACGCCGCCCGCGCTCGTGAACGATCCTCCCGCGTAGAGCGACGGTACGCCGCCGATCGTGCTGGAGAAGACCGCGAGGGAGAAAACGGTGGGGAAGGGCCCGCCGGTTCCCGCGCCGACTGGCGACCACGAGCTTCCGTCCCACCTAGCGATGTTGTTTGCCGGCACTCCCCCGGCAAGCGTGAAGCTGCCACCGACATAGAGCGCGGGGCCACCCCCGCTCCCGTCATCGAAAACGGCCAAGGCGTTCGCTTGGCCGTCGATGCCGGAGCCCAGCGGCGACCATTCCGCACCATCCCAGCGCGCGATGCCGGCAGCGGAGGAGCCTCCCGCCGCGGTGAAGTCGCCAGCAACGACAAGGATCGGGCCATTCCCGGAGTCGAACGCCGCGATTGCCGAGACGCTCGTCGAGAAGCCGCCGCTCACGCCGGGCTGCCCACCGAAGCCGGGAAGCCAACTCGGCTCGCACGATCCTCCGGCCGCGAGGGTGATGACGATCGGATCACCCGACCGCTCACTGCCGCCGACTGCGCGGGATCCAACGAGCGTCTTCCCCTGATGTGTCGAGATGGCCGTCACTCGAAGGGATTGCCCGGCCCTCGCATTGCCCGCGATGTGGGCCAAGCTCAAAGAGAACTCGCCCTTCGCATCGCTCACTGCACGTCCACCTTCGGTCGACACCACGATCGCGCCCGCGATAGGCTCGCCGCTCTCGCTGCGGACCAGACCAATCAGATGGTCGTGGGCCCGACCGTAATGTCCGTGCCCTGGAGATGAAGCTCTCACCAGTGCCGGGTCGCCTCGGCCTCGCTCGGGATCGGCGACAAATGCAGCATGAGCTGACGCGACAAAGAAGAGAGCGGAGGCAACGATGGCAAACTCCGCCCCGGTCCGAAAGATCGATCGCACGAGGAAGCTCCACACGCCAAGCAGCACCTCAGATCGCGCGAAGCGATCTGCGACGGGGCATGTGGCGCGACACGGACCCGTCGGAGACTTCTGCGTCAGACCATCCGCTGCGCGGAAGCAAGATCAGTGAGATTCCGAGTCGACTGCCCCCGAGCGGCGCGCGTGCACCAACACGAGGGGTAATCGCCCCACGCCCCCTGCAGTCCGCCGCCCCCAGAAGAACAGCGACGTCCTGGGCCGAGGTCTTGCCGTCGCCATCCAGGTCACCAGCCGAGGTGCCCCAGTCGGCCAAGACCGCAGCGAGACCCTGCGAGCCAACCGCGACATCTCCATCGAGATCACCTGCGCGGACCACGGCGCACCCCTGCCAGAGCGCGAAATAGCTGTCGCCCGAGGGGCTAGTCCCGAAGAAGCCTTCAGCGACGAGCGCTGCTGGTGAGCTCGCGGTCGCTGGCAAAGCCGCGAGGTCAATCACTGAGACGCCGCCGACAGAGTTGAACCACCCGCGAACGTAGAGTGTCGGTCCTGAGCCAAGACCATCTTCGAACACGATCACCGGTTCGGCCCATCCGTCGACGCCTTCGCCGAGATCACTCCAGCTTGCACCAGTCCAGCTCGCAATGCCGTGGGCAGGACGCCCCCCTGCCTCCAAACGGCCCCTTGCGTCTACGTCGCCGTTGACGCTCGTTTAACGACCGCCGTACTCCGCTAACCACGTCGGCTGCACCGGAACACCGCGGCTCATGAACGCCTCGACACACGCCAGCTCGGATCCCGCACGCAATGCTGTCACAACTGATGGCGCCGGTGAGGTGCCTCCACTCGCACGCTCCAGCGATCATCGGACGCCCGTCGGTTCTGAGCGAACCGACCCGATTCACCCGCTTGGAAGATTCGACACTCATGCCGTGCCAGTCGCCATCGCTGTTGCCGCCCCGTGCATCGTCACGGAAGAGACCATCGCACGCCACGCAAAGAGTGGACTGACCACGGCTTCGCGACAATCATCTCGCGGCCTCGTTTGATGACGTGCGAGCATCCGAGTCCGCCGGCACCCTGCGCCGCGCGACTACTGACAGCTTCCCCAATCGCCCAAGAGCGTCGCGAGATCACTCGCGCCGGTGACACCATCGCCATCGAGATCTGCGGCCGGGGTCGACCACGCTCCGAGAAGCGCGGCAAGGTCCGCGGCATCAATGGACCCATTCCCGTCAAGATCGCCGGAGCAGAACTCTGGCGGGCAACCCTGCCAGAGTGCTAGCCCGGATCATTCGTCACCGCATTGAAATCGAAGGCCTTCGTGTGCGTAGAGAGCTTTGCAACAAGCACTTTCTACACGGCACGGAGGCCGTCGATGTCAACGCAGTCTGCGGATCGTATCTCGCTCCCTCTCGCCTCGCCACGCACGGTCGTCATGCGGCGCTCGGATGCCATGATGTCCACCGACGCGGGCCTGCTTGTCATCCGCCAGTTCGACGAGCGCGTGCGTTGGACCGAACGCTTCGCCGAATGCCTCGGCGACGACCGTGATCGCTCCACCCACTCGGTCCTCTCCATGGTCCGGCAGCGCGTGTACGGCATCATCGCCGGATACGAGGACTGCAACGACCACGATGCGCTGCGTGACGACCCGGTCTTCAAGATGATCTCCGACCGCCTTCCCGACGGTCCGCCCCTTGCCAGCCAGCCGACGCTGTCGAGGTTCGAGAACGGCGTCTCGGCCGGCTCGCTCCTGCGCGCGACCGACCTCATGGTCCGGCTCGGAGTCGAGCGCCTCGCGCGCAAGCACGGCGGGCGCGTGCCTGACGTCGTCACGATCGACGCCGACCCGACCGACGACCCGACCCATGGCCAGCAGCAGCTCACCTTCTTCCACGGCTTCTACGACCAGCACCAGTACTTCCCGATGATCGTGAGCGAGCCCACGACGAAGCACATCTTCGTCGCTTGGCTGCGCCCGGGCAAGGTCGGCGCGGCGTTGGGCGTCGAGGATGACCTCGAGCGCGTCGCCGCGGCGCTCAAGGCGTCCAATTCCAAGGCGCGGGTGCACGTCCGGGCGGACGCCGGCGTCGGGAACCCGGACCTGTACAACTGGTGCGATGCGGGTGGGCACACGTTTTCCTGCGGAATGGGGGCCAACCCGAAGCTCACGAGGTGGGCCGAGCCGCTCGTGCGGAAGGCGGCGGCCCGATACGCGACGACCGGCGAGAAGCAGCGCCTCTTCGCGGCGCGTCGCTATCGGGCACGATCGTGGAAGCGGGACTACTGGGTCGTCGCGAAGGCCGAGTGCAGCGCGGACGGGACGAACCTCCGCTTCATGGTGACCAACGTGAAGGTGCGGACGAAGGCGAGGGCGGAGGCGGCGTACGACGCGTATGTGCAACGCGGCGAGAGCGAGCAGCGCAACGACGAGCTGAAGAACGGGCTCGCCGGGGATCGCCTCTCGTGCCACCGGTTCGCCGCGAACTTCCTTCGCCTCCTGATGCACACGCTGGCGACGAACCTGCTCTCGGCGCTGCGTGACGACGCTCGGGTGCCTCAGGAACTGCGGGCTGCGCGACCGGGCATGTGGCGAACGAGGATCGTGAAGGTCGCGGCGCGGATCGTGCAGACGACGCGGCGGGTGTGGGTGGAGCTGACGACAGGCTGGCCGCACTGGAATCTCCTGCGCGCGGTCGCGAGACGAGCGACCGACTGCGCGCGGGCGCCATAGCGCGAGGGAGCCGAAGGGTGTGGCCAACCGCGCGATGCGAACAAGCGTCACGGAGGTGGGGGGAGGTGCGCCTGCGAGG
>JBILLU010000178.1:0-6714 GCA_044375915.1 Phycisphaerales bacterium
CGACATACAGATCGCCACCCTTTTCCGCTCCCCCACCGACACACCCAAAGATCGCGCCGCAGCTTCGCCCCGCGCGAAAACCGAACCCGATCTCGCGGATGGAATCTTTGGCGGACACTCCTCTCCGCTCAAGCCCCGAAAATATGCTTGTTTCAACGATGAAAAACCGATCAAAATGCGTACAGGACATGCCGCGGGCATTGAACTGAACGGCTATTCTCTCGACAGATGACCGCCTCGAACCCCTCCAACTCGATCTCGCCCCCGCTCACCGACTCTTGGGATGGCCGAGGCGTTTGCGTCCTCGTCGTCGACGACAACGAGCAGAATCTCGAGCTGCTCGAGGCCTACCTCGAGGATCTCCACTGCGATCTCACCCTCGCCCGCGACGGCCTGGAGGCCCTGGAAGCCGTCGCCGCGAAGCGGCCTGACATCATTCTGTTGGACGTCATGATGCCCCGAATGAGCGGGTTTCAGGCCTGCGCCAAGCTCAAAGGCGACGCCTCGACGCGGGATATCCCGATCGTCATGGTGACCGCCCTGAACGAGGTCAGCGACGTCGAGCGGGCCATTGAGTGCGGGGCGGACGACTTCTTGAGCAAGCCCGTCAACAAGCTCGAGCTGCTGACCCGCGTGAAATCGCTCGTGCGCATCAGCAAGATGCAGCAGGAACTGCAGCGAGCGCTGACGCAGCTGCGGTCGTTCCGCGACGGGGCCTGAGCAGAGTTTGAGGCCTGTTGTCCGCAGGGATTGCCTTTTTCGGGGCGGATGCCTATCGTTTTGGCCCTTGTCCGGTCGGGCACGTCGTGCCCCGGGCATCGGATTCTCGCAAGGTTTCTGGTACGCCACATGCCGACGATCAACCAGCTTGTCCGCCGTCCGCGTCGCTCCCCTGGAGCCAAGTCCAAGGTCCGCGACCTCGCGCTCGCCCCGATGAAGCGCGGCGTGTGCCTGATCGTCAAGACCATGACCCCCAAGAAGCCGAACTCGGCTCTCCGTAAGGTCGCCCGCGTGCGCCTCTCCAACGGCCGCGAAGTCACCGCCTACATCGGCGGCGAAGGCCACAACCTTCAGGAGCACTCGATCGTTCTCGTCCGCGGCGGACGCGTGCGCGACCTCCCCGGTGTGCGCTACCACGTCGTTCGCGGCAGCCTCGACTGCCTCGGCGTCGAGAACCGCAAGCAGAGCCGCTCGAAGTACGGCGCCAAGCAGGCCAAGGGTGGCGGCGCCGCCAAGAAGTAAGTGACACGCGGCGAGTAATCCCCGCGCTCGCGTGAGCCCACGCGTCGCGGCGGGTGAAGGTACCGTCGGCATCGTCGCCGCCGGACACGCCGGAAACCCTCTCAGGGAGTTTTGAGTCCGATGGGCAACTTCACCGCTTCCGAATCTCAGCTGCGTCCGGACCCCCGCTTCGGCGACAAGGTCCTCTCGCGCTTCATCAACTGCATCATGCGTCAGGGCAAGAAGTCGGTCGCCCAGCGCGTCGTCTACGACGCGATGGACATCATCGACGAAAAGCTCGCCAAGGAAACCGCTCCCGAGAAGCCCGAGAACAGCATCGCTCTGTTCCACATGGCCATCGAGAACGTCAAGCCCTTCGTCGAGGTCCGCTCCAAGCGCATCGGCGGTGCCAACTACCAGGTGCCCATGCAGGTGAACAACAAGCGTCAGCAGTCGCTGGCCTTCCGCTGGCTGATCGACGCCGTCCGCGGCGAGAAGGGCCGCCCGATCGCCGCCCGCCTCGCCGACGAGCTCTACTCGGCCGCCAAGAAGGAAGGCAAGGCCATGATGACCCGCGACCAGACCCACAAGATGGCCGAAGCCAACCGCGCCTTCGCCCACTTCGCGAACTAAGCCTCGTGCTCCTCTGAATCCTCGAAAGGCCCGGCAACTGCCGGGCCTTTTTCATGCAGTTGGATTGGCTTCCAGCCGGTCTTCAAGCACCAGGACCGGCCTCCGGCCGGTCTTCCGACGTTTCTCCATCATCTGACGAACCGCCTGGAAGGCGGTTCTACTTCTTCCGGGTGATCGACTGGCGGTAATCCAGCAACGCGCGGCCGCCGTCGAGTTCCGTCAACTTGATCGCGAAGTCATCGAGGTTGTCAAAGTACGTCACAATCGTCCGCCCGATCTCGAACGGCTCGTCGCAGTCGTGCACCAGCCCCACCTCCGTCGTGAACGCGAAGTGATACCCCACACGCCGCGCCGCGGTCATCTCCCGCTCGGTGAAGTCGCCGAACGGGTACGCCAGGCTGATGCACTCCTCGCCGAAGAACTTCTCGAGTGCCGCCTTCGACCCCCGCAGCTCCTCGTCGAGCTTGAGCGTCTCGACCCCGGGCAGCGACGGGTGGCTGATCGTGTGCGACTGGATGTCCATCCCCGCGCCCCGCATCTCGCACAGATCCGCCCATGTCGTGTACCCGCGGCTCGGGTCGTCGCTCAAGACGCCCGTGTGCACGTAGAACACCCCCACCATGCCGCGTTCCTTCAGCAGCGGAAACGCGATCGTGTATTGCTCCCGCCACCCGTCGTCGAACGTCAGCATCACTGGCTTCGCGGGCAACGGCTGGCCCTCCCGCACCGACGCCGCCAGCGTGCGGCAATCGATCGCGGTGTACCCGTTCGCCTGCAGGTAGTCGAGCTGCTTCGCAAACTCCGTCGGCGACACATCGAACCGCGCGTTTAACCGGTCCGCCATGCTCGGCCCCGGCTCGCGGAGATGGTGGTACATCAGCACCGGCACCACCAGCCGCCGCGCTGCCGGAACGCTCGGCGGCGTCGGGTCGGTTGACACCAACGCCGCCATCACGCTCCACAGAAAGCTCATTAGGCCGTGAATCACAGGTGGAGAAGATACCGCGTCGGCGATCACTTTCCAAAAGAAAAATCCGCGAACGCGCCTCCTCTCCCCGCATGCGGGGAGAGGACGACTCGATGCAAAGCATCGAGTTAGGTGAGGGGAATGCGGGTACCTGAACGAAACAATCATCCGAACGCGATTCGCCCCTCCCCGGTCTCGCAAAGCCTCGACCACCCCTCCCCGCTCCGCGGGACGGGGAGGCGCGAGCACCGTGCCCGCTTGTCGAGCGGTCACCTCGCATCTCCGCACAAAGAAAGAAAACGGGGCCGGATCGCTCCGGCCCCGCTCGCAATTGTGCGTGCTTTGTATTCCCTCGTGGGCTCGATCACTTGCCCTCGAGCATCCCCAGCTGCCACATCAGGAAGATCCGCTGATCGACCAGGTCACGCATCCGCAGGTTCAGCGGCTTGCCCTGGCCGTGGCCGGCCTCCTTGTCGCCCCAGTACAGAATCGGCAGGCCGCTGCCCGTCGCCTCGCGGAGGGCCGCGACGAACTTGCGGGCGTGCAGCGGGTGCACGCGGGCGTCGTTCTCGCCGGCGGTCACGATCATCGCCGGGTACTTAGTCCCCTTCTTCACGTTCTGGTAAGGCGAGTACTTCAAGAGGTACGCCGCCTGGTCCGCGTTCTCCGCGCTGCCGTACTCGGGCACCCAGTACCGGGCCATCAGGAAGTCCTGATAGCGGATCATGTCGATCAGCGGCACCATGCACAGCGCGGCCTTGCACAGGTCCGGACGCTGCGTGACGAACGTGCCGACGAGCAACCCTCCCTGCGAGCCGCCCATGACGGCGAGCTTGTCGGGGTTGGTGTAGTTGCTCTGAATCAGGTACTCCGCCGCGGCCTGGAAATCGCTCCAAGTGTTCTGACGCTTCTCAAGCTTGCCGGACTCGTGCCACTTCTGGCCGAACTCGCCACCGCCGCGGATGTTGGCGACGACGTAGACGCCGCCCGCGTCGAACCACTGGAAGTTCGAGGCGCTGAACGACGGCGTCAGGCTGATGTTGAACCCGCCGTAGCCGTAGAGGATGGTCGGGTTCTTGCCGTCGAGCTTCAGGCCCTTCTTGTGCACGATAAACATGGGGACGCGGGCGCCGTCCTTGCCGCTGAACCACTCCTGCTTCACCTCGACCGTGCTCGGATCGACCGGCACGTTGGGGCGCTCCCACAGCACCGGCTCGGCGTCGGGCTTGGTGAGATCGATCTGGAAGTGGCTCGTCGGATAGTTGAAGCTGGAGAAGGTCAAGATCGCGGTATCGCGGTCCTCTTCGGTGTTGACGCCTGCGCTGCCGATGCCCGGGAGCTTCAGCGTGCCGTAGGACTTGCCCGCGTGATCGAAGATCTCCACCACGCTCGACGCGTCCTTCAGGTACGTCGCGGCGATGCGGGTCTTCGACACGCTCACGCCGGTCAGGTTCGCGTCCTGCTTCTCCGGAATGATCTCCTTCCAATTCTCTTTGCTCGGCTTGTTCAGGTCGACCGCATAGACACGCCCGTTGGGCGCCCCCAGAGTCGTCTGCATGAACATCGTGTCGCCGACGATGTCGCCGCCAGCCGCGGCCTTCTCGCCCACCATCACGCCGACTTTGTTCACCTTGCCGGTCTTCTTGAACTCATCGAACTTTGCGACCCACAGGTCGTTGTTGCGGGTGTCGGTCGAGTAGCTGAGCGCCAACCACTTGCCGCCGCGATCGAGGCCACCGCCGGGGCCGTAGGTGGTCGCGAGCTTGGCGTTCTCTTCCTTGGTGAACTGGCGGATGATCTGCTTGGCGCTGCCGACGTCGCCCTTGATGTCGATGTACATCACCTGGCCCGAGTACGGGTTCTTGGGGTCGGCGAGGTTGCGGTACACAAAGCCGCTGCTATCAGGCAGCCACGACGCGCTCGAGATCTTGTTCGGCACCGACCAATCGAGCGTCTTGCCGCTGGCGATGTCGAGGACGTAGAGCGTGGTGTTCTCGTCACCCTTGGAGTAGGTGCCGTAGGCGATCATCGTCCCCTGCTCGTTGGGCGAGGCGAAGGTCACGGTGACCAGTCCGCTCTTGTCGATCGTGGCGGGATCGATGAGCAGCTTGTCCGGACCCTTGGCGCCGTCGCGGTAGTAGAACAACGCCTGGTTCTGGCTCGCTTCACGCTTGAAGAAGAAGTAGCGGTTGCCGCGGATCGTCGGCGACGAGATCGACCCGACCTCCATCAGCGGCCTGATCTTCTCCTCGATCGCCTTGCGCCCCGGAAGGTTGTCGAGCACCGAACGCGAGTACGCGTTCTGCGCATCGGTCCACGCATCAACCTCGGGCGTCAGCTTGCCCATGTTCTTGGGGTCGCTGTTGTCGCCCTCGAGCCACTGGTAGTTGTCCACCCACTCGGTGCCGTGGGTGTTCTCCTTCACGGGCACAACTTTGGTCGGGGGCGGAGCAGGGATCTCCCCGGCGAGCACGAAGCTCAGGCCGAGAGTCAAACCGGCAATCGAGGGGAGCAGACGCTGGGGTTTCATGGGGAATCTCCGTGGGGAGGCGATGCCTCGCTCAGAGTGTACCGCGTCGGTCTGCAGGCGTTGCGACGAGACCTCACCCCAAATTCCCTGAAACTACTGCACCAACCCCTTCGTCAGCCGCATGAACGCCGTCTCCAGGTTCACCGGCTCTTCCGTGAACTTGGTCAGCCGGAAGCCCGCATTCACCAGCACGTTGGGGATGTCGGTGTAATTCCGTCCACCCGCGGCGTCGAAGTCCACCACGATCACCTTCTGCCGCGCACCGTTCGTGCTGCCCACGCTGTCCACGTCCGACACCGCGACCTTCTTCACGCCCGGAAAGCCCCCCACCACCTTCGCGGCATCGTCGATGCGGTCGGTGACGCCGACGTGCAGAATGTGCCCCATGCGGGCGCGCCGAACGATCTCATCGACCGTGCCAGAGAACAACAGCTGCCCGCGCTCGATGATGCCGACGACGTTGCACAGCTCCGCCAGTTCCGGCAGGATGTGCGACGAGATCAGGATCGTCTTGCCCATCCGCCGCAGCTCTTTCAAGAGCTCCCGCATCTCGATGCGGGCTCGCGGATCGAGGCCTGAAGCCGGCTCGTCCATCAGCAGCACCTTGGGGTCGTGTAGCAGCACGCGGGCGACGCTCAGTCGCTGCTGCATGCCGCGGCTCAGGCTGTTCACCTCGGCGTTGGCCTTGTAGGTGAGATCGGTGAGTTCGAGGACGTCCTTCACCACCTTGTCGCGCTGCGTGCCGTGGATGCCGTACGACGCGGCGAAGAACTCCAGATACTCCGTCACCACCATGTCTTCGTACGCGCCCATGAAGTCGGGCACATAGCCAATCAAGGGCCGTATCTGGCGGTTCTGATAGCCGATGGTGAGGCCCGCGACGTTCGCCTG
Source organism: Phycisphaerales bacterium (assembly GCA_044375915.1). Taxonomy (GTDB): domain Bacteria; phylum Planctomycetota; class Phycisphaerae; order Phycisphaerales; family UBA1924; genus JAFEBO01. The sequence continues at coordinate 6,243 of JBILLU010000178.1, forward strand.
CCCGCTGCTTGGCTTCAGCAGCGTCGCGAGGATCTTGATAGTCGTCGTCTTGCCCGCGCCGTTGGGGCCGATGAAGCCGAAGCAGTCGCCCTCGTTGATGACCAGGTTGAGGTTGGAGAGCGCGACAAGATCGCCGTACTTCTTGGTCAGGTTGATCGTCTCGATCATCGGGGGCAAGGCGCGGCTCCGCGAGCTGGAGGGGAGGGACGAGTGGTCGAGAGAATGTAGCGGGTAGGCGGGCGTTGGGTTCCCTGGATTTCAGTAGGACCGGCCTCCGGCCGGTCTTTGCGGGTGCGACAAGGCATGTGCGTCATCAACAGATCTGCCCCACAAGAGCGGCCGCAAGCTGCTTCCGCCCACGACTCGCCGGAAGACCGGCCGAAGGCCGGTCCCACTGGTCCTTGAAAGTAATCAGCGAAAACAAACAGGCCCCGGCGCGATGCCGGGGCCTGCGGAGATCAAGCTGATCTGA
>JBILLU010000179.1:0-6673 GCA_044375915.1 Phycisphaerales bacterium
GCCCACACTCACCCCCGCCGCACCGGCGGCAAGCACAAGCCGCAGAGCTCGAGTGGCGGACACATTCATGGTGCTGCAGGACTGCTTCAAGCGACTCTCCAGTCGGTCAAGGTTCGGTCAGGGCCTCATCAAACTCCACCCCGCCGGCGGCACGCCGACGCGACAGATCCGGACGCTCAGCATACGAGCCGCCCGTTTGGTCTTTCTCCAACCTACTGCATCGGCCGAATAGGGCCCACGTTTTGATCGGACGTTCGTTTCTGGGGCGTGGCAGGTTCGCGCAGTTGTTGCCTGCCGCGGAGCGGCAAAGCTCAAAGCACCAAAGCTCAATGCTCAAATCAAGGCAGCTGGCCTCACCCGCGCCATGCCTTTCTTTGAGCTTTCCCGCTTTGAGCTTTGAGCTTTTCCCTTCCCCTACCATCCCCCTGCCCATGACGACCCCTCCCCCCTCCCCCCTCCCCCCCGGCATGACCCCCGAGGCGCTGGCCAAGACCGTGGCCCGCCATCCCCGTCCCGCCGGCGGCGACCCCCTCCGCCGCGTCGATGCGCCCCTGGTCAGCCTCAGCAACCTCATCCTCAACAACAACGAGGGCAAAGAACACCTCCTCGTCAAGCGCAAGCCCTCTTGGCTCAAGGCCAAAGTCCCCGGCGGCCCCGGCTACAACCGCCTGCGCAACATCATGGACAGCCACAAGTTGCACACCGTCTGCGAAGAGGCCGGCTGCCCCAACATGGGCGAGTGCTGGGCCCGCGGCGTCGCCACCATCATGATCTTGGGCGACACCTGCACCCGCGCCTGCGGCTTCTGCAACGTCAAGACCGGCCGCCCCAACACCCTCGACAAAGACGAACCCCGCCGCGTCGCCGAGAGCCTCGCCCTCATGGGCCTCAAGCACGTCGTGATCACCAGCGTCAACCGCGACGAACTCTCCGACGGCGGGGCCGGCATCTGGGCCGAGACCATCATCCGCACCCGCGAGGCCTGCCCCAACATGTCCGTCGAGGTCCTCATCCCCGACTTTGAGGGCAACTGGCCCGCGCTGCAGATGGTGATCGACGCCAAGCCGCACATCATCAATCACAACCTCGAGACCGTCCGCCGCATGTACCCCGCGGTGCGCCCGAGCGCCAAGTTCGACCGCTCGCTGGAATTGCTCCGCCGCGTGAAGGAGCAAGGTGGTGTCGCCAAAACCGGCATCATGGTCGGCATCGGCGAGCGCGACGAGGAAGTGCTGGAGTTGATGGATGACGTGATCGCGAAGACGAGGGGTGCAGGGGAGCAGGGGAGCAGCGGGGCAGGGAAGGAAAGTTCCGAAGCTTCCTCCCCTTCCTCCACGGACATCCTCACCATCGGCCAATACCTCCAGCCGACGCGGAATCACCTCCCAATGGACCGCTGGGTCACGCCCGAGACCTTCGCGATGTACAAGGAAGAAGGTCTCAAACGCGGCTTCAAAGTCGTCGAGAGCGGCCCGCTGGTGCGCAGCAGCTATCACGCCGATCATCAGGCCGACGTCCTCACCGACATCCTGCACACCCGCGCGTAACTCGCACCGAACCGCGCTCCCGCGCCTCCCCGCCCCGCGAAGCGGGGAGGGGTGGTCGAGCGCAGCGAGACCGGGGAGGGGTAATGGGCGCACGGCACTTCACACGCCGAGCAGCTCGTAGTTCCCTCAAGAAGTTCCGCGACACCCCGCACGCGCACAACGCTTCCAAAAAGCGAGCCGGGGCGTCCCCGCCCCGCGCGCCGTTGCATCCAACCACGCCGAACGACCTCATCCCCGATCTATCGACCTTGGCGCGTCGAGCCCGCGCGTGGTACCCTCGCTGCGTGCCGCGGCACTCCGCCAACTCTCCCCGCAGCGACGCCCTCATGTACCTGGGCGTGTTCTTCATCTTCGGGTCGCTGGCGATCCTCGTCGCCTTCATGCAGCCGCGCCCGATGGCCTGGCTGGGCGGTCTCGCGTTGGTCGCCTTCGGCGGCACGCTCGCGGTCGGATGGGCCCACGCCTTCGCCGCTCGCCGGTTCTGGCTGCTGATTCCGCTCGTCGTGCTCCCATTCTTCGCCGAGCCGCTCTTCTTCGGCCCGCTCGGTCGCCTCGGGTTGTTCAACGTGGGCATGAGCGCGCCGGAGATCATCCGCAAGGTCACGCTCGCCGTGATGATGGTGGTGCTGACCTCCATTGGCTTTGTGATCTTCATCCAGTTCGTCCGAGGCAAGGAACGCCGCGCCGAACGCGCCCAGGCCGAGCTCGACGTCGCCCGCGTGATCCATGAGTCGATCGTTCCATCGATCTCGATCCGAACCCCGTTCGCTCAGGTGCTCGCCCGCTCCGAACCTTCGGCCGAGATGGGCGGCGACCTGGTCGACGCCGTGGTGCGCGACAACGAGCTCGACGTCTTCCTCGCCGACGTCTCCGGCCATGGCGTCGGTGCCGGCATCGTCATGGGCATGCTCAAATCCAGCATCCGGACCCGGCTCCTCGTCGGCGGCGATGATCTCGGGGCCGTGCTCCGCGATGTCAATCGCATCACCACCGACCTCACCCGCCCCGAGATGTTCGCGACCCTCGCCTGCGCCCGCGTGCGGCCCGATCGCACCGTCCAGTTCGCCCTCGCCGGGCACTTGCCGATTCTGCACTTCGCCGCCGCGTCGCGCGTCTGGCGACGCCTGGACAACGAGCATCTCCCGCTGGGGATCGACCCGGACGGCGGTTATGCATCCGGCTCGTTCCAGGCCGCCCCCGGAGACCTCCTCGCGTTCTTCACCGACGGACTCACCGAGGCGATGAACACGCGTGGTGAGCAGTTCGGCCTGGATCGAATCGCGTCCCTGCTGGAGCAGCACGCCGAACAACCGATCGAGACCATCTACGAGCGGGTGCTCCTCGCCGTCCGCGCCCACGGCACGCAGATCGACGATCAGTCGCTCTTGCTCGTGCGACTCACCTGAACTTTTCCCGCCGACGCACTCGCGTACTCTTCCCCGCTTGCTCGCCCCCGAAGTCATCGAAGCCCTGGTCGGCCTGCTCGAGGCCAAGGACACGAGCACCGCCGCCCACACCTGGCGGGTGGTGCTCTACACCCGTGCGCTGGCCGAGAAGGCCGGCGTCTCCCACGACGATCTCGAGCGACTCACCGCCGCCGCCGCGCTCCACGACATCGGCAAGATCGAGATTCCCTCGGCCATCCTCCAAAAGCCCGGCAAGCTCACCGACGCCGAGTTCGAGGTGATGAAGTCCCACGCCGCCCTTGGCCACGAGCGTCTGCTCCGCATGGGCGAGGACGACCCCGTGATCCTCGATCTCGTCCGTCATCACCACGAGCGTTTCGACGGCAAGGGCTATCCCGACGGCCTGTCCGGCGACGAGATCCCCGTCGCCGCTCGCTACTTCGCGGTCATCGATTCCTTCGACGCCATGACCAGCATCCGCCCGTACCGGCGCGAGACGGGCGTGCACGCCGCGGAAAAGGCGATCGCCGAGCTCGAGTCCGGCATCCGGACGCGGTATTGCCCCGGGACCGTGGAGATGTTCGTCTCCATGTACCGCACAGGCGAGATCGCCTGGATTCTCGAGTACTTCAACGACGGTGCAGACGTGCCCAAGTTCACCGGACGGGCGGACACCGGGGTTCGCAGCAGCGTGCGGTCGTAACGCGTCGCAACCCACGGGCGTTCGGCCGTTGGAGGACGCCCGGGGCGCGCCATATACTTCGCCCCGCGGTTTTCCGCGTGATGGTGGCCATAGCTCAGTTGGTTAGAGCACGAGGTTGTGATCCTCGGGGTCGCGGGTTCGAGTCCCGTTGGCCACCCTTTTTGGAGTCGGAAGGTTGAAGGGTTGCGGTGGGGGGGATGAGGTCTTGGGGCTGAAGTCCTCGGACTGATGCCCGATGCCTTCTCCTAGTGCCTAGTGCCTAGCGGCCAGTGCCTTCCCCTCACACCCCCGCCAGCTTCCGCAGCACCTTCTCCAGCTCCGGCGGCACCATCATCGCGCTCAACCGCGACTGCTTCACCAACGCAAACGCCGCAAACCGCTTGTCGGCTTTGATCGCCTCCAGCGTCACCGGTGTCGGTGCTCGTTTCACAAAGACCAGATCCACCACCGGCGTCTTGGTTTCGCCCGCCGCGGTCAGACCCGGGTTCTTCGGGTCCGCATAGGCGTCGGTGGTGATGCGGGCGAGGCCCACGATCGCTCGCTCGTCGCCGGTGTGATACACAAACGCCTCGTCGCCCGCCCGCGCTTCGCGCAGAGCCTTGAGAGCCGCGGCATTGGTGATGCCATCCCAACGCACCGGCTTCTTCTTCGATTCACGCTCGAGATCGTCGATCGAAAACTCATCCGGCTCGGTCTTCAAGAGAAACGTGGCCATGCCGCAGCGTACGCCGCACACGAGCGTGGCAGCAGCGTCTACGACGCGATCCGCAGACCCGGATCCTCGCCCTTGCACAACAGCCGCGAGCACGTGCCCACGAACACGTCTCGCTCGATCGGCTTGGTGAGATACTCGTCGCAACCCGCCTCCAGGCACTTCTCCCGGTCGCCCGCCAACGCGTTGCCCGTGAGGGCGACAACGACGCCCTTGTAGCCGCGCTCACGAAGCTCTCGCGTCGCCGCATACCCATCCAGCGACGGCATCTGCATGTCCATCAGGATCATGTCGAACGGATTCCCGGCGCCCACCGCGGCGAGCGCGTTGTTCACCGCCTGCCGCCCATCGGGCACGATGACTGATTCGAGGCCCATCTTGCGGAGGTAGAACGCGATCAGCCGCTGGCTGTCCGGGTTGTCCTCGGCCACCAGCACGTTTCCCACCAGCCATGGGTACACGCCAACGTCGCTGCCCCGGGTCTGCCCGGCGAGCGGGCTCGCCTTCGCCTTCGCGAGGGAGACTCGAACCGTGGTGCCCTGCCCCGGCGTGCTCTCGGCCGTCAGCAAGCCGCCCATCAGCAGCACGAGCGAACGTGACAGCGACAGGCCGATGGTCGGTGTCGCGCCAAGCTTGGACGACGCCGTCTCGGGCGTCAACCCGTGCTGCTCAAGCTGCTTCCCGGACATCCCGCGACCACTGTCTCGGACTTCGATCAACACCCGCTCGGCGTCGTTGGGATCACCCTTGGCCCGCACGACGATCTCGCCCTTGGCAGTGAACTTGATCGCGTTGCCGATCAACTGCAGCAGCACCTGCCGCAGCCGAATCGGATCTCCGATGATCGCGTGCGGCAGCGATGCGTCGATCTGTTCCGAAATTGCCAGTTTCCGCGTCGTTGCCAGCGGCCGCAGCATCGTCACCACTTCGTGGACCGCCTGCTCCGGAGAGCACGCCACGCGCCCCACCGCCAGCCGCCCAGCCCCCGCCGCGGCCTGATCGATCACCTCGTGCACCAACGCCAGCAGGTGCTTGGTGCTCCGCCGGATGTTCTGCGCGATCTCGGCCCGTTCGGCGGTTCCCAGCGACGGTTCGAGCAGCATGTCCGAGTAGCCCAGCACCGACATCATCGGCGAGCGAATCCCGTGGCTGACCCGTTCCAGCATCACTTCTTTCTGTCGTGCCGCCTGCAGCGCCTGCTCGCCCTCCAGTCGGACGCGGAGCAGCTCCGCGCTCACCCGACGCAGCGACGGCATGACCACGATCGCGCCGAGTCCGATGAACACCCCAGTCAACAGCACGCCCGCGCCGATCACGATCCACATCGCCGCGCTCGCGTGCGACTGCGCCGACTGGCTCAGCCGCTCCGCGACTGCTTCGGCGTCGCGAGCGAAACGGCCCTGGGCCGCAGCCAGGTGCATCAGCGCCGCGTCGCGCTTCGAATCAGCCGCGTCCGGATGCATCGAACTGCACACGCTCTGCGCCGCCTGTGCAAACGAAGCGCTCGACTGCTCCAGAGCCGCCAGCTCATCTCCCGAGAGCACGCGACGCACCACGCTCTTGCCCGCGGCGATCATCTCCCGGTGCACCCGATCGAACGCATCCGACGCCGCTTCCAGTTCGCTCCGGAAAGGCTCGCCTGGGGATTTCCCTTCCGTGCGATTCGCATGCCCCAGCATCGCCGCCGCCTTCACGATCTGCTGGCTCGCCAGATGATGCTTCGTCGCGAGATTCACCGCTTCGCTCTCGCGCGTCGAACGCCGGATCAGGTTCGACTGCAGCAGCTCGAACCCGAACACGCTCGCAACCACCGCGATCAGGATCGCGATCAGCCGCCGCCGCAGCGAGCTGAGCTCCGGGGTCGCTTCAACATGTCCAGCGGAGTTCATGCCGCCCTCGCCCGTTCACACGCGACGATCACGTCGCGCAGCACCGAGGCCGATTCCTTGGGACTCTTGGTCCATGCCAGCATCTGCAACGCCCGGTCCGCGGTCGTCGCCATCCCCGCAAACCCCATCGAAGGCGCCGAGCCCTTCAGCGTCATGCACAGCGACTCGCACTCCCGCGTGTTGTCGCTGTCCACCGCCTTGCGCAGCTCGCCAGCGATCCGCTTCAACTCGTCCAGGAACCAGGGCAGCATGCTCATCGACGGGTCGTCGGCCCGGAGCGCTGACCTGCTCTCGTCGCCCGCGCCCTCCGCCGCGCTCCCGAGGAACTCCGCGATCGCCCGCACCACCCGGTCGTACGTCAGCGGCTTGCTCAACAGCCCGTCGCACCGAACCGCGCTCAGTTCCATGCGGGTCTG
>JBILLU010000180.1:0-6650 GCA_044375915.1 Phycisphaerales bacterium
GACGTTGGCTGAATCGTGGACTTGGTTTGCACGGGCGCGGATCGCGTGCAATTCCGCGCGGATGGACTCGAGCAATCCCCGGTCACGCTCGGGGTTGAACTTGGACTGGGTGTCGGCATCGCTGCCGAGCTTGGGCATCTGGCCCCATACCGGCGCCTTGGGGTCCGGGTCGCTCTCGCGACGCGGGAAGACGTGCCAGTGCAGGTGGTGAACGAGGTTGCCCAGCGACTCGTAGTTGAGCTTGAACGCGCCGGTGGCCTTGCGGACCGCCTCGGCGAGCTGGCTCATCTCTTCGAGGAAGCGCAGGCGGATGGGCTTGGGGAGTTCGTCAAGCTCGGTCGCGGGGGTCTTGCAGAGCAGCAGCGAGTAGCCGCGGAAGAACTGCGAGTCGCCCATCACGGCAAAGCCCGTGTCCAGCTCCGCGATGACGGTGATTCCATGGGCGGGGTGCTTCCCCTCGCGGATCGCCGCGAGGCGGTTGCAGATGTCGCAGTTGGTCTGGTGGGTGGCCATCGGGATGTCACGCGGCGGGCGTGCCCTCCGTGGCGGGCTTCTTCTGTGAGCCGCGCCGTGCCATCCAGAACTCGATGGCGATCGGGATCAGCGACACGACGATGATGCCCAGCACCACCAGCGAGAAGTTCTTCTTGACGATCTCAAAGTTGCCGAAGAGGTAGCCCGCGCCGGTGCAGAGACCGACCCACAGCAGCGCGCCTGCGACGTTGTAGAACGCGAACTTGGAGTACGTCATCGCGCCCGCGCCGGCGACGAAGGGGACGAAGGTGCGGACGATCGGGACGAAGCGGCCGATGACGACCGCCTTGCCGCCGTACTTCTCGTAGAACTCGTGGGCGCGGTCCAGATGCTTGCGGTTGAGCAGGCGCTCCTTCCACGTCGGGACGTGGTTGGGATCGAGCTGCTTGCTGAAGACCTTGGGCCCGATCCACTTGCCGATGGCGTAGTTCACCGCGTCACCGAGGATGGCGGCGGTGATGAGCAGCACGAGGACAAACCAGACGTTGAGCGCCTGGGGCTGGGACGCGGCGAGCGCGCCCGCGGCGAAGAGCAGCGAATCACCGGGCAAGAACGGAGTGACAACCAGGCCAGTCTCAGCGAAGACGATCGCGAAGAGGATCGCGTAGATCCACACGCCGTAGTTCACCACCAAGTCGGCGAGCGACTTGTCGAGGTGGAGGATGGTGTGGAGGACGGTTTCCAAGGGTGATTCTGAACCAAAGAAGTGCGCACTCGTGGTTTACGCGGTCTTGCGTCGCTTCGCGGGACGGCTGCGGAGCGACTGAACGAAAGCCTCGACCTGGGCCGCGTACTCCACAGGCACACGCACCAGCGAGAAGCGGCTGTTGATCCACGCCGCGTCGGCCTCGGCGATGGCGTCGGCGTCCGATTGATTGGCGTAGTGCGCGATGACGCCCTGCACGCGCTTCTTGTTCCAGCCCTTGGGGTAACGGTTCGGGTCTTTCTTCATGTCTAGCGCCCCTTCTTTCGGAGCCTGCGTTTCAAGGCCGCGAGCGGCTTGCCGACCAACGGATAGGCGGTGATCACGAACAACGAGCCGTCGTCCTCCCGCGTGTAGATCACTTTCAGGTAGCCGCCGCCGCGAGTCTGACCGAGAGCAACACGAGAGTCATCGCGCCCGGCAAAGTCTTGCAGCGGTGACTCCAAAACCTGAGCGCATTCGCTCGTGCTCACGCCGTGGTTCTCGACGTGAGGGCGTCCGGTTTCGGGATCGATGTAGAAGCGGATCTTCACGGTGTTTCAGTTCGGTCGACGTCGCGGCAGGTTCAGAACCCCATCCCGCCCATGCCACCCATTCCGCCCATGCCGCCCATGCCACCCATGCCCGGCATGCCGCCGCCACCGGCGGGAGCTGCGTCCTTGGGCTCGGGCTTGCTGGTGACGATGCAGTCGCTGGCGAGCAGCATGGTCGCCACGCTCGCGGCGTTCTGGAGCGCGGAGCGATCGACCTTCGCGGGGGTGATGACGCCCTGATCGATCAGGTCGCCGTACTCGCCGGTGAGGGCGTTGAAGCCGAAGTTCTGCTTGCTCTTGGCCTCGCCGCCCTCGGCCACCTTCTGCACCACCACGGTGCCCTTGAAGCCGGCGTTGTCGGCGATGGTCTGCAGCGGCACCGCGATGGCGGTGAAGACCGTGCGCAGGCCCGCGGCGAAGTCGAACGCGAAGCGGCCGACGTCCTGGACGTCCTTCTCGTCGCCCGCGCCGGGCTTGCCGAAGACGGCCTTGTATTCCTTGATCGCCTCGATCGCCTTGCGGGCGCGAATGAACGAGACGCCGCCGCCGGGGACAATGCCCTCGGCGACCGCGGCGCGCGTCGCGTGCAGCGCGTCCTCGATGCGGGCCTTCTTTTCCTTAAGCTCGGCCTCGCTGGCCGCACCGACCTTGATCTGGGCGACGCCGCCGGCGAGCTTGGCGAGGCGCTCCTGGAGCTTCTCGCGGTCGTAGTCGCTGGTGGTCTTCTCGATCTCGGCGCGGATCTGGGCGATGCGGGCCTGGATGTCCTTGGTGTTGCCCGCGCCCTCGATGATGGTGGTGTTGTCGGCGTCCACCTCGAGCTTCTTGGCCATGCCCAGCTGCTTGAGCTCGATCTTGTCGAGCTCGATGCCCAGGTCCTTCATCACCGCGGTCGCGCCGGTGAGGATGGCGATGTCCTCGAGCATGGCCTTGCGGCGGTCGCCGTAGCCGGGGGCCTTCACCGCGCACACGTTGAGCGTGCCGCGGAGCTTGTTGATGACGAGCGTGCTGAGGGCCTCGCCGGTCACGTCCTCGGCGATGATGAGCAGGGGCTTCTTGGCCTGCATCACCTTCTCGAGCAGCGGAACGAGCTTGCTGACGCTGTCGATCTTGTCCTCGTGGATGAGCACGAGGGCCTTGTCGAACTCAACCTTCATGCTGTCGGCGTCGGTGACGAAGTTGGGCGAGAGGTAGCCGCGGTCGAACTGCATGCCCTCGACGACGGTGACTTCCGTGTCGATGTTCTTGCCTTCTTCGACGGTGATGACGCCGTCCTTGCCGACCTTCTCGAAGGCGTCGGCCATGATCTTGCCGATCTCCTGGTCGTTGTTGGCGCTGATGGCGGCGACGTTCTGGATGTCGCTCTTGCCCTTCACCGGGGTGGCCATGTCGTCGATCGCCTTGCTGGCGACCTCGACGGCGGCCTTCATGCCGCGGATGAGCGCGTTGGCGTCAACACCGGCGGCGATGTGGCGGAGGCCTTCCTTGAAGAGGGCCTCGGCGAGGACGGTGGCGGTGGTCGTGCCGTCGCCCGCGTCGTCGGAGGTCTTGGACGCGGCCTGCTTGACGAGCATGGCGCCCATGTTCTCGGCTTTGTTCTTGAGCTCGATCTCTTCGGCGACGCTCACGCCGTCCTTGGTGACGGTCGGCCCGCCCCAGGACTTGTCGAGCACGGCGTTCCGGCCGCGGGGCCCGAGGGTGGCCTTGACGGCCTTGGCCAGCTTCTCCACACCGGCGAGCAGGGCCTGACGAGCATCGGCATCGAAAACGAGTTCTTTGGCAGCCATCGGTCTCTCCGAACGAGTTGGGGCGAATGTGTTTGGTAGTTACTCGGAAAATACGGCACAGCGGCAGCGATGCCGTGAAGGGCCGAGGGCAAGGGGCGTGCCAGAAGCGGGGACGGTTGGTTGGAGTCGCACACGGCCGGGCCCACGGATCACCCGCGGCTTTGGGGGTTTGACAGGGGTGCGGCGGCGACAGATCGGGCTGGTGTGCGGCGCGGTTGTCACAGCCTCGGCCATGGGCACAGACCCTCTGCCGAAGTGGCAGGGAGCGGGGAAGTCCCCAAGACCCCGGCTCCCCACACACAGGGGTTGGAGCCTTGGAGGCAGGGGTGCCGTTGGAGGTGTGGGGTTGGAGGTGGCCAGGGGGCGAGGGGGCACACGGCGGTGCTCTCATGCCCAGCATTCGCCTCAGCCCTTCAACCTTCGATCCCGACCTCCGCGCTCCGCTCGTCACGCGTTCGTTGATCGCAAGGCCGAACGCGGCTTGTGCGCCCGAGGCCGCGATCGCCCTGCCTTTCGCCCGGAGGGCGCACGAGTGTTGCCGGCAGATTCATCTGCCGGTTGGGGGCCACCTATTTCTTCTTGCTCTTCTGACTCCCCGCCCCGGAGGGGCGGACGAGTCATCACACGCCGCGTTCGTCCGCCCCTCCGGGGCGGGAATACCAAGAAGGCAAAGTGAAAGAGAAAGAGCCTTCACCGGCGGTTGAAACCGCCGGCAACATTCGTGCGCCCTCCGGGCGGAAGGCATCGAGACCAGAGCGAAGCAGGGCCTCAGCCAGACTGAGGGAAACGCCAGATTCCATCAATGAAAAGGACCGGCCAGAGGCCGGTCCCACTGATGTCTGATGTCTGATGTCTGATGCCTGATGCACAATGCCTGATGCCTTCCCCTAGTGCCCAGTGCCCAGTGCCTAGTGCCCAGTGCCTAGTGCCCAGTGCCCGATGCCTCCGCATCACACCTCAAGCAGCAACCGCTGCGGATCCTCGATGCACTGCTTGATGCGCACCAGGAACTGCACGGCCTCCGCTCCATCGATGATGCGATGGTCGTACGACAGCGCGAGGTACATCATCGGGCGGACGGCGATCTGGCCGCTGCCTGCCGGGTATTCGACCGGGCGGTTCTTGATCGCGTGCATGCCGAGGATGGCGGACTGGGGCGCGTTCAAGATCGGCGTGCTCATGAGGCTGCCGAAGACGCCGCCGTTGGTGATGGTGAAGGTGCCGCCCTGCATCTCGTCGAGGCCAAGCTTGCCGTCGCGGCCTCGAGTGGCGAGGTCCTTGATGCCGGCCTCGACCTGAGCGACGCCGCGGCTCTCGCAGTTGCGGAGCACGGGGACGACCAGGCCCTTGGGCGTGCTGACGGCGACCGCGATATCGCACGAGGCGTGCTTCTCGATGAACAGCTGACCGCCCTCTTCGACGATCGAGGCGTTGACGAGCGGGAAGGTCTTGAGCGCGGAGACGGCGGCCTTGACGAAGAAGCCCATGAACCCGAGGCCCACGCCGTGCTTCTTCTCGAAGTCTTCCTTGTAGGTCTTGCGGAGGGCCATCACCTCGCCCATGTCCACCTCGTTGAAGGTGGTGAGCATGGCGGCGGTGTGCTGAGCCTGCACCAGGCGCTGCGCGATGCGCTGGCGGATCGGCGTCATCTTCTCGCGGGTCGCGCCCGCCGACGAAGAAGCAGGAGCGGGGCCGGACGGAGCGGCGACGCGGGCTGCGCCGTTGCTTGCCGGAGCGCCGGAGGGCACGCCCGAGTTGCGGGCCTGCACAAACGCGAGCACGTCCTGCTCGCGGATGCGGCCGCCGCCGCCGGTGGCGACGACGCGGGAGAGATCGACGTTGTGCTCCTCGGCGAGTTTCTTGGCGAGAGGCGTGGCGTGGACTTCGGTGGTGGCGGCTGCCGGAGCGGTGAATGGAGTGGCGGTCGGGGCGGTCGCGGGCTTAAGCGCGGGCTGCGCCGGGGCGGGTGCCGGAGCGGGAGTCGCGGCGGGTGCGGGCTTCGCGACCGGTGCGGGAGCGGGAGCCGACGCTGCGGGCTTGCTCGGCGCAGCTCCGGCCTCGATCGCGCCGACGACCTGACCGACGTTGACGGTGTCGCCCTCGCCGGCCATGCGCTTCAACACACCGGCCTCGGGGGCGAGGATGGGCATGGTGACCTTGTCGGTCTCGAGGTCGAGCAGTTCCTCGTCGCGGTTGACGAAGTCGCCGTCTTTCTTGTGCCACTTGGAGAGGACGCCGGTGGTGATCGACTCGGCGATGCTCGGGATGGTGATGTTGGTGGGCATGGTTGTCAGGGTGTTATCGGCTCGAAAACGCCGGAAGTCTTGCGGAAGTATCGGAGCCTGTCCGGGTGCCACTGCTTGGCTGCTTTGAGCCAAGCAGTGCGGGTGGGGCGGGTGGGGCGGGTGCGTGCGGTGATGTTTGATTCCAGAGGTCCACGGTCGTCAACGTTCCAGTCGCACGGCTTGGCTCCGAGCCGCCAAGCCGTGGCACCCGATCAACGCTTCCCGGAGACGGCCTTCGACTCGCTCTTGGCCGCGGGTTTGGGCTCTGCCTTCGGTGCGTCCTTCCCATCCTTCTTGGGCGGGGCCTTCCCCACCGCTTCTTCGAGGATGTCTTCCTGCTCGTGCTTGTGCACGTGCTTGCTGCCCACCGCCGGGCTCGCGCTCGCGGGGCGGCCGATGTAGGGCAGGTCGAAGCCAAGTGTGGCCTGCACCGCGTCGCGGACGAACAGGTACGCGCCCATGTTCCGCGGCTCTTCCTGCACCCACACACGCTTCGCGGTCTTGGGGTACGAGTCCAGCACGCCCTTGAGTGCGGCGGCGTTGAGCGGATAGAACTGCTCCAGACGCACGATCGCGATCTCGTGCTTCGCCAGTTCGTCGCGACGCTCGGCGAGTTCCCAGTACAACTTGCCCGAGCACAGAAGCACGTTCTTCACGCCCTTCTTGTCGAGCAACTTGCTCTCTGACTTCACGCCCACCGTCGGCGCGAAGCGCGGGTCGTCGATCACTTCCTGGAAGCGGCCGTTGAGCAGCTCCTCGACGCGGCTGGTCTCCTTGCGGAGCAGGCTCTTGGGCGTCATCACGATCA
>JBILLU010000026.1:0-25478 GCA_044375915.1 Phycisphaerales bacterium
GCAATGTCACGATCACCAAGGCTTCCTACAAGGGCGACAAGGACAAGACCGCCAAGCTTGACATCGTCGACACCGCCGTCGGCGTGGGCAACTTCAAGACCCTGGCCGCCGCGCTGCAGGCCGCGGGTCTCATCGAGACGCTGAAGGGCAAGGGCCCGTTCACGGTCTTCGCCCCGACCGATGCCGCGTTCGAGAAGCTCGGCACGGCGACCATCACCGACCTGCTCAAGCCTGAGAACAAGGCCAAGCTCGCGGCCATCCTCACCTACCACGTCGTTCCGGGCCGCGTGCTCGCCAAGGACGTGAGCACCATGGGCGTCGCGACCGTCAACGGCCAGCGCGTCGATCTCGTCGTCAAGGATGGCAAGGTCACCATCGACAACGCCAACGTCACCGCCACCGACGTGCTCGCCAGCAACGGCGTGATCCACGTGATCGACACGGTGATCCTCCCCAACGACCAGACCATCGTCGGCACCGCCGTTGCCAACGGGAAGTTCACCACGCTCGCGAAGCTGCTGCAGGCCGCCGATCTCGTCGACACGCTGAACGGCACCGGCCCCTTCACCGTCTTCGCCCCGACCGATGAGGCGTTCGCCAAGCTCGACAAGGCCACGGTCGAGAGCCTGCTCAAGCCGGAGAACAAGAGCAAGCTGCAGGAAGTTCTGAAGTACCACGCTGTCAGCGGCCGCGTGTTCAGCGACGCCGCCCTCAAGGCCGGCCACGCCAAGACCCTGCAGGGCGAGAGCGTGAAGATCAAGGTCGAGCAGGGCAGCGCCAAGGTTGACAACGCCAAGCTGATCGCCACCGACATCGACACGACCAACGGCGTGATTCACGTCGTCGACACCGTGCTCATGCCGAACTGATCGTCCCTCCTCACCCCGCATCTCTCGCGGCAAATCCCTTTCCCGCGACCAACGCGAGAGATGCAACTGCCACGCCGCTCCTTCCGGGGCGGCGTGGTTTTCTTTGGGACACCAGCGTTTCTGGCCAGGGCGATGACCGTTGCGCGAGGCCTCGATGCGTCCTCGCGTGGCAAGGACCACAGCCGCTCAGGGGCACATCAACGCGTTGTAGGCTTCGGCGAAAAGCACGAAGTCTGCGTCGTCGGTCTGGCCATCACCATTGAAGTCGGCCGCCATGGTCACGAGCTCGCTGTACGCGCCGGCGAAGAGCACGAAGTCGGCATCATCAACCATCGCGTCGGCATTCAGGTCGGCGGGACAGCTGCCGGGCAGCACCGTGATCTTGAGCAACGACGCAGGCAACCCCGACATTCCTGCGACTCCGTCGCCGCTGGGGAAACTGGACGCAAGAACCGGATCGACAACGTCGCCGTCGAGCAACTGACTCGACAGCGCTGAAGCTGGCGGCGTGACCAATGTCACGGTGTACTCGCTCGGGCTGAGCTTGCTCTCGAAGGACAGAGTCGCGATCTGGGTCGGGGCGTTGTACGAGAACGCGAATGGAACGGGATCGCCGTTGCTGCGTGTGACCGCGAAGTTCGCACCCGAGACGCTCATCGCCTCGCTGAACGTGAACTGAATCGAGCTGGGCGATGAGGCGAGCACGGAGACATCGCCGGCGAGGGGATTCGTTTCGAGAACCACGGGCGGCCCGACCAACGGCGACTCGCCGTTGATGCCGTAGTTCAGGACCCATCCGTCGGGATCCACGAGGAAATCGCTCGCGGTCGCGGCGCCGGAGTTCCGCACGAAGAAACTCGTTCTCGCCTTGGGCACCACGGTGTGTTCGACGTTTCCCGACGGCGTGAGCAGCCGAACCTTCAACGGCGTTGTGAACGTGGGCCACGCGAGATCCTGGGTCTGTCGGATGTGCATCCGGGTCCAGTTCTTGCCGTTGAGCGTAAAGCTCTGAAGCCCCTTGGCGTAGGTCGGGGCGCCGGGGCCGTAGACCCATTCCGCGAAGAACGGCTGCAGGTTCAGGCCGGAGACCTGCTCGGCGACGGCGCGGAACTGTTCGGTCGTGCTGGTCGCGCCAGCGTACTGGGCCCGCCACTGGCGCAGGATGTTGTAGAACACCGTGTCACCGACCATGCCGCGGAGCATGTGGAAGACCCAGGCGCCCTTGCGGTAGCGCAGGTCGTAGTTGAAGAGCTCGGGGTCGTTGGTGGTGTCGAAGGCGTAGACGGTTCCGAAGACCGCCGTGGGGCGCGGCCGCAGTTGGCCCTGCATGTAGCCGCGGAGCGTGGCAAGGCCGGATGATCCGGGTCGCAGTTCGTAATAGATGGCCTCGCAGTACGAAGCAAGGCCCTCGTTGAGCCAGAGGTCGTTCCAGGTTCGACAGGTGAGTTCATCGCCCCACCACATGTGTGCCAGTTCGTGCGCGGTCACGACATCCCAGAACGTGCCCTGGCCCGACATGGTCTGGTGTTCCATGCCGCCGGCGAACGGGAACTGGTAGATGCCGTAGCCCTCGTTGGGGAACGGGTACTCGCCGAAGAGTGGCCGGAAGATATCGAGCATCGTCGAGATCTTCTCCCACTCGGCGCGACGAGCGGGAGTGTCCCACGAGGTGTAGATGTAGTAACGCAGCGGGAACGACACCGTACCGCCGTCGATTCCCGGCGCGGTGTATGTCTGGTTCCAGTTGGTGTACTGGGCGATGCTGAAGCACGCGAGGTAGGTCGACATGGGATACGCGCTGACCCAACGCGTCACGGATTTTCCGTTGCCAAGCGGCGTCACCGACTGCCGTGTTCCGTTTGACACGCCCGTGAGCTCGTCGGCGTGGGTGATCTCGATCTCCCACGTCGCCTTGTCGCTGTTGTCACCGGGCGCGCCGAAGTCGCCATCCTTGCAGGGCCACCACGTCGCCGCGAAGTACGGCTGGCTCAGCGAACTGATGACTGGCAGCCCGCCCTGGGTATCCCAGAAGACCGATCCGAAGCCCAGCGAGCTGTGGGCCGAGCCCGAGTACGGGATCGTGACCGTGAACGTCTCGCCGTTGTTGTACACGCGGTCGAGCGTGACCAGCTTGCCCCAGGTGCCGACACTCGCGGGTGCTGGAACCGCGTTACCGCTCACGAGCACCGACCCGACCGTAAAGGTGTTGTTGAGCACGAATGTAAAGGTGCTCAAGCCGTCGACGAGACTCTTGACCGTGATGGTGCTGGTGCCGGTGATGGATTGCGTCGTCGCAAACGCCTCGAGCTGCACCTTGTTGTGCAGCACGTCGGTGTCGCTCAGGGCAGACCGATCGCCGAAGGCAATCAGCGGCGGGAACGCCGCCGCGGGCGGGAGGCCCATCGCATGGCGCATCCTCGCCAGTTGTGACTTCCCGCAGCCTTCGTGACATTCATCACCGGCATGGGGGTCGTGCACCTCGCCGCGCTGATCCTGTGCCTGCGACGCCGCCGCAACGGAACTTGCCAGTCCCGCGGCCGCGATCAATCGGGTAATACCGAACCACCCTGCCACGCGTACCTCTCCGCTCCGGTTACGAACCGACCGACAATCTGTATGAAGTCGGCATTCGCGTCCACGAAACCTTCGCCCGACGCCTCAGATGTGGTGCATAAACGCTCCGATTGCACACCCATTCCGCGCCACGACCGGAAATACACGCGAAAGCGGTCGTCGGATCGCCAATTTGGCGATGCCAAGCACCCAAACACCTTCCGCACAGTAAAGACGCGTCCCCATGGCACGCCGCTCCCGACGGCCCGTTGCTATTCTTGACCCAGCCTGCGGGTGTAGCTCAGTGGTAGAGCGTCAGCCTTCCAAGCTGAATGTCGAGGGTTCAAATCCCTTCGCCCGCTTTTCGGTTGGGTCGCCGGCCCTTGGACGTGGCTGGCCGGCAACTGTCGCCAAAACGCCACGATCGCTCAACCGGATTGATCCGCGGCTCGATGTTGCGTTTCATGAACGCGCCCGACCCGATTCCGCCATTCCACCGCCATCCCGAAGCGAACGAAGGCCAGCAGCCGCTGCCGCGGAGCATCACCCGGGTCGACAGCGGACCGGTGCAGATCGACCGTGTGGCGGCACTGGTACACGAGCTCGACAATCTGCTCGACGGCTCGCTGCGCTGCGTAAGCCTTGCGGTTCGCACACTCAACGCCCAACCCGGACAGGTCGGTCTCGACGAGATTGACTCGGTGCGGCACCAACTTGAGACCGCCGCGAAGGCGCTCGAACGCATGGCGGGCCTCGTGCACGCAGCGATGCGCGGTCGCAGCTACACGATCGGGTCTCTGACTACCGACAACGCCCCTGCCGTCACGCTCCGCGATGCGATCGAGCATGCCGCCGACGTGATGCGACTGTCTGCGCAGCAGCACCACACCGTCGTCCATGTTGACGTCGACAACGCCATTGCCGACTGCCCCGCCGGACCGATCTACTCGGCGCTGCTCAACGGCATCAAGAACGCGGTCGAGTCCGTCGCCGCCGCTGGCGGACGCGGCACGGTCCACGTGACGTGTCGCGTCGAAGCCACCGCGACCAGCAAGTCCCGCGTTGCTGGCTCCACACAACGCTGGGTCCGCATCAACGTCGTTGACGACGGCGCTGGCCTCGCCCGCGGCGTGCCCGCGACGAGACTCTTCGACGCCGGCTTCACGACCAAGCCCGACGGCCACGGCATCGGCCTGGCGCTCACTCGCAGCATCCTCGAACGCATGGGCGGCCACGCCGACCTGGGGGCACGCGACGACACCAGTTCGCGCCGCCCCGGCGCCGTGCTCACCTTGCGGTTCCCGATCGTCGAAACGCCGAGTGATGAACGAAAGGTGGGCTGAGCCGTGGCAAGTTCCAACCCGCCCCCCAACCCGCACCCGACCGCGCCCTCCACCGCCGCACCAACCGGGGCCAACCCCAGCGGGCGCGGCGCGGTTCCACGCGTGCTGATCGTCGACGACGACACGATCGTCGCCGAGTCGCTTGCCGAGTTCCTGAACCGAGAGGGGTACGCGGCCGCGACGTGCCTGAGCGCACCCGAAGCGCTCGCCACGCTCGAGAAAGCTGAAGAATCCGAGGCCGGGCCGTTCGCACTCGCGTTGCTCGACGTGACGCTGCAGGGCATGTCGGGCATCGAGCTGCTCCGCGAGATCGGCAAACGCCGGCTCGGGATTGCGTGCGTCATGCTCACTGGATACGGCACGATCGAGTCCGCGGTTGAGGCGCTGCGTCTGGGCGCGTGCGACTACCTGATCAAGCCGGTTGTCGACAAGGAGCTGCGTCTCAGCCTCGAACGCGCCATCCGCCAGAGAGCACTGCTTCATGAGAACAAGACGCTCCGCAAGCAGCTCGACGGTCGCCGCGGGCTGGAGACCATCGTCGGTTCTGATCACCGCATGCGGAAGATCTACGAGCTGATCGAGGCCGTCGCGCCCAGCCGGACCACCGTGCTCATGACCGGCGAATCGGGAACCGGAAAGAGCCTCATCGCCCACGCGATCCACAAGGCAAGTCCACGCGCCGCACGACCGTTCATCGAGCTCTCCTGCGGCAGCATTCCAGAAACACTGCTCGAGTCCGAGCTCTTCGGACATGTCAAGGGAGCCTTTACCGGCGCCCATGCGGACAAGGTCGGTCGTTTCCAAGCTGCCGACGGCGGGACCATATTTCTCGACGAGATCAACAGCGCCAGCCCCGCGATGCAGCTCAAGCTGCTCCGCGTGCTGCAGGAACGCAAGTTCGAACCGGTCGGTTCGACGCAGACGGTCGAGGTGGATGCTCGCGTCATCCTCGCCAGCAACCAACCGCTCGAGACCCTTGTCGCCGACGGGCGGTTTCGACAGGATCTGTACTACCGCATCAATGTCGTGAAGATCGAGCTCCCGCCGCTGCGCGATCGCGTGAGTGACATTCCGTCGCTCGCGGCTCACTTTCTTCAGATGCACGCCGCGGAGCTGGGGAAACAGGTCGTGGGCTTCTCGCCCGAGGCGACCACCGCGTTGCAGCGATACGCGTTCCCGGGCAATGTACGAGAGCTTGCGAACATCGTGGAACGCGCCGCCGTGCTGTCGCGCCGGCCGACCATTGAGCTCGATGACCTGCCGCCACAGATCAACGGCGTCGAGGCCCCGAAACTCACGATCTCGTCAGCGGCCGACGACGACGCCTGGACGCCGATGTCGCTTGAGGAGGCGATGAAGGAACCCGAGCGCCGGATCATCCAGAAAGCGCTCAAGGCGAACAACTTCAATCGCCAGAAGACCGCCGAACAACTCGGGATCAACCGCACCACGCTCTACAAACGCATGAAACTGCTGGGTATGCAGCCCGAGGACGAACGCGCGGCGTAAGCGTCAATCGAATCCGCCCTTGCGGTTCTTCTTGATCTCCGACCGGAGCTTCTTGCCAGCGATCCGCCGCTCCTTCGAGCCGCGGCTGGGCTTGGTGGCCTTCCGCACCTTGGGCCGCTTCTGAGCGAGGATCAGGATCTCGCGCAGCTTCTCGAAGCAGGCGTCACGATTCCGGCCTTGTGAGCGATTGTCGTCGGCTTCGAGCAGGACATCGCCGGACGGCGTGATGAGATGCGGCGCAATGTGCTGCAGCCGCTGAACCGCCTCCGGGTGCATCGGAAGGTCGGCCAAGGCGATCCGCAACTGGCAGCGGGTCGCTCGCTTGTTGACGTTCTGGCCGCCGGGGCCGGAACTGCTGGAGAACGTCACCTCAACCAGGCCGGGCGACACCCGCACGCCGGGGGCGAGTTCAAGACCGGACGGCGTGGGCGATTCGCGGGCATCTGGCATGGTGTCGCTCGGGCGTTGCCTGCATGGTATCGGCTCGCGGCGGGGCCTCTTCCACAGCCGATTTCGCACCGCCGCAACGTGCTCCGCCGATAGTGACGCCATGCCTCCGTCCTCCACTGCCACGACCTCGCCCGCACCGGACCCCGCCTTTTCGGAGCGGATGGCCAAGCCGCGTTCTCCGGAGGTTCCGGTCACCGAAGCGATGCGGCAGCGCATCCTGTCCAGAACCGCTGCGTGGCTCGGGGCGTCGGGCGTCACTCAGATCGCGCTCTTCGGCGCCGGACGCCACAGCCGCCCCATCATCCGCCAGCCGTGGCTTGCGCACGGCATCCGCGTGGCGCTGGTGCTGGACGATAACCCGCGGCTGCCCTCGATCGGCGGCGTGCCGGTGGTGCGGCCCGGCGATGTACCGCTGCCCGCCGACATCGGCGCGATCGTCATCAGTTCTGAGTGCTATGAGGCCCAACTGTTCGAACGAGCGTCACGCCTGTTCGGCAATGCCGGCATCCCGATCGTGCGGCTCTATACCAGCGACGACGCGGCGTACGAAGCGAGTGCAACACTCGATCGTCTGCGGACGATCGAAGGCCTGAGCGATGCCGACGCCCGCTGGCTGGTCGACAATCGCGGCGAACGCCATGATGCCACGCTGCCGATGCTGCCGCCCGCTCGCACGGAGCTGCACCTGCGCCGCTACGAACTCGCGGCCGACATCATGGCGCGTATCGGGGCGAAGGCAGCCGCGGACCTTGCCTGCGGCACGGGGTACGGAGCGTCGCTGCTCTCACCGCCGCACGCTCCACGCCGCTACGTGGGAGTAGACATCGACGCCCGCACGATCGACTACGCCCGCGCTCGTCACGCCGGAGCGGATCGCGTGTTCCACTGCTGCTCCGCGGTCGCGACGCCGATCGAGTCGGCTTCGGTGGATCTGATCGCGAGCTTCGAGACCATTGAGCACATCGACGCCACGCAGGCGCTCGTCGATGAGTATTCCCGCGTCCTCAAGCCCCGCGGCGTGCTCGTGGTCAGCACGCCCAACAAGCTCGGGCCAACGCCCTTTCATGTGCACGATTTCGGCTCGGTCGAGTTCCTCGCAGCGCTCGAAGACCGCTTCGAGGTGGTTGAGATGCTCGGACAACTGCCGCTCGATGAGGTGTATGACGCCGACCTTCCGCCGGGCATGTGGCGGATTGAGCTCGCCGCGGCACGCAGCGGGATCAATCTGGGACCCGCGACGGCGCCGGCGACCAAGCCGGACTTTCTCATCGCCGTTGCTCGCAAGCGTGGTGGCGGCGGGCAGCCGATTCTCGTGCCGGCGGCACCCGACGAGGTGATCGTCGAGACCCGTCACGGACATATCCGGTTCTTCTGCCCCAACGAGGCGACACGCTGGCGGGCCCGCACGCTCTTGACAAAGGAGCCCGAAACGCTCGAGTGGATCGACCGTTTTGAGCCCGGTGACGTCTTCTGGGATGTCGGTGCGAGCACGGGGCCATACATGCTGTACGCGGCCGCTGCGGGCGTCGCGAGCAAGATCGTCGCTTTCGATCCATCGCCGTGGAACTGGTGGGTGCTCGCGGAGCAGATCCGACGTAGTGGCCTTGGCGATCGCGTGCTGGCGTATCCGCTCGCGGTCGCGGATCGCGCCGTCGCGGCTCCGCTGCACATGCGGCACACGCTCTGCGGCGGCGCGGGATCGAGCTTCGGCGAGCCCATCGGCGAGTTCGGGGAGCGGTTCACGCCCGTCTTCCAGCAAGCGGCCGTGGGTGTGCCGATTGATGAGCTGATCGAGCGATTCGGCCTGCCTTTTCCGAACCGGCTCAAGATCGATGTCGATGGTGCCGAGGAACGGGTTATCGGAGGTGCGACGCGGACGCTTTGTGATCCGCGTCTTCGCTCCGTGGTGATTGAGCTCGACAGCGCCCGCAAGGACCTGATCGAGCGGATCACGAAGGCGATGACCGACGCCGGCCTTCGCTTTGTCGCCAGACGCCACGCGGAGTTCGTGGACTCAACCGAGAACGCCAGCATCTTCAACTTCGAGTTCAGCCGCTGAAGGACACCCATGAGCACGACCATCGCGACCGCCGCCGCAAACGTCGAGAGCAAGCCTCAGGCCTCGTTCAATGAGATTCCGACGGTGCACGCCGAGTACGCGCTGCGCAACGCCAAGGTGAACACGTGGCCGTTCCGGCATGCGGTGGTGCGGCCGCTCTTTCCGGCGTGGTACTACCAGGATCTCACATCGCTCTTTCCGGCGGACGAGGCCTTCGTGCCGCTCAACAAGTACCACCCCGACCGCGGCGCGGTGTTCCTGACCGACCGCGGCGACGGCACCGATGATCTGGGCCGGCTGCCGGAGCCGCAGCGTGCGTTCTGGAGCGACTTCGCCCGCTCGTTCGGTTCCGATCGTTTCCGGGCTGCCCTGCTCGACCGCATTGGCGGCGAGTCGTACGTGGATCGCTATCTCAGCCGCAGCCGGGCGCTGATCCACCTTTCACTGGATCGCTGTGGGTACCAGATCGCACCGCACACGGATGTGGCCAAGAAGATCGTGACCGCGGTGTTCTATCTGCCCGATGTCGGCGACTTCACCAACGAGCCGTACGGGACGAGCGTGCTGGTGCAAAAGCCCGGCTCGGAAGAGATGAACCCGCAGGACTGGAACCGCTACGACATCGCGTACACGGCGCCGTTCATCGCGAACTCACTGTTCACGTTCGCCGTGGGTACGAACTCGTGGCACGCGGTGAAGCCGGTGGATAAGCCGACGCGCCGGCGGAGCATTCAGTACTTCGTGTTCTTGAACGAGTAACCGCGGCGGCTGAACACATTCCAAAAATGAAGCGGGGACCGACGGATCGGTCCCCGCTTTCATTTTTCACAAGCCAACCGGGCGAGCCCGGAATGGACTAGCGACGGCGACGGCCGGCGAAGACGCCAGCCAGGCCGACAAGGGCGAGGGCGCCGGGAGCCGGGACCTCGGTGTAGGTGATGTTGTCGATGCCGACCCAGTCAAGGAAGTCACCGTGAGCGACGGCGGCGTAGTACGCGGTGCCGAAGCCCGAGAGGCTGATGTTCTCGACGCCGCCGATGCCGCTGGCATCGAAGAAGCCGACCTGGTTGAAGCTGGCGTCGAACAGAGCGACAAAGGTCTGCAGACCATCGCGGCCGCCGGTGTCACCGATCACGTCGAGCGAGATCGAGGTGATGCCGGTCGAGAAGCTGATCAGGAAGGAGGGGTCGCCGTCTTCGCTGAGCCAATCGATGTTGAACGCGTGGAGCACGTTTCCGAGCGAGGGGTCGTAGCCGCCGCCGACGTCGGTGCTGGTCGCGGTCATGCCGGTGTTGGTCGCCCAGCTGCCGCCGGTGAAGGCGTTGGGGGTGAAGGTCACGCCCCAAGCGGCGTACTGGTTGCTGACCGCGGTCAGGTCGCTGATCGAATTGCCAAGCGCGTCCTGATCAAAGTTGATCGTGCGAGTGGCGGCGGAAGCGGAACCGGCGATCGCGGCAAGCGCGAGGGCCCCAATAGCGAACGTCTTCATATCTCTCTCCATCTCCCAAAGAAATTTGTGCAAACACCAGTGGCGGAAAACACTGGAAGTCAGAAACATCCGACTCGAGGGAGAGCATACCTGCGCGAGCCTCGATGACACGGTCCAAAACGTGAATTTTCTGAAAAATCCAAAGAACTGCCTGGAACCTCGCCGTTTTTTTATTTTGTTTGGGTCGATGCCGAGGTCGCACCACTTCCCTCTGACCACAGAAATAGCGAAGCCACCCTTTCGAGTGGCTTCGCACAAGACATTGATTTCTAGACACTTACTCAGCGGCGACGACGGCCAGCCGTGAGACCGAGCAGGCCGGCGAGCGCGAGGGCACCCGGAGCGGGGATGCTGGTGAACTCAACGTCATCGAGGCCGATGATGTTGGAGTTGTTGCCGAGCGGACCGCCATCCTCGACGAAGTAACGGAACGCGAAACGGCCGCTGACCGGACCGCCAAGGCCGGAGATCGTGATCGAGAACTGCGTCCAGCCCTCGGGGTAACCACCTCCCGACAGGGTGGGGTTGATGTCCAGGAGCAGCGTGCTGAAGTCGCCGACACTGAACTCGTTGGCACCGATGTTGGTGCTGGCGCCGTTGGTGCTCAGGCGGACCTGCATGCGGTCCGGGTAGATGCTGCCCGCACCAGTGCGGGTCCAGAACTTCAGGGTGTCGCCGTTCTGGATGGTGTCGACCGGCGAGAAAAGCCACGCGCTGATCGTGCCGACTTCGCTGGTGGCGTTGAAGTTTGCAAGAGCCTGGCCGACGCCTGAATGGGCCGCCCACACGGTGGCGTTCGGGATCGAGTTCCAGCCGGCCGTGTTGACGCCGATCGGATTGCTGGCGTTCGTCACAGCCCAGCCGGGCGAAGCGCCCTCGAAGCCCTCAGAAAAGCTCGCCAGAGCCGAGCCAGCCACCGCCGCGAGAGCGGCGAACGCAAAAACAGCCTTCTTCATATCTCTCTCCATCTCCCAGAACGCATTGCAGACGGCGCGGAAACGCCGTTGTCGGCAACAACCGACGGGCGCATTGTACGACATTGCCCCGAAGTTCTGCAGGAAAACATCCGCAAATCACACTTTTTGCTGGCGGACGACAGAATTCTTATTTTGTTTGGGTGCGAGAACTTTGGCTGGCTCTTCTCGCTTCGCTTTCCCGGCCGCCTCCCGCAGAAGCCTGCCGGTGCCGTTGGTGGTCGCTATGCTTGACTATGTCTACTGCGACCGAGTCTCAGTCCACCACCAGCCCCGTCACCCTCACCCCCACCGCGGCCCGTGAGGTCAAAACGATCATTCAGCAGCAGGAACTCGACGCCGAAAAGGTCTGTCTCCGCATCGGCGTGAAGGGCGGCGGGTGCTCGGGGTTCTCGTACATCCTTGATCTGACCGAGACCAAGAAGGACACCGACGAGGTCTTCGAGCAGCACGGTGTTCGCATCATCTGCGACCCCAAGAGCCTGCTGTACCTGACCGGCGTGACGGTGGACTTCAAGGACGAGATCATGGGCCGCGGGTTCGTGTTCCAGAACCCCAACGCCTCCAGCACCTGCGGCTGCGGCTCGTCGTTCTCGGCTTAAAGAAAACAGAGCGGGAAGGGGTAAGGGCCGAGGCTTGAGGCCTGGCTGTCGTGTCGCGCGCTCGCGGCGGTCGACGGGTTCGTGTTCCGAGCCGAGATTTCAGGCAAGTCTGATCCGATTTCGCATTCATGGTTGTCGGTCGTCACGCTCTCCGGTAAACTGGTCGCTGGAATCCGGGTGCCGAGTTGAGCCGCGGGCTCGCGTGGCGGCCGGGGTTCGTTGCCAGAGGGGCGAGAGGTGACCAGAATCAGCACCGGTGCGGCGGGTGGCCGCGGGTGACTGACGATCGGGATTGCGTCGCAGGGATTGCGCGATGAGCCAGGCCACGTACGGACAGGAAACGACACAGAGCTACGCGCCGCCCACGGTGACGCAGTTTTCCGTTTTCCTCACCAACAAGGTCGGCAAGCTGTTCGACCTGGTCGAAGCCTTCGACGGCTCGACGTGCGCCATCTGTGCCCTGTCGGTGCACGAGGCGACGGACCACGCGGTGGTGCGGCTGATCACGAATTGTGCCGCGGATGCGCGACGGGTTCTGAACAACGAAAAACTGCCGTTCAGCGAAAAGGAAGTCCTGGTCGTTGAACTCTCGAAGGGGCACACGCTGGCAAGCATGTGCCTCTCGCTTTTGGGGGCGGAGCTGTTCATCCAGTTCGCGTACCCGCTGATGCTGCGGCCCAACGGCACCCCCACCATCGCGCTCGCGGTGGACGATCCGACGCTGGCGGGGCAGATCCTTCGGCGGAAAGAGTTCCGGATTTTCGGCGAGTGCGACCTGCCCAGCGACGGCGAGCATCAGCACTGAGTCCCGCGGCGTGATGCCGCCCACACCATGATCGCACTCGTCCAGCGTTGTCTCCGCGGTTCAGTGGAAGTCGACGGCGTGATCGTCGGCGAGATCGGCAATGGCCTCACGGTCTTTGTCGGCTTTCAGCCGAACGACGGCGAGGCGCTCGACGAGAAGCTCGTCGCGAAACTGCTCGCCCTGCGAGTGTTCGCGGACGACGCGGGCAAGATGAACAAGAGCGTTGTGGATTCGGGCGGGAACATCCTTTTGATTCCAAATTTCACCCTCGCCGCCGACACCAGCGGCGGGAACCGGCCCAGCTTTACGACCGCGATGCCTCCGGATCTGGCCCGGGCGCGGTTCGAGCGGCTGGTTGCGTTGCTCAAGGCGCGGCTGAGCAATGCCCAGTGCGGCCGCTTCGGCGCGGACATGAAGATTCAGGTCCTGAACGACGGGCCGGTGAATCTGATCCTGCGATTGGAATAGTGGAGGTCGCGTGCCGTGGGTCGGCGGCTTTGGACCCACCCACGCTTCAGCGCCGACTGACGGACTTTCGCGGGTCGCCTCAGAGCAGGCGACCCACGGCACCCGAGCGCGGGATTCTCAATGCACGCCTTCAGCCGCGAGCCAGCGCTCGGCGTCGAGGGCGGCCATGCAGCCCATGCCCGAGGCGGTGACGGCCTGGCGGTAGTGGCTGTCGGCCACGTCTCCGGCGGCGAACACGCCCGGGATGTTGGTGTACGAGTTGCGCTGCTTGAGGGCGATGTAGCCGCTCTCGTCGAACTCGATGCCGCTGTCCTTGAGGAACTTGGTCGCGGGGGTGTGGCCGATGGCGATGAAGAGGCCCTTGACCTCGAGGGTTGAGAGCTCGCCGGTGACGGTGTCCTTGAGGCGCACGCCGGTGATCTTGTCGTCGCCGAGCACGTCCTCAACGGCCTTGTTGAAGAGCACCTTGGCGTTTGGGCGGTCCATGAAGCGTTTCTGCATGATCTTGGAAGCACGCAGGGAATCGCGGCGGTGGATGACGTAGACGGTGGAAGCGAACTTAGTGAGGTAGGAAGCCTCTTCCATCGCGGTGTCGCCGCCGCCGACGACGGCGAGGGGCTGATCGCGGAAGACGGGGAGCGCGCCGTCGCAGACGGCGCAGGCGGAGACGCCGCCGCCCATGGTGGCGAGACGCATCTCGTTGGGCAGGCCGAGCCAATTGGCGACGGCGCCGGTGGCGATGATGACGCTGTGAGCCTTCACCACTTCGCCATTGGAGATGTGCAGTTCAAACGGCCGCTTGGAGAAGTCGCAGCGGGTGATGTCCTCGCCGATGACCTTGGTGCCGAAGCGTTCGGCCTGTTGCTGGAAGAGGCCCATCATCTCAGGGCCCATGACGCCGTGGGGGAATCCGGGGTAGTTCTCGACCTCGGTGGTGAGCATCAACTGACCGCCGGGGAGGACGGGGCCGGGGTCCTGCTTGGGAATGCCGGTGTACACGACCGGGTGGAGCTGGGCGCGGGCGGCATAAATCGCGGCTGTCCAGCCCGCGGGGCCGGAGCCGATGATGACGACCTTTTTGATGCTTTCTTTTTCCACGGATCCGCTCACGCGTAGGTTCCTTTGTGTGTCGCAGTCCGGCCCAGAGATTCGATGCCGCCGCCGACGCCGCGGTGCACGGCGGAGCAGCGGCCGATACCGCAGCGATTACTTGAGGTCGCCGAGTTCCTTGAGGTGCTGCCGGTAGAGGCTGAGGACGCTGGGCCAGAGCAGGTAGTCGACGTCGGGGACTTTCTCGACGGTGTTCTGCACACGATCAGCGAAGTTCGGCTTGTTGTCGGAGCCGACGCTGTAGATGATGCAGTTGTCGTCACGCACCTTGGCGGCGAAGTTCACGCCGTCGCCGCTGACGATCTTGATCTCGTGCGGCACAGGGTCCTTGGACTTATCGAAGTAGGTATCGCGGATCGGAACGAAGTACTCGAGCGGCGGCTTGGCGTTGTTCTGGATGTTGGGGTTGTACGGATCGGTATCGAGCCGCGGCATCCATTCGGGCGCGATCGAGGAGAGCTTGGGCGGGAACTGCTTGCGGGCGTAGAAGAATCCGACGATTCCCAGCGACTGCCGCGTGCCGACGATCTCGACGCGAACAGCCTGACGCAGGTTGAAGAGTTCGCCGATATCGGGAACGGTCGCGGAGAGGATCGCGAACTGGTTCGCGTCCATCTTGCTGCGCTCGAACGGCAGACTGTTGAGCGTGTGGAACCACTCGAGCGGCCAACGCTTCTTGTAGTCGTCTCCGAGCTTTTTCACTTCATCCGTGGTCGTGGCCCAGTCGGCATGGCCGGAGCCAGCGCCCTTCCACGACGCTGCCTCGCTGAACAGACGCAGCGGTCTCTCGGCCGAAGTCAGCAGCGCCATGGTCGTCGGGAACGTGCGTTCGTTGACGCCGGCCCGGGGGACCATGACCAGAGCCACGGCCTGATCGGCGCCGATGAGGTCGGCCTGCGGCATCAGAATGCGGTCGATGCGGAGATCGGCGGTGCCTTCCAGGCGTTGAATCCCGATGCGGATCTGCTCGGCGGTGAGTTCCTGCTTGCCGCGGAAGTCGAGGTACGCAATGTCACGTATGCGCTCCAGCGACGAGATCATGGTCCGAAGGCCCCAGCGTGACTCCTTGAAAAACTGGCGATCGGAGATCTGCCGACCGAGGGCGAGCAGCCGTCCCATCAGCCCGAGCGCGTCGTTGATCTTGGACTCGCTCTGCAGCCGCGTTGCCTCGACGTTGATGAGCACCGCGAGCGCATCGAGCTTCGGCAGATAGAGGAACTGGGCGGCGGAAAGCAGCGGCGGATCGCCGAGCTCGGTGTACAAGCCAGCCTTCACGAGATCGGGCGTCACCGCGGCGACGCCGTACGCCTGGCCCCAGGCCATGGGTGTGCCGCTCTTGACGGGCTCGGTCGCCTTCCTGAGTGCGACGATCGCGGCCTGTTGGGCCGGTTTGGTCGCCCAGGCGACGGCTTCGTTCCAGGCCTGCATGCCCGGAACGAGCAGCCGGGCCTTCTCAAGTTCGCGAATCGACGCGGGCACCGGCTCGAGGTCCTTCAGCGCCGGGATCAGGATCGAATCGCTCCGCCGATCAGCGGGAATGTCGGCGTACATCCCGTTGACCTTGGAGATGTAATCCTGTGCGGCGGCGGGCTGGCTGAAGCCGGCGGCGAGCGCGAAAAGGAGAGCTGCGGCGAGCGCGCGGGCGGGTCGGGTGAATCGGTTCGTGACGGAAATCCTGAGCATGGGCCGATCGTAGCCGATGTGCGGGCGTCGCTGGCGCGATGCGAGGCTGGGCGCGGGCCAAAAGCAGCGCGACCGGAGCCAGGCTCCGGTCGCGACGCTCACAAGTCGAGTTGCGGCGATCGGGCGGTCAGGCCCGAGGCCGAGAGAGAGCAGAGGCTTAGCTCGCCCGGGCGCCGTCAAAGGTCACGCTGCTGCCGCGGGTGGCGCGGGGCGGGGCGGACTGGTCGCTGCGACCGGCGTCACGGAAGAACTTGCTGGGGCGCTCATCGGTGAGGCGCTGGTTCAGCTTGGTGAGAGCCTCGTCCACGATCTGGCGGACGCGCTCGCGGCTGATCCCGACCTCGTCGGCGACTTCCTTGAGCGTCAGGGGCTCGCAGCCGTCGAGGCCGAAGCGGAGGCGGAGAATTCGGGCCTCGCGGTCGTCAATGGTCTCCAGGAGACGGCGAAGGGTGCCGAGCTCGTCGTCGCGGAGCACGTTCTCGTGCGGGGTGGAACCCTTGGAGTCGGCGAGGATGTCGCTCATCTTGAGCAGATCGCCGTCGACGTCGCGGGTCTCGCCGCTGCTCTGGAAGGCCTTCACGGCCCGCTTGATGACACGGAGCTTCTTGACGGGCAGGTCCATCGCTTTGGCGAGCTCGGTGAGGCTGGGCGGGTAACCCAGTTCGCTCTCCAACTTGCGAGCGGCGATCTTCCACTTGGCGATGAGTTCGACCATGTAGGCCGGGACGTGCACGGGCTGGGTCGCATTGACCAAGGCACGCTTGATGGCCTGCTTGATCCACCAACTGGCGTAGGTGCTGAAGCGGGCGCCCTGCGAGGGGTCGAAGCCCTCGACGGCGCGCATCAGACCGATGTTGCCCTCTTCGATCAGATCGGAGAGCTGCAACCCGCGGTTGGCATAGTTCTTGGCAATCGCGACCACCAGCCGGAGGTTGGCGCGGATCATCCGCTCCCTCGCCTTGGCGCAATTGTCGTTGATGATCGCCCAGCCGAGTTCTTTCTCCTCGTCGGCGGTCAGCAACTTGGTCTTGTTGATCTCTGAGAAATACAGCTGCAGGTCGGACTGGACCTGAGCAGAACCCGTACGGGCTCGAGCGGAACTCGTCGCCACTGTTCTACCACCTTCTGGGGCACCACACCCCTCTCGCTCCTCGCCCGGTCGCACAAACCGGGCACACCACGGGATTTGCTACGCAGCCTTGTCCCATCCGGTTGCCATCGACCTGCGGAAAGGTCAATATGAACCCGACGGAGGCGTCTGCGCATTTCCTCCCATATGAACCATGTCACAAACTGCGTCAAATGCAAACCCGGCAGGCAGAAAATGTGAAAATTTTCCGAGAACTCCGGCATCGGACCCCGCGAAAACTTCCGAAATAGTCCGAGAGGCCTTGACACCCTTCCAGAATCCTCACAGATTGAGCCTCTAAACTCCGCCAGATGTCCCGCGACCTGTCATCCATGTTGAACGAGTGGCCTTACGAGCCGGGCGCGATCAATGCCCGGATCGTGGAGGGTGATGACGGCACGCCGCGGATCCAGATTCGAGTCGACCTGGGCATTTTGCAGATGTTCCCAACCGGGCGCCCGGACGGACAGTCGCCGCACGGGTTCCCGAGTTTGCTTGAGTACTACGAGGCGCAGCTCGACGGCACCGAGGGCGAAGAAGAGGGCGGCGGGTCAGAGAAGTTCGCGCTGGCCCCCGAAGACTGTCGCCTTCTGCGCGAAGAGGCGGTGCAGTACTACCACCGCTACCTCGCGTTGCTGGCGCTTGAGGATTTCGAGGGTGTCGTCCGGGACACGACTCGCAACCTGCGGGTTCTCGACCTGTGCGCCGCGCACGCCGAGACCGAGGGCGATCGCTCGGTGCTGGAGCAGTTCCGGCCGTACATCCTGATGCTGCGGGCACGGGCGATGGCGAGCCAAGCGATTAAGGACAACGAGCCGAAGGCGGCGGTGGTTGCGCTCGACCAGGGGCTTGAGGCGCTGCGGCAGTACTTTGCGAACGCCGGACAGCCGCAGATGTTCGACGCTTCGGCCGAGGCGGACATGCTGCGCGGGATGCGGGAGTCGCTGGTGCCGAAGTTGCCGGTGTCGCAGCAGTCGGAGCTTCGGGCGCGGCTGGCGTCGGCGATTGAGTCGGAGAACTACGAGCTGGCGGCGATCTTGCGTGACGAGCTGAAGATGCTCGGCGTGACGGCGGCTCCGCTGCCGGCGGGCAAGAGCGAGAAGACCGAGCACAAAAAGGATTGATCGGCGATCGAGCCGCAGTTCGGGTCCGCGGACGTTTGCCCGCGACCATCGGCGTTCGCTCGCTATCGTGTGCGTGTGACCGGATTTCTGCCATTCTCGTCGCGGACCGTGGACGATGCGGCGTTCTATGTGAGCGTGGCGGTGGAGCGCGGGATCGATCGCGTCGGCGAGGGTGCGGAACTGCTGTATGCCGTGCCGAGGAAGATGAGCGAGCCGGCACCGATCGTGGGTGAGCGGGTGGATGTCCCGTTGGGTCGCAAGAGCGTGGCTGGAATCGTCGTCGCGGTGGGCGGGCGGGAACTGCTGGGCGAACTGGATCCGATCAAGGTGCGGCCGATTACGGCTCGGACTGGCGCGGGCCTGACGGGGCGTCTGGTCGAACTGGCGAAATGGATGAGCGCGTATTACGTCTGCCCACTGGGGATGACGCTGGCCACAATGATGCCGGCGGCGGTGAAGAAGGACGTCGGCCGGCGCGAACAGAAAGTGCTGGCGATGGCGGACCTCGATGAAGCGCGGCGTGCGGAGATCGCGTCGCTCGTCGGCAAGCCGGCGCGAGAGTTGTGGGAGCGGCTCGTGGCGGAAGACGCGCTGGCGATGCCGCTGCCGCCACTGGAATTGAAGGGCTTGCTGGGCGAGCGCACGATGCGGTCGATCAATCGCCTGATGGTGGCGGGGCTTATCGTCGAACAGAAGCGTGAGGTGATTCGCGCGGCGGAGATGCTGCCTCTGGGGGCGAATACGTTCGGCTCGGCGAAGGTGATCTCCCCCACCGCCGATCAGCAGCGGGTGATCGACGGCATCCGGCCGAGCGTGGAATCGTCGCGTTTCGGCGTGCACCTGCTGTACGGGGTGACCGGATCGGGGAAGACCGAGGTGTATCTGCGGCTGATCCGGGCCATGCTCGACGCGAGCGCGGATCGCAGTGCGATTGTGCTGGTGCCGGAGATCGCGCTCACGCCGCAGACTTCGGAGCGGTTTCTGGAACGCTTCGCCGACCGCGGCGTGGCTGTGCTGCACTCGGGGTTGACGGCGGCGCAGCGCAACAAGGAATGGACGCGGGTGGCGACCGGAGCGGCCCGCGTCGTCGTCGGCGCGCGCTCGGCGCTCTTTGCGCCGGTCGGCGCGCTCGGGCTGGTGATCGTGGACGAGGAGCACGATTCTTCGTACAAGCAGGATCAACTGCCGCGGTACCACGCCCGCGATGCCGCGATCAAGCGGGCGCAACTGGAGGGCTGTCCGATCGTGCTGGGCAGCGGCACGCCGTCGCTGGAATCCTGGCACAACGCCGCGGGGGGCAAGTACAAGTTGTGGAAGCTTCTGAACCGTGTCGGCGGTGGATCGCTGCCCGCGGTGCGGATCGTGGACATTCTCGAGGAGCGGCAGGCCGCCCGGAAGCAGGGTCTCGGCGATGTCAGCCTTGGCCCGACCCTTCGGCGGGAACTGCACGAGACAATGCGTGCCGGTGCGTCGGCGATTCTGCTGCTGAATCGCCGCGGGTACGCGACGTATGTCGGATGCGCCGGGGGCGCGACGTGCGGCTGGAGCCTGTTCTGCGATCGATGCGACGCGAAGATGATCATGCACCGCGATCGGACGCTGCGGGCCGGCGAACTGGTGCGTTGCCATCACTGTCTCTCGGAGAGCGTGCTTCCGGCGAAGTGTCCGCGGTGTTCCCGTGGGATCGTGCGGCTGGGCGCCGGGACGCAACGCGTCGAAGAAGAAGTCGCGTCACTGCTGAGCGATGTCGGCGTCGATCCGACGGCGCTCGTGCGCGTTGATCGCGACACGATGAAGACGGCGAGCGACTACTTCGGAGCGTTGGAGTCGTTTGCCAAGGGCAAGACCCGCGTGCTGCTGGGGACGCAGATGATCGCGAAGGGGCTGGATTTTCCGGGCGTGCGGCTCGTCGGGGTCGTGAGCGCCGATACGGGGCTCTTCATTCCTGACTTCCGCGCCGATGAACGCACGTTTCAGTTGCTTAGCCAGGTCGCCGGACGCGCCGGCCGGGCCAACGCCGCGGGCACGGTGATCGTTCAGACCTCCGACCCGACGAACCGGGCGATCCTCGCCGCCTCGCGGCACGCGTTCGAGAGTTTCGCGGCCGAGGAATTGACGATGCGGAAGATGGCGTCCCTCCCTCCCTACTCGCGGTTCGCCCGTGTGGTGTGCCGCGACGAGAAGTCTGAGGCGGTGCAACGGCGCTGCGCCGACATCGTGCGGTTTCTCCGCGAGACAGCGGCGAGCGAGCGCGGAGAACTGCGGGTCGACGGCCCACTCGTCCCGGCGATCCCCCGCGTGGCCGACCAGCATCGGCTGTCGATCGAGATGCACGCGCCCAAAGCCGGCTCGGTGCAGGCGGCGCTGGCCGCCGCCCGAGACGCGGGCCTGCTCAAGAGTGATTCGAAGACGGCGATCGACGTGGATCCGGTGTCAATCCTCTAACGCCGCACGATCGATGCCGTTCAACGATGCGAGGGCGAGAGTGCGGGCGAGGTCGTCGCACGATCTGCGGGTCCACAGGACGAGGCCGGGGCTCGCTCATCGGCGAACCGCAGCCCCTTCTCGTTCAGCGTCCAACCGGTCCACTCCAGGTACCGCTGCTGCAGGTCGGCGACGATTTCGCTCGCCGAAAGGCCGCTCGCCGCGTAATCGATCGGCTCAAAGAAACGTACCTGAGCCCGACCGAAGCGCCACAGACTCGCCCACGCGGGATCGACCTGCGGGGTGCCGTCGACCACGACGGGCAGCACCTTCGCGCCGGTCTTCTTGATGAGCAGGCCCACGCCCGGCTGGAACGGCATGATCTGTCGCTGCGGGCGCTCGAGTCCGGCTTCAGGGAAGATGCCCAGCACGCCTCCCGCCTCGACGTGGCGAATCGCGTCGCGGAGTGCGGCCGAGTCACGCCCGCTCACGTCGACGCCGATCACCTTCGCCCACTCCCAGAACCACTTCAGAAACTCGACCTGCATGGAGCGGGCCATCATCCAGCGAATCTCGAAAGGGCAGGCGGCCTGGATGAGCGGCACGTCGGCGCCGGCGGTGTGATTGCTGACGAGGATGAGGGGGCCGGGGTGCATCTGCCGAGCGACGTGCTCGAGGCCGAGATATCGAGCGCGTTGGACGAACCACGCGAACAACTTCATGGCCACGATGAGCAGGCCGACCATCGGGTCGTTGCGCGGATTGCGGCTGAGCGCGGCCGTGATGAAGCCCAGCGCGAGGAGCGTGGCGACAGCGGCGATGATGACGAGCAGCCCCAGCGGCGTCATGCGCGGCGATGCTAGCCGTTGCAAACATGGGTTTCGAGCACTTCGCGATGACAATTTCCCTGCAGTTTCGGTCGAGGTCGTGGGATGTTCGGGTGTAGACTGCCCCGAACGTCGGAACGCGCGTCGTCACGGTCGGCGCTCGTCCAGATTCGTCGGGGCTTGGTGCGAGTGGTCGGAACAGGCGAGGTCGGGCGGTGAGTCACACGGACCTATGGGCAACCCAGCGCGAAGAAGCCCGGCGGCGGGTCGAGCCGCTGGCGGTGCGCATGCGCCCGCGCAGCCTCGACGAGTTCGCGGGGCAGAAGCACATCCTGGGCCCGGGCAAGTTGCTCCGCCGCATGCTCGAGGCTGATGTCATCACCTCGCTCATCCTCCACGGCCCGCCGGGCACGGGCAAGACCACCCTCGCCGAACTGATCGCGTCGTTCACAAAGCGCCACTTCGAGCGCGAGAACGCCAGCAGC
This sequence comes from Phycisphaerales bacterium, assembly GCA_044375915.1. GTDB lineage: Bacteria > Planctomycetota > Phycisphaerae > Phycisphaerales > UBA1924 > JAFEBO01. The sequence goes on from JBILLU010000026.1 coordinate 21,904, forward strand.
GTGGGCGTGAAACGCATCCGCGAGATCATCGACGAGGCCGTCGCCCGCCTCGAACGCACCGGCCGCCGCACCGTGCTCTTCCTTGACGAGATCCACCGCTTCACCAAGCCGCAGCAGGACGTTCTGCTTGCGGATGTGGAGCGGGGCGTGCTGACGCTGGTGGGCGCGACCACCGAGAACCCGCTCTTTGCCGTCAACAGCGCACTGGTCAGCCGCAGCACGCTCTTTCGGCTTGAGCCCCTGACCGAGGACGACGTCATCGAAGTCCTTCGCCGCGCCATCGTGGACAAGGACCGAGGCTACGGCACGCTCGACCTCCGCGTCGACGACGACGCTCTGCGCGTTTGGGCCACCAAGTGCGACGGCGACGCGCGGCGAGCGCTGACGGCGTTGGAGGTGGCGGTGTTGTCGCAGAAGAGACGAAGAGACGAAGAGGCGGAGAGACGGAGTGACGGCCAAGAAACGCACGCCGTCACCGAATCAACCGACCCGATCGCCTCTCCCACTTCGTCTCTTCGTCTCTCCGTCTCTTCATCTCTGCACATCACCCGCGCCGCCGCCGAGGATTCCATCCAGCAGAAAGCCGCCGTTTACAGCGGCGACGGCGACGAGCACTACAACACCATCTCTGCGTTCATCAAGTCCGTCCGCGGCAGCGACCCCGACGCCGCGATTTACTGGCTTGCCCGCATGCTCGACGCTGGCGAAGACCCTCGCTTTGTCGCCCGCCGCCTCGCGATCCTCGCCAGCGAGGACATCGGCAACGCCGACCCCCGCGGCATCATGGTCGCCCAGAGCGCCTGGGAGCTGCTCGAACGCATCGGCATGCCCGAGGGCCGCATCATCCTCGCGCAGGCGACCACGTATCTGGCGCTCGCACCCAAGAGCAACGCCGCGTACGTCGCCATCGACGAAGCGCTCGCCGACGTAAAGGAAGGTCGCACCATCGCTGTACCCGTGCACCTGCGCGACGGCAACGCGGCACCTCCTGCGCCGGGCAGCGGCCCCGCCAACGGCACTGGCTATCGCTACGCCCACGCCGACCCCGGTGCGGTGAACGATCAGGACTACCTCGGCGTGGACAAGACCTACTACCGCCCCACCGATCGCGGCGCGGAGAAAGCAATGGGCGAGCGTCTTGAGGAACTTCGTCGCCTGCGGCGCTCGAACCGGAAGGGCGGCACATGAGCGCCACGCTTGAGCAAGCCAAACGCGTCGCCCGCGACGAACTCAAGACGAGCCTCGCCGCCATGGGGCCGCATATCGGGCCCATCTCGCACGCGGTCTGCACGCAGGTCGGCACGCAATCGTGGTGGATCGAAGCCCGAACGGTGATGCTCTTTGCCCCGATGCACGGCGAGATCGATCTGGGCGGCTTGGCAGGGACCGCTCTCGCAAGCGGCAAGAGGGTGTGCGTGCCGCGCGTGGATTGGGTGCACCGGGCGATGACGCCGGTTGCGCTGGTGCAGTGGCCGGGCGATCTGGTCACGGGTCGCCACGGCGTGCCCGAGCCGCGCGAGGGGTTGGCGAAGATCGAGCTGGCGGAACTCGATCTGATCCTCGCGCCGGGGCTGGGCTTTGACCTTTCGGGCCGCCGCCTCGGGCGGGGCGCGGGTTTCTATGATCGCTTCTTGAGAAGCCCGGGATTGCGGGCGGTGGTCGCCGGGGTCTGCCCTGAAGCGACCGTCCGCGACGTGATCCCGGCCGGCGCGACGGACGTGCCGGTGCGGTTTCTCGTGACCGAGCGCCGCGTCGTTTCCTGCGGCGGATCGTGACGCGGGCCTGCTCTGTGGGGCGGCTCGGCACGATTGGTCGATATGGCGATTCCCAAGGCGGCAAGCCTTGATCTGCACGGAGGTTGATTGATGGCCCTTCCTTCCCAAACCGAACGCCAGACCGAGATCGGTCGGTCGTATGTCCTGAACCAGAAGAACGCCGCCTCGGGAGGCGCGAAGCTCGTCGTCGGCGTGGCCGCGGCGTTGATCCTCGTCGCGGGCACGATCTGGGGCATCGTCTCGTTCGTGAACCGCAAGTCCACGACTGGCACTCTGCCGAGTGAAGCGACCACGGATCAACCTCGGGCCCTCGCCGCCAGCACGCCGACGCCTACCCGTGCGATCAAGGAAACGCTCGAGCCCGCCAGCACCGCGACCCAGCCGGCGGCGACGACACCGACCCCGTCGCCCGCTCCGACCAACGCGACCACGAGCACACCGGCGTCATCGCCGAGCACTCCGCCCCAAACCGCTCCGACGACGACACCCACGAGTGACGCCTCCGGCCGGCCGGGTTCGGTGGACGTGACCCGCAAGGACCTGACGCCGACGATCACACCCGCTGGAAGCCCCGGAGGCAACACGCCGCCCAACGGCACGAGCCTGACGCCCGGCGACAACAGGCCGTCGGACCCCGCTGCGGCTCCGGGCAACACCGCTCCGCAGCCCGGTACGCTCACCCCGACGGGAAGCACCAGCGAAGTGATGCAGCTCATCCAGGCCGGCGAGCAGAAGGCTGCTGCTGGCGATCTCGTCCAGGCCCGCGTGATCCTGAGCAAGGCGCTGCTGCACAGCGATGCCGTTCGCGAGGACCGCGAACGCATTCGCCAGAAGCTCGGACCCATCAGCCAGGATTTGCTCTTCTCCCCGAAGATCAACCCCGCTGATCCGATGAGCGAGGAATACGCCATCAAGAGCGGCGACAACCTCATCAGGATCACCCGCAACCGCGAGCTCGCCGTCGACTACCGCCTCATCGAGCGCATCAACGGGCTCAAGGACAAGCCGCTCCGCGTCGGCCAGAAGATCAAGCTGGTCCGCGGCCCGTTCCACGCGGTCGTCAGCAAGGGCGACTACCGCCTCGACCTCTTCCACGGCTCGCCCGATGACCCGCAGAGCTGGATCTACATCCGTTCCTTCAAGGTCGGCCTCGGCACCGGCAACAGCACGCCGCTCGGCAATTTCGTGGTCCGCCCCCGCAGCAAGCTCGTCAATCCGCCCTGGGTCAACCCGCAGACCGGCCAGAAGTTCGGCGCCAACGACCCCAAGAACCCGATCGGCGAGTACTGGCTCGGCCTCGAGGGCATCGGCGAAAGCAAGACCATCACCGGTTACGGCATTCACGGCACCATCGAGCCCGACTCGATCGGCCAGCAGAAGTCCATGGGCTGCGTCCGCCTCGGCGACGACGATGTCAAGATGATCTATGAATTGCTGGTGGAGCAGGTGAGCGTGGTCAAGATCGTGCCGTGATCTCGGACGTTCGCAACCGCAAGGGTCCCCGCCGAATCTTCCCGAACGGAAAGTTCAGACGAGCGGTTGTTCCGCAATAGCGCGGTCATTCAATAGACATCTTCGACGAACCGACGAATCTGCGTCGTGCGAGTATCGCATCCGCAGGTCGTCTAGTTCTCGGAGGTTGTCATGTCGCGATTCGAGCGGCCGCTCACCGGAGTCGAACGCACATTCGAGCCGCACGAGATCATCGTGAGCAAGACCGATCTCTACGGCAAGATCACGTATGCCAACACGGTCTTCTGCCGCGTGGCCCAGTATCGCGAAGACGAACTCCTGAACAAG